>JAFUKI010000128.1 GCA_017467815.1 Clostridia bacterium
CTTCCCCCGCAGAAATTTCATCATTCGAAGTTGTCATAACATCAAATGTGTCAATCTCATCAACGACGGAATCTGCTGTAATATCTGACGTGATATCTGCAGTATCCGTCGCCGAAACAGTCATCGGAACCACACTGCACATCATGCACATCGTCAACAGCAGTGCTAATGATTTTTTGAATATGTTCATGATAATTCTCCTTTTAGGATCTTATTTATCTACATGCAGAGTTTCACAGGCGATTTTTCTCATCTCCTGAGAAACTTTACACATATAAATCGGTATACCAGATGCCTCACCTGTTTCCGCATACGCGATTGCGGCACACGGGTGGCATACATCAATATTGGGACATGAATTGCATACGCCGCTGAGCCGCAGCACATCGGTCATATCCGTAACGGCTTTCCAGGCAGACGCGAAAGACTGCTTCTTCAAATCCGTTTTCGGTTCGGGCATCATCCCGCATGGGGTCATCCAACCGTCCCAGGTGATCCAGAAAGATGACCTTCCTGCGCGACAACGGATCTTTCCGTCCACAGGATCGGTACATCCTTCATCAAGTCCCGGCGGTTCGACACACCCATCGATAATATTTTGCAAATATTGTTGATATGCCTGTTCGCCTCGGTCAAGCTCCAGATATCGCATTCTGTATCGGGCACATTCTTCCGGTGTCAGACGTTCATTTTCACCAAAGCGTGAAGGATCTCTCCGAATTGGCGGAAACATATAGGTCGCGGTTCTGATCGTTGTACCTATTCCCTTGGCATATGCAATGATACTTTCAAGATCGGCAGCATTTTCAGGTGTTACCGAACAGTTGATCTTCACCGGCAGGTCGGCGGCAGATAAACTGCGAATCGCTCGGTCAACACTGTCAAACACGCCATCCACACCGCATAGTCGGTTATAGGTTTCATTCCCTGCTCCGTAAAGTGTAATGTTTATCTTTTCCGGTGGACATTTTCGGAATCGTGCGACAGCATCCTCATCGATCAGAGAACCATTGGTATTGATGGATATCAGGAAACCCATGTCAATAAGTTGTTCATACAGTTTCCAGAAATCCTGCCACAACAGCGGTTCTCCGCCGGTCAGCAGCAGATAGAGCATTCCTGCGTCTCGGGCTTCACGTGCTATCCTGAGCCAGTCTTCCAATGTCAAGATACCGCGCGGACTTAACTGCACTTCATTTTGACTCTTACGAATATAACACATCCGGCAGGAAAAGTTACACACGGGGCTTAACTCAAATGTACCGCTCAACGGGACCTTCATATGAATTGCTTTACCTGCAAGATATTCCGACAAACTTCTGTAGGATTTGTTTTCAGAAATATTCATAGGCAAAACTCCTTTTGCAGTGCTTGTTCCAGATAATCAACAGCCTGTTCGTCCGGCGTACAGCTGAACGCAAATACCGGAACTGAGGAAATCAGGTCAATAGCCAAGGCACTTGCTTTTTCCACAAACGATTTCTCCCAGGTATGAACCGTCAGACCTGACCATATTCCTCGGAAAGCTTCACCGGAAGATAATTTATGTATTGAACATTCCGGAGCTTGTTTGAGGAGTATAATTGCTTTTATCGGACAGTTGGCATTCACATGGACTTTAGATGAGCCGGCATAAGGAGATCCCCACGCCGTCCACTGAGCGTTTTCTTTTGAGAGAATCGGTCTGTCTCCGTTGATCTGCCGGGCACCGCGATACTTACACCATAAATCAGCCTGAGTGGATTTACCGATTCCGGAAACACCGGAAAAGAGAATTCCACCAATGGATGTTTCTATACATGATGCGTGAAAACACAGCTTGTTTCGTTGGAGAAGAATAGACTCAAAGTTCAGCAAATAGAAACAATTCTGCATCTCCGACACACAGCGATTGTAGGAGTTCAGATAATCCACATAAACCCGTCCATTCGCCCAGTCATATGTTGCGGAAGCATAATATTGCGGATCATCATGTCTCTCATAGAAATATTTCTTCAGATTCCCATCTTTGTTTTCTACGATCTTGAAAGAATGTTCTGCTGCAATTATGTTTTCTGATATTGGAAGAAATGTGTCTGTTCCATAATAGACTGCACGAATTTCTGCTGTAGTTCTTTTTAGACGAAATGGTTGGAATTCTTCGTTTTCGACAATGGGGTGATCGGTCTCAAGTTGAATCGTAATTCCTGAAATAGCCAGCCAATAGCTATACAACATCAGGAATTGAATATATTAAATAAATTCCCAGAGGCAACATGCTCACAGTATCCTTCACCTTGTGTAACGCAAACTCCATTACCAACATTGAATATTGTAACTGTACCTCCGAAACCATCAGAACCGGTGAAACCACAATTTGAGACATCCATTAAAGTACCCTTGGAGTCATAATCACAAGATGCAATCTGCTGGGACATTTCAAAGCTTTCATAAATCAGCTCAGGCTTAACATATTTTTTCATCAATTCATTTTCTCCTTATAATTAAGAATTATTGATTTCAACACGTACTACTTCAGCGAAGCCAAGGATGCAATCCACGGCTTCAAACTCTGCAGTTCCATGTGCGGGTAAGCTATTGATAGTATAATTATATGTAATGCCGCCAAAATACCGGTCTTCCAGTACGGAACGGCAGTATACAACGATTTCATTTATATCAACATCGGTATTGTTCTTCAGAGTTATTCTCGTCCCCTTTGTTGAAATAGATATTTGCTCGGAATGCATGGATGCCTCTAGATCGAAAATGGTTTCATATCTGATATTTCCGAATACAGTATCCACTAACGATGATGCATTTTCAGAGGAAAATACCATAACACTTTTTCCGGCAGGAAGTTCTCTGATTGCAAAGTGTATTGTTTTACCCTCATCAGAATCCAGGGTGATCAAACCTTTTTCAAGATATTCAGTCGAAAGATTCCGCACTTCCAGTGCAGTAATACTGTTTCCCTGACTATTATTACAGTCAGGATTCAGTCCATCGTACAGAAATACTCTTTCGATCTCCAATTTACCGTTTTCCAGACGTATCGGAAATTCGATCGGATCATCAATCATGACAGTTTCAGATTCGTTGATGGTTTCGGAATATTCTGAAGCTGGGATCTCCGTTTCTGGCGATTGTAGATCCTCAACAGGTACATTGTTTCCACTATCTGCTTCACGGCTTATGGGATCCACAAGTACAACCAACATGATGATCGGTATAATGAACAAAACTGCCAGTATCGCAAGAAATCCCAAATGTTCCGCGCGACTCTCTTTTCTGTGTTTCTGTTTTTGTTTTTTCATTCTTCAATAAGTATCTTCATTTGACGCAGCTGGTTCAGAAAGGTCTCGGTGTCCTCAACTGCTTCCTCCTCCGAGACTTTATATTCAGAGGTCAGAGCGGAAACCAATTCCTCTCTTGTGCAGCCGTTTTTCAGTTTATTGTAGAGCAAAACGGCGCTTTCCGACAAAGCTATCAACCCTTTAACATGAATTGCAGCATCACCAACCGGAATCAGAAGATTTTCATCAGCGATCGTCCGCAGGATAAATTGATCATTGATTCTCATATATTCCTCATTTTCTCCTTCAATATTTAAAACTGAGTGGAACATATTCTGGTGTATCCAGTGAATTCAACAGCGATTTTATGATTTCTTTTCTCCATTCTTCCTTAAATCGCTCGGATCGTCGAACTTCCAAACACAGTATCGATACAGAAATCGTGTCCGTTTTTTGCTACGTTAAAGTAGAATGGATTCTCGTCTGCCCAGAACTTATCTGCTTCTGCGTGAATCTGCCAGGTCTGGTAGGCTTCTACAAAACCGTCGTGCAGTGCTTCTTCGATGCGCAGGCGTGCTCTCACTGCATCATCGAAATCTCTGAACAATCCGATATAGTACCGTTTATTCTGCATGCCGATGGTGACCATCCATTTTCCATCCGGTCCTTTGGATACGCCGCGGAATCCGCTGGTATTGTCTGAACGTGATTTACGGTGTTCCAACACTTCCAGGCAGGTATTCTCAACGTATGTCATTGTATCATGCAGGTTCTCCTGACGCTCTTGTCTGATACATCCGCAGCTATGATACAGACCGCCTGTAAGACTGTCTCCGGACACCCGGATCTCCGTCCCGCAGGTACATCGACATCGCCAGAGTATGGTGCCTTCCTTTCCCGGCGGTTTTACGGATTCCAAAACGGTCAGTCTGCCGAATATCCGTCCTGTCAGATCAACTGTATTTCCTGTTTCGGCTTCTCTGTGCAGACATCCGCAGCTTTTGCGTTTACTATAGTGGAGAGAATATGCGGTTACGACACACTGGTTTCCGCAGTCACACTGACAGAACCAACTTGTTTTTCCCGATTCCAGTTGTTTTGCCAGATGCGTTACAGTCAATTTGCCGTATCTTCTGCCGGTAAGGTCTTCCGGTATGGGTCCCGGAGAAATCTGCAGCCTTTTTCCGCACCCACAGTCGGTTATCGTCCCTCTTGTCAGGCGTTTGGTATTTACTATTATTTCTTTTCCGCAGTCACATCGGCATTGCCATGTCCAGTAACGGTCTTCCTGCTCTCCTGTTTTGGCGAGAACTGTCAGTTTGCCGAATCGTCTGCCTATGAGGTCCGATGTTTTGCTCATTCTCAGTCCCCCTATCACAAGACCTCTTGCGGACTGCCTACAAAAATGTGTACTTTATTGCAAGCTAAATCAACGATCAAAAAAGTGAATCCCCTATCTCAGTTCCGACCGTAATTCTGTTTGGGAACACATTTAGGGGATTCACTTATATTAAAAAAATAAGAAAAATATATTGATTTACTATTGAAATTAATCGAGACTTGTGGTATGATAATTATATGTATAACTATGGACTGTTTTCTACAATAAAGTACACAATGTTGCAAATTCCTTCTGTATTTTACTTTTCCGCAGTTTCATAAATTTCCGCACGGTAGCGAAATGTGGTAAGCGGCATACCGCATTCCCTTGCCGCCGCTGTGCATGTGATCTCACCACATTTCCACCTTCGAAAAGCAGACTGAAATCCATCGGGTAAAGGTTTCGGCGGTCTTCCGAATTTCACACCTCGGATTTTTGCTGCCGCGATCCCTTCCGCCTGTCTCTGTCGGATATTGGTTCGTTCGTTTTCCGCCACAAAGGACAGTACCTGCAGTACAATATCGCTGAGGAATGTTCCCATCAGGTCTTTCCCGCGCCGGGTATCCAACAGGGGCATATCGAGCACCACGATATCTATTCCCTTCTCTTTTGTCAGCATACGCCACTGCTGCTGTATTTCTTCATAGTTTCTTCCCAGACGGTCAATACTTTTTATAAAAAGTAGGTCGTCTTTTTTTAATTTTCTGAGAAGCTTCCTATACTGCGGACGTGCAAAATCCTTTCCGGACTGTTTATCCAGAAAAATATTCTGTTCTTCCACACCGGCTTCCTTCAATGCAATCAGCTGTCTGTCTTCATTCTGTTCTCGGGTACTTACCCTGGCATAACCACATATAGTCATGTATGTCACCTCTCTGTCTTTTTGCTCTGTGATTATTATCCTTTTGTTGACTTAACCATTATACATGATATGTCCAAACAATTCATGTTTATCTTTTTCGAATAAGCTTCCGTAAGTGCAGAAAACTCCGTGTACAGTATTTTCAGTGATTTCTCACAGTATTCATTCTGCGGTTTTACTGAATTTACCTGTGGTGTCTGCCGTCAGTTTCTCCCCCACATTTATTGACAAACCGTATATAGTGTGCTATAATAAATCATAAAATGCCATAGTTATATTATTTATGACAATTTATTCAGGACGCGGTATATATCATATGAATACACATTTTTATCACAATCAAAAACCGCCCAGACGGAAGATTCTTCTGCATCTGGTGGACTCTTTGTTTATTCTTTTTGCCTGTACATTCTCTTACGGATGTCATATTCTCACATATCATTTGCCCTACGACCCTCTGATGCTTTTAGCAGAGTTATTGTTTACTTTGGTCGTACATACCGTATTTTCTCTGCTGCTCAGAGTCAACAATATCATCTGGCGTTACGCGGGAAGCTATGAATATCTGTATATTGTCGCCGTTCATGCTTTTGCGGGCATTATTTCCTTCGGATTTTCAGTATTTCTGTTCCGCAACGAGCTGCCTGCTGCCTGCTATATTTTCAGTATTCTGATCCTTCTCACGATGATTGTACTTTCCCGTATCATTTATCACGAGATCTGTCTCCAGAAGTCCATGCCTTCCTATACATCCGATTCCAAGCGGCTGCTGATCATCGGTGCAGGTGCTGCGGGATGCCGGCTGCTTGAAGAAATTAAGTACACACCTGACTGCAATCTTCTGCCTGTGGGATTTGTGGATGACTCCAATCAGAAGATTCGCCGTACCCTTCACGGTATCCGTGTTCTCGGTACGATCTCCGAGATTCCCGAGATCTGTGAAAACGAGCAGATTGATATTATTTATCTCGCTATTCCTTCTCTGTCCCAGGAGAGACGCTCCGAAGTGCTGGCTGAATGTCTGAAAACATCCTGCACTCTCAAGACCCTTCCCGTAATTTCAGAAATTCACAATACAAACAGTCTGATTACCAGTCTCCGCTATATTACCCCTGAAGAACTGCTCTGTCGTGAACCCATGGAGGTTGCTGACAGCAATGTTACCGCTTTCATCAAAGGCAAGCGTATTCTCATTACGGGCGGCGGAGGTTCCATCGGTTCCGAAATCTGCCGGCAGGTTGCTGCCAACGAACCGGAGCGGCTTGTACTGGTGGATGTGTACGAAAACAATGCTTACGATATTCAGCAGGAACTGATCAGTAAGTACGGTGACAGTCTGAATATTGAAGTGTATATCGCCACAGTATGTGATGTAAATAAGATCAATGCGATTTTTGATGCGGAAAAGCCGGAAATCGTTTTTCATGCCGCTGCACATAAGCACGTTCCGCTGATGGAACAGGTACCCGATGAGGCTGTCAAGAACAATGTATTCGGTACATTCAACACGGTTATGGCTGCAAGACGCACCGGTGTTCAGGTCATGGTACTGATCTCCACGGACAAGGCGGTCAATCCCACCAATATCATGGGTGCCACCAAGCGTATGTGTGAAATGATCATTCAGTATGCCGACAGCATTTCTCCCGATACTCGTTTTACTGCTGTACGATTCGGCAATGTACTGGGTTCCAACGGTTCTGTAATTCCCCTGTTCAAAAAGCAGATCGAGAACAGACAGGATGTTACTGTGACCCATCCCGATATTATCCGTTATTTCATGACCATCTCCGAAGCCAGCCAGCTGGTTCTTACTGCCGGTGCTATGGCCGGTGGTGGTGAGACCTTTGTACTGGACATGGGCAAGGCTGTGAAGATTGATGATCTGGCTAAGAATATGATCCGTCTTGCAGGGCTTACCCTCGGCAAGGATATCAATATCCGCTACACCGGTCTGCGTCCCGGCGAAAAGCTTTACGAAGAACTTCTGATGAGTGAAGAAGGTCTGAACAAGACGCCCAACAAGAAGATCTTTATCGGAAAGAATATTCCGCTGGATCTGGAAATTTTCGAAAAGCAGCTTGCCGAACTTCGTGCGCTGGTGGATGATCCCGCTGTGACTTCCGAAGCAGTGGAAAAAATGCTCATGGAGATCGTGCCAACTTTCCATCGTGTCGACGCGGCTGCGCTTCCTTCCGATAAAACTGTGGGTGCGTGACGGGTCATGCTGTATTACGATATTCACTGCCATATTCTGCCCGGACTGGATGACGGTGCTTTCTCTGCGGATGAAACATTCCATATGGCTGAAATTGCCGTTTCCCACAGCACGGGCGGGATCGTCTGTACTCCCCACTGTCTGCCGGGTCACTTATATAATAAAGAAGATATTCTTTCCGTTTTCCGGATGGTTTCCGCCGGAATTACTGAAAGAAAGCTGCGGTTGAAATTGGCACTGGGTCAGGAAATTTTTCTGGATCAGCAGTTCCGCAGTACTGTCGGCGCACTGGAGAACGGAGAGTTATTTACACTCAATCAGTCGAAATATACGCTTGTGGAATTTGACCCTTATGAGGACACGCGGATTGTTTTTTCGGCACTGGATGCCCTTCGTTCCGCCGGTTTTACGCCGATTGTGGCGCATCCGGAACGATATGAGTTTGTCTGGGAAGATTACGGTGTTCTGCTTCAGCTGAAGGAATACGGTGCTTTTCTTCAGGTCAACAAAGGCAGTATCAAGGGTGCTTTCGGGTATGATGTACAGCAGATTGCCGACTTCATGCTGGAAGAAAGGCTGGCGGATTTTGTTGCCAGTGATGCCCACAGTCCGTTTCGCCGTACGCCGCCCCTGCAGGATGTACATGAGTATGTCAGTCTCCATTACTCGCATTCCTATGCGGATCATCTGTTCTCTGCCAATCCTCTTGCAGTTCTGCGGGATCAGACGGTCTATCCCTACAATACTTGACTTAATTCTCTACCCGATATTTGTTATTTCAGGAGTTTTCTAAAATGAGGATCCTACGTATCACTGTTGCTGCCCTGTTCGTTATCGTTCTGTGTCTGTTTGTTTTCTTCCACATTCAGCAGCGCGGTGCGGACCAGTCCTATCCCGTTATCACCATCGAAAATGAGGTGCTGAATGTTTCTATCAGTGCCACCGATACAGATCTGCTGGAAGGTGTTACGGCTTATGATGAAAAAGACGGGGACATTTCCCACAAAATCATCGTTGAGTCCATTTCCCGCTTCACCAATCCAGGCGAGTCCGTTGTGGTATATGCTGTCTGCGATGGAGACAATCATGCAGTTTCCGCTTCCCGTAAGATCGTTTACACCGACTACACGCCGCCGCGTTTCACCCTTACCGGTTCTCTGGTATTCGGGATCTCCCAGAATATCAATATCCGCGGTCTTCTGGGTGCGATGGACTCCATTGACGGAGATATCAGTGACAAGGTGATCATTACTGCCAACGAATATACCTCCAACGTAGCCGGTGTGAATTACATTTCCGCCGAGGTCACCAACAGCAAAGGAGATATGATCCTTATTCAGCTTCCCGTGTATATTGAGGAAATGCATCTTTCCGCGCCCGTTATCGAACTGGAGCATTATATGCTGTATCTGAAAGCCGGCGATTCTTTTGATCCCCATGCCAATCTGCTCTCCGCCCTTGATTCTGCCGGCAATGATATTTCCGCCGATGTTCAGCTGGATACCAATCTGAACACCCTAAAAGCCGGTATGTATGAAGTCCATTACCGTGTCACGGATTCTTCCGAAAGACGCGGACACGCAATTCTGACCGTTATTGTGGAAGAATAATACATTTGCATTTCAAGCAATATTTCTTTGATTTGGTGGTATTTTTATGAATCAGTCTCCGAATATAAGCAGTATTCATATTGAACCTTTCAGCGTACTGCGGGATCTTGTCAAAAACCTCTGGGTTATCCTGCTGGCGGCACTGATCGGATTTATGTCGGTCTCCATCTGGAACGGCAGTATGTATACGCCCATGTATACAAGCACCGCTACCCTGCTTGTCAATCTGAAGAATTCCGCTGCCTATTCCTATACGAATCTCAGTTCCTCTTCGGAAATGGCAAAGATCTTTACGGAAGTTTTCGTTCAGCCTACCATGAAGGCTTGTGCCGCAGATCATCTGGGCAATGACCGTTTCGTAGGTTCCGTTTCCTCATCCGTACTGCCCAACACCAATATTTTCACGGTGAGTGTGACTTCCTCTTCGCCGGAAATGTCTTACAATGAGCTTTGTGCCATTCTGGAGATCTATCCCAACATTTCCGATTCCGTGTTTGCCGACTCTGTGATCGAGATCATGCGCTCTCCCAATCTGCCTCTTGCACCCTCCAATCACATTTCCCTGCAGAATCGGAACCTTGCCGTTCTCGGCTGTGTTCTGGTAACGGCTTTCCTTATTATTTATCTTTCCGTTATGCGGGATACTGTTAAAGACGAGCATATCTTCCGTAAGGATGTAGATGCCAAGCTGTTTGGTGTTGTACGTCATGAGCATTCCCATCTTTCTCTGAAAGACCGTCTGCGCGGAAAGAAAGCATCGCTGCTGATATCCAATGCCCATGCATCTTTCCGATTCACGGAAGATTATCATAAGATCGCCACAAAATTCGAGTACCTGCGCCGCAACAATAAGGCTAAGGTATTTCTGATTACAAGTCTGGCGGAAAACGAAGGTAAATCCACGACTGCTGCCAATATTGCCCTGTCCCTTGCACAACGGAACAGCCGCGTATTGCTTCTGGACATGGACTTCAAGAAACCGGCACTGAGTAAGATCTTCGATCTGTGGGATCACGATCTGCCGGATCTTGCCACGCTTCTTGACGGTACGGTTTCTCTGGAGAACTTCCCGTTCTATTCCTACAAACAGACCGGTCTTGATCTGGGGCTTAACAAGAAGAGTCACAACGATTATGTAAACTGGATCTATTCCGATCATGTAAATACCATCTTCCAGTATCTGCGCGGTCTGGACTGCTACGATTATATCATTATTGACACCCCGCCGCTTTCCGTTGCCGCTGACGTAACAGGACTTATTCATCTGGCTGACCGTTCCCTTCTGGTCGTCCGTACCGACTTTGTTTACACAGCTGCCATCAATGACGCCGTGCTTTCCCTGAAAGAAAACTCCGACGGTTTTGCCGGCTGCATTCTGAACGATGTACATACAGAGTTTTCCATGCTCGGTCAGTTCGGTCTTGATGAAAGTGGTTATTACGGCACCCATTACGGTCGGCATAACTACTACGGTTCCTATCATTCCTACAGCAGCTACAGTAAATACGCCGAACACAAGGACAGTTCATCCAACCAATCTACTTAACCAACGGTGGTTTTAGCAATGAGTACAGTACATAACGAAAACGAAAACAAAAATTCCTCTGCGGAGCAGAACCAGAATCAGCTTCTGGATCTTTCAAGAGTTCTGGAATCGTTTCTGAAGTTCTGGTGGGTCTGTGTGATCCTTGCCGTTCTGGTTGCCGGTATTTTATTCTACCGCAGCTATGTGCATTTCACGCCCGTATATCAGTCCTCCGTTACCTTTACGGTACAGACACAGCAGGTCGGTTCCGGAAACATGGGGATCACTTCCTATTCCTTTTCCTACGACCGTTCCACTGCCACCCAGCTTTCCAACAGTTTTCCGAATATTATCCGCAGCAATATTCTGCAGGATATTATCTGCAATGATCTGGGGCTGAGCTATTTCCCCTGTTCCCTTTCGGCGTCCTCTGTTTCCGGTACGAATATGTTTACCATTACGGCTACCGGTTATGATCCCCAGGTTACCTACGATGTTCTTCAGTCCGTTATCAAGAATTATCCCGTAGTTGCCCAATATGTTATCGGGAATACGGACCTGCACATTCTGACCGAGCCGGTCATTCCGACGGTTCCCTCCAATCAGTTTGCTTACCGTTCTGACATCGTAAAAGGGCTTGCCATCGGTTTTGCTCTTGGAATGATCTGGGTACTGGTCTATGCTTTTCTGCGGCAGACCGTCCGTTCTCCCGGGGATGTAAAGAGTCTGCTGAATCAGAATTGTCTCGGGGTCCTGCCCGTTGTTTCCTTCAAAAAACACAATAAGGAGATTAACCGCTCGATTCTGCTGACCAATCCGCTGATCGGCGATGCGTATCTCGAATCCTTCCGGGCATTGCGGAATTCACTGATGAATCTGCCGAAAAATCCTCAGGTTATTATGGTTACCAGTGTTGCCCCCGGTGAAGGTAAAACTTCTGTTTCCACCAACCTTGCCCTGTCTCTGGCTATGATGAACAAGCAGGTTATTATCGTGGATGCGGATGTACGCAATCCCAATGTTGGCGGCAGATTCGGTCTGAAAGTCAATGATGTTCCCTCTGAATCCGACAAAGTGGGCAAGATCTCCCATCTGCAGATCAGATCCAGCATTTCTCTTTCCGTGCTGAACTTCAATTCTTCCGCCCATTCCATGTGGAAGTTTCTGGAGATAGAAAACCTTACCAATCTGTTTGAACAGCTCCGTTCCCGTTATGATTACATCATTGTGGATACTTCCCCTCTCGGTATCACATCCGAGCCGGCTGTTGTCGCTCAGGTTGCCGATGCCGCTGTTGTGGTCATCAAGCCTGACACCATCCGTACTTCCCGCATTATTTCCGTTATGGATACCCTGCAGACTTCCGGTGTTGAAATCCTCGGCTGTATTCTGAACGGTATGCAGACCGGTATTTCCGGCTACGGATACGGTTACGGCAAGCACTACGGACGTTACGGGTATGGCTATGGTTACGGTTATGGCTACGGATACGGTTATGGCAGTTCCTACGGTTACGGCAGTCATAAACATAGACGAAGTGTTTTCACACGCAGAAAGAGACATTCCAATTCCTCTTCCGCAGACAAATAATTCACACACAAGACGGACTGTCGTATTTTTCCGTATGACAGTCCCGTCGTTATTTTACTGATATGACAGATACATTATCCATAAAAACGCTGGATGCCTTCAAAGACGGGAATAATCTGCTGGAACTGCTGAGCAGCGGTGCGGTGATCCCGATGATTGTGACCGGCTCCAGTATGCTTCCTTTTCTGAAAGACGGAAGGGATACGGTACTCCTACAAAAAGCCGATACATTCAAAAAGGGGCAGATTCTTTTCTTCCGCCGCAGAAACGGTTTTTTCGTTCTCCATCGGATACGTAAGATCCGGCGGGACGGAAGGATCCTGGTAAACGGTGATGCGCAGAATTGGTGCGAAGTGGTTATGCCTGAGCAGGCTGCCGCTGTTGTTATCGGATTCGTGCGTAACGGTAAGACCTGCGATGCTGACAGTTTTCTCATAAGGCTGCGGGATGCTTTATGGTATCCGACCCGTCCCCTGCGCCCTTTGATCTTCCGTTTGGCTTCCTTTTTACGGCGTTTATTCCCCCGGCGGGGTTAAATTTTGGCAAAGAAGGTTTTGTATGCAATCTCCCTCTACTCTGCTGATCCGATGTATCCGTTCCGAACTCGGACAGTATTCCCTTGCCGATTTGTTTTCGGAAGATGAGCTTGCTTTTCTTGTTTCCGATGAAACGGCTCGGGCGGTGTTTGCGGCTGCTTCTCCTCAGGATCTGAGTCATATTCCTGCGGCGGTCTTCTGCAAACTGCAGTCACGGATTTCCGATGCTATGTTCGCTTCCGTGAAAAAGGTGCGTTTTCAGACGGCGTTCCGCTGTGAACAGATTACCCATGAAACGCAGGCTGTTTCCGGATTATTCTGTGCGTCCGGAATCCCTCATATTCCACTGAAGGGTGCTTTTATTAGACCGTATTATCCCTCTCCCGATATGCGTACCAGCTGTGACGTGGATATTCTTGTTTCTACAGATGATCTGCGAAAGGCGGAAAATGCGCTTACGGAAAAGCTTGGCTACACAAAGATCCGTGATGGCGGACACGATGTGCAGTTTTCTTCTCCCACGGGTGTTCTTCTGGAACTCCATTTCACGCTGATGGATGAAAAGGATTATCCCCGTATTTCTGCCGTTCTGTCCCGGGTGTGGGAAAATGTGCGGCCTTCGGATGAAGGTTCGTATAAGATGGTTATGTCACCGTCTTTTGCCTATTTTTATCATATTGCCCACATGGTCAAGCATTATCTCTACGGCGGATGCGGAATACGGACTCTGATGGATCTCTGGATCTTCAATCACCGCATTCCCGGTTTTGATCGTGGAGATGCTGCGGAATTGTTGGCGGAAGCCGGTATTCTGCGCTTTGAAGAAAAAGTGTATTCTCTTGCAGAAATGTGGTTTTCTGGTGCGGAATGTGATTTTGATGATAGAGAACTGTTATCCCAGATGGAAGAATACATTGTATCCGGCGGTATATACGGTTCTGTGGAAAATAAGCTGAAGCTGAACCGACTGGATAATCCTGATCAGGGGGCATATCTGAGATCCAGGCTGTTCCCGCCTTTTGAACGGATGAAGTACGAATATCCTGTACTGCAGAAACATAAAATTCTTCTGCCCTTCTGTTATCTGAAACGATGGGGCAGACTGCTTTCAAAAAATACTGCCAAGAAAGTTTCCTTAGAGTTAAAGCACAACAGTGAACTGACACCGGAAGGACAGGATAAATTCCGGCAGATGCTCACGGATCTTGGTTTGAAATAACGGAGTGACTCATGAAAAACAGTGAAAAGAAAAAAATCAGTATAAAACGGATCATCCTTACCGTGATTCTTGTTCTTATTCTCGCCGTAGTGATCGCCGTTGCTGCTCTGGCAATTACACTGCTGGTACGGTATCAGAAGAATTCTTATATTTACCAGCCGCCTGTGGAACGGGAAAGTGAATTCATAATGCCGGACTACCCGGAGGTTGTTATTGATACGGAAGGCAAGTGGCAGGAAGGTGTGGACGAAACGGAAGCAGCGACTGAACCGGAAACCGAAACGGATGCACCGGAGACTGAACCTCCCGAGACAGAACCAGCCGGTCCGGAAACCGAGACTGTCGATGATATAACTACCGTATACGTGCCGCCGGAGACGGTTGCCCCTGTGGTGAATCCCACTCCTTCTGCGCCGGTATATGTTCAGCCGTCCAATCCCGATGCATCCTTTGCCAATTCTCCCAATGCGGTCAGCGTTTACGGCAAGGTTCCCATTTACAAGGTACAGCAGAAAGACCCCGATGTGAAAAATATTCTCGTTCTGGGCACGGACAGCAGAGATATAACGTCTGACAGAGGAAGAAGCGATACCATGATCATTGTATCCTACAATGAGAAGACCGGGTCTGTGAAGCTGACTTCCCTGCTCCGCGACTCCCTTGTTCCCATCGAAGGTCATGGCTGGAACCGTATCAACACCGCATATTTCTTCGGCGGTGTGGGTCTGGCGATCAATACGGTGAATCAGCTCTATGATCTGGATATTCAGAATTTTGTGGTGATCGATCTCAACGGTGCAGAGGATTTTGTGGATTATATCGGTGGGGTTGATGTATATCTGACGCAGGCTGAAGCGGATCTTTACCACCTTTATACGGGAAGAGATCTTGTAGCCGGGGTGAATCATCTGGACAGTCAGGTGGCGATGAATCACATGAGAAACCGTGAGATCGGCAATGACTTTGAACGAACCCGGCGGCAGAGGGATACCATTACCGCTATCATCAATCAGATCCTCAAAAACAAGTCTGCGACGGAGATCTATGATATTGTGGATCACTCCTTCACTCTGATCAAGACCAACATTTCCGCGACCGATCTTGTAGGGTTGACGACCTCTGTACTTGGTAATGCATCTGCGCTGACGGTAGAGTCTCAGAATGTTCCCTACAGCGATGCGTATCAGTTCGGGTGGTATAACGGTATGTCGATCATTACATTCGATATCGCCGAGGCAGCTTCCAGAATCAATGCGTTTATATATGAATGAAGACTTTTTAAATAAAAACAATCGCTGTATTTGGATATTGCTTCCTTGTACAGCGGTTTTTGTCTTTCAGGATGTTTTTCGGAGTTTTGTGTACCCAAAATCTGCCGGAATCAAAGGACAAATTTCGTTAAAAAAATTAAAGTTTGGTATTGAAATTGCATATCACTTGTGATACAATAATACTAGGTATATTTATAGGCAGAATTACAGAAAAGTACACTTGGTGTAAGGCTTCTACCTTTTTCGCACTGAAATGGGATGGATCGGGATCGTTATTCCGTTTATCAGGAGATACTGCAGGATGTGTTCGATTCCCGCAATTCTCAATATAAATTCGTCTAAATTATTTTATATCGTCGTATGCGTTTCTATTATGGATGACCGCATACGGCAGAATGGAGATTTTATGAAAAACTTTTCATTCAAACGCTTGACAGCCTGGCTGCTGACGCTTGTGATGTTGGTTGGCGTAATGCCTTTGGGTATTGTGCTGCCGGTGGAAGCGGCGTCGGACAGTGAGACTATCTATGTTCTGGCTGGCGGTGACTTCCAGGAAGCCGGTGACCACGCAAACAGTGCGGAAAATGTCACCAATATTCTGGCACAGATCAGTAAGAACTACGATACGATGGACGGATTCCTGTTCATCGGTGACTATGACTGCGAAACGCATGATAGTGCCACCGAAACAGCTAACGGTATCACTGCACTGATGGGTGCTGTACAGGGTTCATATTCCAACCTTGTCGATTCCAATTCCGTTCTGGTACAGGGTAATCATGACTATATGGATTCCCGTATTGATGCTACCGGCGGACATGAGTTCGATGGTTATTCCGCTTATGTCCTGAACGAAGACGATTACCCCAACGGCGGCGGTTCTCAGTCCGGTGTTCAGACTCTTGCGAACAATCTGAAGACCTGGCTGACCGATAAGATTGGCGAAGGTTACTCTGCCCCCATTTTTATTGTTTCCCATCTGCCTCTCGCATTCACTCCCAGAACTGTTACTCAGGGTGATGCAAAGTATGCGAAGTACATTTTTGATGTGCTGAATGATGCGGCTGCTAACGGTCTGAACATTATCTTCCTGCACGGTCATGACCATGCATACGGTCCTGATAACTATATGGGCGGTGAAGCAATCTATCTGCCTGTAGGAGATAAGATCTGCATCGCTGAAGCGGGTTCTACCAGCGCATGGACTGAAGAAACTCTTAATTTTACGTATATGAACGCCGGTTATACCGGGTATTATTCCGATGCGTATACATATGTTACTACTGCAGGTACTGACAAACTGACCATGACTGTTTTTGCCATTACCGACAATCAGGTGACAGTTGAGCGTTACAGCGAAGACGGTTTGTATAATCTGAAGTCTGCCGGTTATGACGGATCTTACAGCAATACTTCTGTGGACAATATTTCTCTTGGTCTGCCTAAGTACGATACAGTTTATGCTTCTCCGCAGACTATTACTCTGAGCGAAGCACAGGATTATGGTTCTACTATCGGTGAATGGGTTGGTGTTGAAGCTGAAACTACCGATGACGTTACTGTTGGAAATGAGGGTTGGGTTGAACTCATAGCGCCTAAGGAAGGTGGGACAACTTACACCTATACACAGGCCAATTCTATCACTGCGGGTGAAGAATATGTCATCGTTGCTAGTAATGCAGCAGTAGCACTTCAGGGTACTACCAGTATGGGCACCCAGGGTGTTACTATTGAAGGTACAACAATGACTTCCACCGTGGAATTGACCGAATGGACGATTTCTGGTACAGGTAATGCTACCGTTTATAATGGTAGTCGTTACCTGCGCTATAATAACGGTATGGGTTTGAGTACCTACAATAATTCTGTTTATATTGTTGATAATGGTGATGATTTTATCATTAAGAGAAGACAAAACAATACTGGTTATGCCTTGTACTATAATGATGGTTGGACAACAAGTGATCGAAATACTGCCCAATATGTCCGCCTGTATCAACTGACCGATACAACCACCACCGAGGAGCAGAACGGTACCTACGGCAAGGTCGTTGGTAAGCTTTCCTACGACGCCACTGTCGGCATGACCGCTGATGAAGCGATGGCTCTGGTTAAGGCTGGTATTGATGGCTACTACTACGAAGCTATGTCTACTCCTGGTTCTGATGTAACCGGTACTATTGTTGACGACAGCGTTCTGACTTGGGAATGGGTTGATACCTTCGACGGCAACACTGCAGGTGACTATGAGGTTGCTATCAAGTATGGTGATTTCCTGCTCGGCACTGCTGAAGTAATTGTTCCTGCGACCACTACTTATTATATTGCTGAAGGTAATGGTCTGTATCTGGTTGACATGAACACCACTGAAGCAAACGCTCTTGCAGCAGTCAAGGCTGGTATAACAGTTTACTCTGCTACCGATTTGAACGGTACCGGCAAGACTGCTATTTCCGACGATGATGTTACCTGGAATTGGGTTGATAAATACAACGGTGCTGACTCCGGTCCTTATACTGTTGAGATTCTGAAGGACGGTACTTCCCTTGGTACTGTTGAAGTTAAGGTTAACGTAAAGTATGAAACCGGGATCAATTCCGACTGGACTTATATTGGTGAGTCTGAAGCTACCGGCGGTACTCATACCTATACGCTGGATACGGATGGTATTGATGCAGATGGACAGTATATTATCGTTGCTGAAAGTCAGGCTCTGGCTCTGCATACCAGTGGTTCTTCCGCGGCAACTGCCATTTCCGTTACTATTTCTTCCGATGGAAAGACCCTGACTACCGATACCCGTGACTACGAGTATTATTGGAATTCCACCTACGGTTTTACCAGAGATGGATATAATGGCTTATATCAGTCCAGTTGGGCTATTTATCTGGGCGAGAAGAGTGCTTCCTATCTGGATGGTGTGGTCAATCATAATAACGGTACCTACACCCTGTATGATAACGAAGGTAATATTCGTGGCTTGACCTATAGCGGTGGTTGGACAGTTGCTGGTGACGAGGATACTTACACCGATTACAAAGTCCGTCTCTACAAGTACACCGGCACTACTGGTGGTACTTCTGCTGGTTCCATCTACGCAAAGATCGAAGGTAATACTGTTTATACCGTTGACCAGGGTACTTCTTCCACACAGGCTCTTGCTGCTGTTAAAGCAGGCATTACCGGTTATATATCCAACAGTGCTGATGGTTCTACTCCCACTGCGATTGATGACTCTTTACTGACATGGAAATGGAAGAATACTTATACCGGCAACTATACCGGTTCCTACTGGGTTGAAATCAGTTATGACGGCAAAGTACTTGGTACTGTTGAAGTTCAGGTTGTACCTGCTGTAATTGACGACTATCCCGATTACCCCAACGAAGGTGCTGTTAAAGTAAATAAGACTGCGATCTATACCGATGAAGATTTCCGTAAAACAGGTGTTGCTCAGGTTGAGCTTTCCGTTTCCGGTGTTCCCTCTAAGAAGGGTGTTGACGTTGTTATCATGCTGGATACATCTTCTTCTATGGAAACTTGGTGTGTTTGCGGAACTCAGAACTGTACCAGTACCGGAACCGGTCACGCCAGACGTAGTGCCGTTCTGGAAGAATCTCTGAGTAATCTGGTCACTCTGTTCAAGACTCCCGGTGATGACGGCGAACTTCTGGATATCCAGGTAGCTATCGCTGACTTCAACGGTTTCTACGGCGACAATCACAATGCCTCCGGCACCGCTTACGACAGAGATGCTGCCGATATGATGTCCGATGACATTTACTATAATGCCAATAGCGAAGCACAGGTTTATACCGGCGATGGAACGCTGACCGCGGGTGCTTTCATTGACGTAGCTGACTTAGCTTCGTCCTATACACTGAACTATACATCCGGTACTAACTACGACTATGCAATGGACGCTATCTATCAGTTAGCAAGTGCCAAGCAAGATTCCAACTTCGAGGACCGTGACCTATTCGTTATCTTCCTGTCTGACGGTGCTCCTATGCAGTGGAACTATTACCATTCTCAGGGTAATTCTTCTCTTTGGAATAACTGGATCACCGGTGCTTGGTCCAGTAATCAGCTGACAACTACGAACCTGAACTGTACAACTCACGCATATTACTATGACGAAGTTGACCACGACGGCGACGGACAGCTTAATGAACACCGTATGGCTAACGCTATAAAAGGTGCCCCCACTGAGCAGTTTGAGGTAATCCGTAAGACGAATACCCTTGGTACGGCAACGGATGAAACCAACATGTATATGGTTCCCGGTCTGGGTGCAACCATGTTTGCCATCTCTTTTGGTGCGCAAGATGACGGTAATGTTACAAAAGAAAGTATGCACATTGCCATTGACTCTCTGGCATCACCTGAAGATGATACTTCTACTCCTTATCACTACCACGTAACTTCTGCCGATGAACTGACAAGTGCTTTTAACTCCATCGGTACTGAAATTGCCTATGCTGCGAACAACGCACGTTTCGTTGACCAGATGGGTGAAGCTTTTGACCTGCAGCTCACACAATCTGTTACAAGAGAAGTAGACGGCACGCCAATAACACTGGATGTTAAACCAACTATTACTGTTAAGACGTACGACATCTACACAAAGGCTGAAGCTGATGCAGATCCCAATGATGATATTACAACCGATATGATCGGAACTCGTAAAGGAACTTATAAAGTTCTTGAGACGGTTTCATTTACCGATGACGGAGAGGGTACCGTAACTGGTGCATATTCCGATCAGATCAACAGTGGTAATACTAACATTCTCGCAGACGGTACACAGACCGGTTTCTATAAGAATGTAATCTACGCAAAGACATTTGTTTACAACAACAACAAGGACGGTACTTATGCATATCTTGATACCGACGGTGACGGCATCGAGGATTATGCACTCGCTCCCGAAACCTTCTACTGGAAGGTCGGTACTGTGACTACAACCGAGTTGGCAATCAGCTATTATGTATATCTGACCGATACCATGAATGGTGAACGTGCCCCCGGTTCCTACGCAACCAACAATTTTGCTATCCTTTATTATGACAACTACCTGGGTAATGAGTGTGAAATCCACACTGTATCCCCTATGCTCGCTTGGAAACAGGCAAACGTAAGTTACGCGTTCTACCTTGTAAATAAAGACGGTGAAGTTATTGTAGACCGTAAAACCGGTGCAACTGGTACCTTTGCTAATAGAATTGCTGTAACTCGTCCTGTAGTATATGACTACTGTTATCTGAACACAGAAAGTACCATTGAAGCAAGAACTCTTTCTGTTGCAGAAAGTACAGTTCTTCCCGACGGTTATACTATTTACGATACTGATGCGGCATACAACATTCTGGTGCTTTCAGATGATTCGGATACTAAAGCAGGTTGGACCATTTCCAAGAGTAATTCTGTTGCAACTGCTTCAACTTATGTAACCGGGTTCTATTCAGATGTTCAGTATAGTAATGCACTTACTGAACATAATACCGCATACGACTACACTCACACAACCGTTTGGTTCGCTGTAGTTTGGGTTCCCAGTACCATTCCGGATCAGGTTGTTGTAGACTACGGTCTGCCTGTTGACATCAGCGTCCTTGAAAACGATTTGTTCGAAACGAACAACAGAATACTTACTGGTATAGGTCTTACCAATCCTGTTGCCGCTGGTAATATTTCTCAAGAAAACCACGACACCAGTTTCGGCACTTCCCTTTCCATGGGTGAGAATGGTCTTTCTTATGGTACTGCTGTAATCAGCGATGAAGAGGTTCGTTATTCTCCAGCCGATATGCAGATGGATGGCTATGATAAGTTTGTTTACGAAGTTCAGTACACGATCAATAACGAAACCCAGTACTATTACGGCGATGTAACAGTCATTCCTGCGACTACCATTTATTATGAAGAATCCTTTGTAACATTCACTCCTGCTTCCCGGGTAACCGTAAATTCAAGTGGCACTGTGGTCGAAGGTTCTGCTGTAGAAGTTAAGGCCGGTGAAATGGGTTACTGGTCTAAAGTTGGTACTGCAAGCAGCGGCACTACTCAGGATGAAGACCGTCCCGGTAAATCAAGTGTTGCTACGATCGACCGCGACAATATCTACGGATATGACGGAGTTTACAATTCTATTACCGAATACAGCCTTGGTACTGCAATGCAGGTAACTGTAGGTGACTCCGAGAAAGCGGCTGACGGTTCCTATACAACAACAGGTTACAACGGTTATGCTCCTAAGGCATCCTTCACCTTTACCGGTTCAGGATTTGACATCATTTCTCTGACCGACAGTGATGCCGGTGCCATCATAGTGACTGTTAAACAGGGTGATACGGTTGTAAAGACCAGTCTGGTAGCTAATTACTACGGTATGAGTTATGAAGCCCTCAAAAATGAAGACGGCAGTCCCCAGGTCGATGAAGCCGGAAATACTGTTTACGGTTGGGTTCCCACCGAAAACGGTGCAATTTGGCAGGTTCCTGTAATCAAGATGACCTCTGAAGATCTTGGCGGATACGGCACATATACTGTTGAAATTCAGCTTGTATATCTGCCTATGTTCGATTTAGGTACCAATCCTGCAACGCAGGGTCAGTATAACTTCGTTCTTGATGCAATTCGAATCTATGACCCGGCAAATGGCGGTGCTGCTGATGGCAATAACGCTGATGGCACTCCTGATACCACAATAGAGGATGCATACGCAGCAGACGGCGAGTCTAATCCTCGTTACCTGTTGATCAAAGAAGCAATTCTTGATGCAGCCAGTGCTGATACCCTCTACTCCAATGGTGATGAAGGTAATGGTGTTGTCTTTATTGACGGTATTCCTGAAGCTACCAAGGTAGATGATTACAAAAACCCCGGTCCTAACAATGAAGCATATCTTGCTCCCGGACAGTCAATTTCCTTTAAGTTGAAAGCCAATGCTACACCGCTTGAAGTACATGTCGGGGCCAAACTTGCAAACGGTACTTCCGCTGATGTAATGTTTACTTACACAGGAACTACTGGTTCTGACTCCAAGGTTCGTACGTTTGACACCGCTACGGATATGTATTATCCTATAACCGATTATCTTGGACTTGTACAGGATAACCAGTTTAGTACAACTGCTGTAGCTTGGACTTCCGGAACCATTACACTGACCAATGTTTCCGAAGATGCAATTGTATCTCTGACAAATATCAAAGCGACATTCTACCTTTCCTCTGTAGGTGATACTGATGGTGGTACATTTGTACAGAGCAAGAGTACTTCCACCGGAACCTTCTCGTTCCTGACAGCTCAGACAAATGCATACTCTGTATCCAGTCTTACTACTACTGACACCACTGCTGAACCTGTTGCAATTGCATTCCTTGTTGATGCTGATGTAATCGAAGATGCTTGCAGTGTTATGAACGCACTCTACGCCCCGGCTCCTGAAATCACTGTTCCTGAAGTATTTGTTCCCGAAGTTCTTGAGTACACCGTTACTTCCGGTTTCTTCGGTACTAATACTGTAACCGTGATCACTTCCCAGGATGTTGCTTCTCTGACAGTTAACGGCATCGAAGCACAGAACCTGAACTCCTCCAGAATGTTCAGCAGCATGCTTAAGATGATCAGCAACTTTGAAAAGACCTTCGGTATTAACTTCTCCTCCGATGAATACTACCTCTGGACAGTTACAACAAAGCGCGCTGATTCTTACGACATCGTTGCGTTCAACGAGGACGGTCTCTCTTCCGATGCTTCTGTCACCGATTCCTACACAAGTATTACTGAGGAAGATATTACCGGATTCTTTGATCGTTCCGAAGTGTTTGGTGTTATGGAAGAACTTGCAAGACAGTCCTTCTCTCCTGAATATTTTGAATCGTACTTCAACGAAAGACTGGACGGCAAGCGCGAGATTATTACGCATACTTCCGAAGATGTTGATTATGTAATGATCGAAGGTGAGATCGTAGATCGTTATATTACTAAGACAGTCATCGACATCGAAACCGGCGAAGAAACCCAGACACGCGTATGGATCGCCGACGCTGAAGATAAGACCGAAGACGAAGTTGAAGTAAATGCATACGATGAAAAGGGTGTTTCTTCCGATTCGAAGAAGGCTGAGCATAAGCGTGGTTTCAAATTTGATTCACAGAAGAATGAAGACACCGAAAGTGATTCCGGAAACAATCGTAACAACGGTAATTCTAATTCCTATTCCAAGAATAATGGAAAGAATAATAACAAGAATTGGAAGAAAAATTCCGGGAAAAATGTAAGAATGTGAGGTAGATTTTGATGAAAAAAACTTATGCAAAACCCGAAATCTTTTTCGAAAACTTCAAAATGACAAGCAGTATTGCTAATGGCAGCTGTTCAGATGGCTTTGAAGTCAGTTCAAGCAGCATCGACACTTGTTCATACAATCACAACGGAGTAAAATACTTTGGATCAGATAACGTTTGTGTTTATGTAACATCTGATGCTACCTGCTATCAGGTACCCATTCCCGGTGTAACACTCTTCGCTTCCTAAACTAAATTCTATTTTGACAAACCCCTGCCTGCCATCGAGGTAGGCGGGGTTTGAATATTTATAAGAATCATGAAAAATATAAAGAAGAATAACAATTCAACTGGCTCTTTGAAAAAGTTGCCGGAAGGGCTGATGGAGTTTTTTGTGCTTTTTGCAGGGGTGGCACTGGTAATCCTTTTAGTGATCGGCATACGTTCCTGTTCTTCAGGTTCGGCTGTTCCTGACGGTGTTCTTGACGATGCTTCCCTGTCTGAGCAGAATCCGCCCGGTGCAACCGTTCTTACGGTTATTCCCACCGAAACAGTTTCCTTTCCTTTTTCCCTCTCTCAAGGAATTGTTTTAGAGCAGTTCTATACCTCCACAGGGTACTTTCCTGAAGACGGTACTGAAGAAGACATCGAAAATGTTCTGGCTGTCAAGCTGACCAATACATCTGACAAAACTCTGGAATATCTGACATTCACTCTGAATGTTAACGATATAAACTTTAAGTTTGCTGCTACTACCATACCTGCCGGCAAAAGCGTTTATGTGTTCAATACTGAACGCTTTGCTGCACCTGGCAGTATTATTTCCCTGGAATCAGCTGTAGAATATGAGATTTATTTCAACGAAGAACCCTCAACATTGCCGGATATTCTCTCGTGTGAAATTCAGAACGGTTCCATTGTTGTAAAAAACATTTCCGAGTACGATATTTCTTCTGACATATTCATTTACTATAAGGTAACTGCCGATGGCGGTTACCTGGGCGGTATTACGTACCGTCTGCGTGTCTCCGGTGGTCTTGATGCTGGAGAAACTTACAACGCCTACGCACCTCATGCGTTCATCGATAAAACGGAGATTATGTTTGCACATTATGAAGAATAATAAGTACACATTTGGCGATGTCACTTTTGAAGTGGAGCTACCCGTCCCGCTTTCTGACGATAACAATTGTGTGGACTTCCTTTCGGAGCGTAATCCAGATTATACGATTCGTATTCTTATCGTTGATGAAGTTGACAGTAATACATCGATGGCTGAAAGAAACGGCAACCAAATTACCCGTTTTTTCCGGAATGGTATGCCCAATAAATTAGCTATTGCTTCTCTGTTTGCTGATTCTAAAGTGGCATTTGTATTTCCGGATCACGACGCATTTATTCTTCATGCTTCGTATATTCTCTATAAAGGAAAAGCAGTTTTATTTACCGCCCCCAGTGGTACAGGTAAAACGACGCAAGCGCAGTTTTGGCGTGATGTTCACGGTGCTGAAATCATCAACGGAGACCGTGTATTGGTCACAAAACGTAATGGTATCTTTTATGCCAATGGTATTTATGCGTCCGGTACCTCAGGTATTTGCAAGAATATCACTGCTCCTGTGGGCGCAGTTGTTCTATTGGAACAAGGAGAACATGACGAAATCCTGCCAATCCCGCCAAGAATGTTATTTCTGCGCATACTCTGTGAGTGTTCCTATGATTTAAGGGACAGCCACCAATGCGAAAAAATTACGGAGCTGGTCTCCGATATGATCAATGCTCTGCCAGCGATCTGTTATCGTTGTACAAAAAGTCCGGATGCTGCCGTGACTTTGGAAAGGATATTATGGAACAGACAGTAAGAACCACGCCTTCCGGTGAACCACTATGGTCATCCTTCATTCATGCCAAAGGAGCGGCACTTGGTCTACCCATAGCAGGTAACTTTGAGCTGACCTCCAACTGCAACTTCAATTGCAAAATGTGCTATATCCATGGTGATAACCACAAAGAAGCATTGAGTACCGAGGATTGGATCAATCTCGGTAAAACCGCCAGAGATGCAGGTATGGTATTTCTGCTTCTCACCGGCGGCGAACCCTTTCTGCGCAAGGATTTCAAGGAGATCTATGCAGCTCTTATCGAAATGGGATTGCTGATTTCCATCAATACAAACGGTTCGCTTATTGATGACGATATGTTTGCTTTTTTGGTCAAGCATCCGCCGCTGCGAATGAATATCTCACTGTATGGGTGTAATGATACCGTATACCAAGAACTGTGCGGCAAGCCGGTTTCTGATGTTGTTAAGCATAATATACGTCGTCTCCATAATGCCGGTATCGGTGTAAAGATTAATGCATCTGTTACCCCATACAATGCATCCGAAATAGAAGAGATCTATGCTTTCGGAAAAGAAACCGGTGTCCATGTTCAAGCTACAACATATATGTTTCCGCCGGTCCGTATCTGCAGCGAACAGTATGGCTGTTCCCAAGCCAGATTTACAGCAGAAGAAGCGGCGGCATATATGTTAAAGTGTCGTGAGCAGTATATGACCGCAGAACAGCTAAGCAATTCCTCCGGCTTATCTGTGGATGAAGACAGCGATTGTGTTGCCGAAGAAGGAGAACATATGCGGTGCAGAGCCGGGAGAACGGCGTTCTGGGTCACCTGGGACGGTCGTATGCTTCCCTGTGGTATGTTTCCCTATGAGGGATATAAGATCGCTGATATGGGCTTTAAAGCCGCCTGGGACGCTGTACGAGCTTTTACAGAGACTATTCGTATGCCTAAAGAATGTACAGGCTGTGCGCATAAAAATCGCTGCAGTGCCTGTGCTGCGTCTGTAATTGCGGAAACCGGCAGTGCATCTGTAAGACCGGACTATATATGCCGTATGACTGAAATACTTAATAAGCTGACAACAGAAAAATATCCCAAGCAGGAGGACGATCAAAATGCTGATCAATAAAAATGTAGTTCACAGAGAAATTGCAGGAGAGCATATTTTAGTTCCTGTCGGAGAAACTGCTCTGCGTTACAGTGGTATATTTTCCATTACTGAGGTTGGTGCCAAGATTTGGGAGATGCTTCGTGATGGTAAGGATATTCCGGATATCACTGCGGCGCTTCTGGAGACTTATGATGTGGAAAAAGATGTCCTTGAGAAAGATATTGATGATTTTCTGCAGATGCTCCGGGAGAATGAGCTGATTCTGGAATAGCCCGTTTGGAATGCTAATATTATTGCTGAAGTTGGGAACAGGTTTGAAACGAACCTGTTCCCTTTCTCTTTTGTCGTTTTTTACGCTGAGATTACAGCAATAGAATAACAGAATAGAAATATGTACATGTCAGCAGCAAGTGCTTACTAAGTAATGTCAAAAGTTAACAGGTATTGGTTGATATTTTCCTGCAGGATACAGAAACACCGCCGAGAGCGACCTTTTACGGTTACTCCCGGCGGTGTTTGTATTTATGGATCAACATATTCTCCTTCGACGTAAAATACACCGTCGATGAAAGTTTTTTCCGAATCCGGTTTATGCAGAACACCTCGGGAAATCAGATTTTCCATAACATACCCCGTAATACTGTTCAAATGATCATTCATATCGCAGGATATCCGCTGATCTATCTGATTTTCAAGCCGTTTCGGAACTTTCGAATACATATTCAGACGTATGATCTCAAAGATATTCTCGATAAAAGCAGACAGCGCTTTGGTGATTTACGGATCTTTAATTTCCGTTAATTTTTTCAGTGCGCAGAACTGTTCATTAGAGAATAACGGGAAATTGAACACATATCTTCTGTCATCTCTGCGAATCAGACCATTGGCAATCAGAACAGCGATTTCTTCCTGGCAGGCGATCTTATATTACAGCATCTGGATGACATCGCTTTCCTGCACACTCTTTTTTGTGTACAGTAAATATGTTTTATTATTTTTCTTTGAGAAACAAAATCCCGTGCAGTTCATCACACAGTTCGGCTGCATTGCGGAATACGGCATCCGGGTCTTTGGTACGTTCCGGATCAATTTTTGTCATAATTGTCAGCACATATGCTCTTTCGGGTGCATATACGATTGCCGTATCGTGATAGCCGTCTGTACCGCCGTTGGTACCGTATTTATGGGCGGTTTCATACTTTGTTCCAGCCGGTATCTGGCTGTTGTGGGTGGTGTTTTTCATGTGATCGATCAGGATGCTGTTCTGCTCGCCGTAACGATGTATTTCGACCATCACGCGGGACAGTTTCTTCGGAGTGACATTCGCCCATTCGTATATTTCATCCATGGGACGGCCGCCGCTTCCGAATTTGGCTACATATCGGTTATAGTCTTTTATCCCAAAGGTTTCATAGAGAAGCCGATGGGCCTGGTTGTCCGAATCACGGATTGAATATTCCATCAGTTCCCCAACTGTGAATACGGTTCCGATGCTTTCCCATGTCAGTTTTCCCGTGGTACTGGTACGGCTGACATGGCGCAGGGTTATTTCTGTATCCGGATCAACTCCGGCATCCAGAAGGTATTGACAGTACACCGGTTTCACAGTACTGGCGGTATGATACCACTTCTCTTCCCCGATGCCGAACCAGTACTCTTCCTGCACATCCGTGAAATATATGCCGGCATCCATTGCGGATGATACCGTTTCGTATATCTCCAGCAGAATATAGGCGGCAGCAGGATCTGTAATATTGGTATGCAGATTCCACGGCAGCTCCGGCATGGACAGGAGTTCGGTTTCTGCTGAGGTATCGGTCTCTGTTGGCTGATCATCTGTGCCGGACGGAGGAATGAATTCAGCGGTTTCCGGGATTGTCTCCGGGGGGATTTCGGTAGTCGGTTCCCTCTCCGGAGCAGCGGTCTCGCAGAGTGACTCATGTTCAGAGATGTTCTCCGTTTCAACGGTAATTTCTGATTCCCGGATTTCTTCAGTCTGCATATTCTCCTGGGGTACGGTTGCGCATCCCGTAAATAACAGCACGGCGTACATAAGGATTGTAATTTTATTCTTCATACGTATTTTGTTTATTTCACTTTGGATGTTATATTTTCAGCGGTGCTTTTCTCAGAATGTCCGATATTGTATTTCTGTACTGTTCCGGTGATAAGCCCACAATACGGGCTGATTCGGGCTCGGGAAGTCCGGAGGAAAAGCGTATGGCAACAAGCAGTCTTTCCTGCTTGGAGAGTACCTGAAGCGGTTTGGGCAGGTGATCTGTATGTGGTGTGCTGAACAGGAGTCTGCGTTTTGTGCGATGGTATACTTCGGATGTGAGTAAGAAACGGATTTCCTGTTCGTTTTCCAGGTTTCCGTATTTATGAAAACCGGTGACGCAGATTTTGGTGACGAGTTTTTCAGCAGTATCCGCATCTGCAAGTGCGAGATATGCTGTGTGGTACAGGTCATCTATGCACTTTTCGCAGGCTTGTTCGTATGGGGTTAGGGTTTCTTTTGTTTCGACAGTGTTCATCATTCAGTCCATTCACTTGTACAGATAAAAGTCTGTCCAGCGCCAGCCATCCTCCGTTAATGCGTAGGTAAAATCGTAATACTTTATCTCATCCGGTTCTTCAGCACTGGGTTCGCCCAATCGGATTTCCACTTCCGCTGTGTATATAATTTCCGTATCGGAACGTGAAGTTACAGAATAGGCAACGGTCTTCTTGGAAATATCCGTTCCGGCATCTGCCATAATGCCGTACAGTTCTCCGTTATAATCGATAAAGGTTTCTGTGGCAAGGAGATCGTCTGTCTGTTCATCCGACAGAATACCCCGCATATAGGTCTCCCATTCGGATAACGTAGAAAATACCGGGTTGTACATACGGCTGTACGGTCTGTTATCTTTCATGATAATCGGCCACTCGCTGCTCCAGAATTGCCCGCCATACATAGAAGAACTGCTTGTATAATATAAATTCATAATTTCATGCGCTGCAAAGTAGGCTTCTTCCATATATACTGCCAGTTCCGTATCGCTAAGTGATGTAGGGTCTTTTGGGGTTCGGAATCCGAAATCGCTGTGAAAACGGGACTGCAGCCATTGTTCACGGGTCAAAGGAGAAACATCTTCCAGGGTGGGGATCTCTTCAGTCATTGTATTGGTAGTTTTCTCAGAATACTGTACACCGTACTTTGCTTCAAACGCAGACCAGTATTGCTGCATTCTGTCTGTGTATTCCGTTTCGGATACTTCTTCTCCGTTGACAGAATATTTCCATCCTTTACTTGGGTCGGATTGAATGGCTTCCTGTGTGAATACCGCCAGACGTTCTGCCTGGAGACAGCCTTCGTCATCGGATGTAAACAGATAGTATTCAGCATTCTGCCAAAGTTCATTACCGTTATGGGAATACAGCAGGTACCCTTTTACATCCGTTGTACACTTCATAAATTTGATCCATTTGTTGGTATTATGATTCGTAGGTACGCCGTTAAACGTATAGGAAACCGCATTTGTGGAAGGATCTGCCAACTTGACGGGCGGTATATCACTGTATTTGGTAATCCCTTCCGGTTCGGTAGAGAAACTGCGGATCTCCCTGTTTTCTACAGTAAAGATATCAATTCCCCAATTCGCACCGGCACCCCAGTTATACACGATCAATTCCGGAATACCATTCTCATCCAAGTCAAGGTATTCCTTCCCCGTCATGTATTCTTCGTAGGGGGCAAGAAACGTATCTATAAAGTGAATATATAAATACCCGTTTTGCTCCAGTGGTACCTCCGTTAGTACCTGCATATTCATGATAGCCGTATTTACTATTTCTTCCTCGCTCTCCGGTTTTACACCGTCCGGATCCTTAGGTTCGATCCATATAAAAGCATATAAATCCGGTTCCCAAAATATCAAATACAGATATTCTCTGGGATACAGTTCAGAATCCGGCGCGCCCTGTGCCCTCATCTGTTCGCGGATATCCTCAGGGACTTCATTAATATATCTCCGGGTATTGTATGCCCATCCGTCCTGGAAATCATATTCCTCATACTGCTCGATCTTCCAAGCGGGAGCATATCCCCAATACGCACGGCTGAATACCTCATTGGGGTCGCACTTGTCCGTGCATTGGAGTACCTGAAAATCGACTACTTTGTAATCCGAATCCATGTTCAGAAAAATTTCCGTATTTCCATAAACCGGCGTATGATCCGTGCGGTATACATCGTCACAGAGATAAATCGGAGAAGTTACAGACAATTCACTTTCCCCAATATCATAGGCATACCATTCGGGCATACTTATCGACTCGTACCGTTCAAAGTATGATTGAAATTCTTCCTCTGTAACACTGTGGTCATCAATATAATAGGATATTGACGCATCACTGCCATCACCTTCACGGTATGCGAGCCTGGTTTCCGTACAAGCGGCACCGTCAAAATCAAGCTTGAGAATGTACATATTAAATGCGCTGCTTGAAGATGTAAATGTTCCGTCTTGCTTTAATCCGTTAAACCCTCTGTACGGAAACTCATGAGCATATACAGTATCTTTATCATGATGGAGAACCAGAAAACCGACGTAATCATTCCCGTATCGACCGAGGGACAGAACCATTTCCATTTCCCTGTCGTCGTTCAAGTCAAGTATCGTGTATTTATCTACTGTATATTCGTTTTTCTGACTGTACTCTGAAAGAAGCATTTCTTCCATGGAATACGCAAGAGTGAGCGGTGTCTGGTTGGTGAGAACGGACCCCAACATCTGCACGATGGGATCCGATTCTTCCGATTCGGTATTATCGTCAGTCTCAGTTTCATGATAAGTGAAATATATCCCCGTAAAGTATGCCTGCCAGCTGTCACCGAATCCGCCGATTCTGATTGGCAGACTCATCGTCCAGCCATCGCCGAGATATATACTGAAATTGATCGTCCCGTCTTCATCTGCGGAAGTGATTTTCAACATATCGCTGATTTCATCCTGGGTGGGGTTCTCACGGATGTTGTCCAGCGGATAGGGTGTATATTCTGTCAAGGAATCCGGCAGCAGTTCATTGGGATCCTTGCCGTTACGGTAGGCATCAAGGACGGATGCTGCCATGTCGGTTATGTTCTGGTTCACCGTATAGTTTGATCCGTTCAGAGTACGGTCATAGCTGAAATATTTGTAGTGTACGCCACGGTAGTAGTCCTGCGCGGTTTCAGGAACATCATAAGGGATCCATGCATTAAGATGTCCCTGGTCGGTTTCGTGGTCGATAACCATGTACATATTGCCATATGCATCCTGATTCACCGGCGTGTAGTATTCACCGTACACGGACTCAGGGTAGCTCTCCGGACGCTCGGCTATGTCTTCGGTAAACAGGCAGTCTACATAATAACCTGTATCGTACTCACCTACCACACGCTGATTGATCAGCAGACGGTATCCTGCTGGAGTCCCGTACATTTCCTTATCTTCACAGTCCACATAGTCATGATAGGTAAGACGATAGGTGTATTGATGTTTTGATCCATAGGTTGGATAGGGGGAGAACAGCATACGGGTTGCATGGTATCCTTCCAAATTGTATCCCCGGTACACCACGTCAAACTTACCGTCCCCGAATACCGACGGGATGACACCGAGAATATTTTCTTCCGTCAGGGGATAGGGATTGCCTGCTTCATCGTTGGTATATACATGCTCATTCATGAACTTCACAATATCGGATACTGTGTAATCCGCGAACTGCCCTTCGGCGTAGTAGGCGATGAATTCATCGGTGGAGAGGAAACGGTCCTCTTTCGTATTGTAATGGTAAATGTCGTAATCCAGCGTGGAAGCACCGGAGGCAAGGATCCCGTGGCTTTTTACGATATAGATCGTCAGCACATCCCCGGTGGTCACAGTATCATAGGTAATATGAGCGTAATACTCCGTATTGGTACCAAGTACGGTCTTGCGGAGCTGTTCGCCGAATTCTACATCGTATTGCTGATAGATATAGTTCCACTTTTCCGCGTAGAGAGCATCGCTGTTCAGCTGCGGCAGATGGATGTGAAAATCGAAAGTACCGGCATAGGGGGATTCGCATTCGTATTCTACGGTATAACCCTCGTATACGAAGGTGTTGCCGGGATTTTCGTTTTTGAAATCCGAGAGTGAAGATGCGACGATGATAGGAACGTACTCCTGCGAATTGTTCTTTTCTTTGTCTCTCGCAGCACGGTTTGCTGCAAATTTTTCTTCGATACTGCCGTAACTGTCACTCCAGTTTTGTGCGAACTCTTTATCCAAATCATATTTATCGGACATAACATAGCTTTCGTCGGGTTCATAGAAAACGACCTCACTGTTCACGATCAAAGCGTCACCTGTGGAATACAGAAATTCATCATAGCTTACCGCCACAGAGAGCGCACCTGTCTGAGTGATATCAGCGATGGAGTTGTGTGTATAATGGTATCTGAGTCTGCCATCCTCGATTGATAGGAAATATGAAGCGTCCTCACCTGGGTGTATCTCACTGGTTTTTTCGGGCAAAAGGATGTATATATCACCAATCCTGTAATATCCTCCCTCAAGAATAATCGCTCCCTCTGCTTCAAACAGCTCGAAATTGCAGTTTCCATAAATATCGCGTGGTTCTCTCAGTTCTATATATTGCCCGTGTGCTTCAACTGCTGCAACAGAGTCCATGCGCATATAGAGCTTTACAGGCACTGACAATTCAGTTACATTTATGGTGTATATCTCATCAGGATATGTTTCATCGTTCTCGATCTGTTCCATTGTGGCCAACAGTTCATCGCAAGGAATGGTCAGCGAGGGTTTGAGGTCGTACATTTTCTTGGAATGGTATTTCCATGTAACACCGTCGGCACTATATTCTATTTTGAAACAGTCGCCGTTGTGCTGAAGCATACCATAACCTATATTAACCTCCGCAAATAGTCTGTCGTTTTCAATATAATACTTATAGTGCTTATCAAAATACGCATTTTCTGGCAGATTGACCCTTTTACCTGATGAATCTACAATCCATCCATTACCGTTTTCGTCATGTTTTATTGCATTTTCTATCGTTTCAAAAGGTTTTGCGAAAGTATGAAGTATGCCATCTGCCCCGCTTAATACGTAAGCTTCTTTCATATGAATCCCGGTACCCGTTCCTGTGGTGAGAATAACCACTGCATCATTAGTTCCGTCAGCAGGCATGCCCGGTATTCCTATATCCATACAGTAAATCATCGGTTCCCATGTATATCTGAGCCATGCACCTGTGGACGGTGCGATATATGCCTCATACTCATCGAAAGTAATACGGAAATACTTCGCGAAATCATTTTCCTCTGCTCCGTAAAACAAAGATACACTTTCACTCTCGTCGGTCATGAGAAATTCATATTCTCCTTCGTAAACACTCGGAGTGATTTCAGAAGTATTTGCATCCTCTACGTTGAGATCTTTTTCCTCATCATCTGCAACATTTCCATTCAGAGAAACAAACGAACATCCGGCAGCGCTTAAGGTCAGTACAATCGCAAGAACCATACAAATCCATCTGTTCTTCTGCTTCTTCGTCAGTCTGATGATCCGTTCCTTCATCGGTGCACTGCTCAGTCCTACGGTATATCGGTGTTTCTGCGGAACCGTATCCAGAAGAATGTGCGCGTATCTGAGACGGGTCTCATCATCCAGTTTGGCGGCAACCGCGGCGTCGCAGGCAAGCTCTGCGTCCTGTTTGGATACAAATGCCGCTGCCCACACCAGAGGATTCCACCAATGCACGATCAACGCCAGTATGCGGATGAATGCCCATATGTGATCCCCATGCCGCATATGTGTATATTCGTGGATCATGATCAATGTCTGGGATTTGCTTTTTTCCGCTTCCGGCGTAATGTATATCGACGGGATCAGTCCGGCAAGGCACGGTACGCCTGTATTTTGGGATACGTACACTTTTGTATGATGTATGGTTCGGATCCATCTGCGGTCTTTATACAGGCGATAATGTAACTGACAGCCGGTTGCGGTAAACCAGACAGCCATAACTATAGAACCGGCAATCCAGACCCTCTCAGTCCAGGATTTCCAGTTTATCATGTTTTTCTCTTCCGGTGTTTCCGTAACCGGTTCCTGCGGCGTGATCGGGGTGATTTCTTCCCTTCTCTCCGTTTCCTCCCTGGACGGTATTATAGGGGTAACGGGGGACGTTACCGGCGGTTCAACCGGGTAGGTGGGCGTTTGCGTCTGGACAACATTTCCTGGGATGATCGGGGTTTTATCCGATACTGTTGTTTCTGCCGATACCGGCTCTGTTTCCGTCTCCTGTTCCATGTCCTCTGCTTCCATGAATGTGGGAAGCGGTACTTCTACTTCAAACAAGCTGAAAGGCAGGCACAGGCGCACGACGACTACCAGCCAGAGCGCATAAATAACTCTTGGCGAAATCGTTTTACGGAATATGCCACGGACAAGCAGGACTGCTGCTATCAGCAGTGAAAGTGTAACGATATATTCAAGCATGATTATTCCTTTCCATTCTTTTCCGCTTCATCCAGAATACGGCGCAGTTCCGCTATGTCCTTCTCCGACAGTGCTTTTCTGCCCGCCAATGAGGATACCAGCATTCCGATACTGCCGTCATATACGCGGTTCAGAAACGACTCCGTTTCTTCCGGTGCCACATCTTTACGTTTGATGAGAGGATAGTATTCGTGTATTCTTACATTTTCGTCCACCCGCACTGCGCCTTTGGCAATCAGTCGTTTCAGCATCACATGGATCGTGGGACGCGACCAGCCGGTTTCCGCTTCCAATGCGTTTGTTATTTCTCTGAGTGTACGGGGAGATGATTCCCACATCAGTTTCATGATTTTCCATTCGCCTTCGGATAACATTATATTTCCCATTGTATCCCTCCGTTTTGTCGACTTGTGTCTACAGTATAATCAGTATAGCATATGTGTTGACGTATGTCAACAGGTTTTGGTTAGGTTTTACATATGATTCATATATTTTTTTGGTGGGAGAAAGAGTATGTATACGGAGAAGGAGGGGGGACTACATTAATATTTCGTCCCGCGAGATGGCTCAAGCGTAAAAATTGAGAATTATGGAAGACTCTATGATAGCGGACACGAAAAAATACTTCCAATACAACGTTGCTCGTCACTTGAATTTCGTTTGTTTGGAAGTATTTTTTGATATACATAATTAACAGCGGTCTTAAAATTTTCGGCAGGACTTTTTCGATCAACTATGCAATTTGTTCTATAGATTGATTAATTTTTTTCAGTTTTAAGTTGCAAATGATTAATATTTATGTAGCCTTCTCGTGTAAAGAATACTGGTACGGAAACAGAGTATCTGAACTCAATTCTCATTACTTTTGGCATTGTGACGATTAATACACAAATAGTTACTGCAAAAAATATGTACCAAATCATAAATGTGTCTCCATACTTCATTTTACATATATATTATACTTTCCATGCATTGGTTTGTCAATTATTTATTCGTTTTTACTGGAAGTTATAATTTTTGTTTCTGACAAAAACCTCCTATGGTAGTTCCTTTTTCTACCATAGGAGGGTTTGTTATCAATATCTATTTTTACAAGATTCGGTCTGCCAACTTCATGAAAGAGTGTTATTTTTTGTTATTGTAGTATAATAGCAACTCAAATATCATTCCTGACTAACAATTTTCGGTGTGGGAAGCTGAATGTACCCCCAAACCTTAGGTCTCCAAATCAAGTAATTCTCTTTAACCTTTGCTGCTTTTCGGAAACAAAGACCGGGTACACAATCCAAATCTGTATTGCCGCCGAATTCACTGTTGTTAAAGAATGTAATATACGTTTTATAATCAGCATCCATTACCATGGAAGCGTCCATTTCCATGATCATCTCTGTGATCTGACCTTTTTCCCCGGAATAAAAATCGTACATAATGTATGTTGCCTGTGCTACATCCTCGAGATTCCACAGTTCAAAACGCAATCCGACATTCTTTACATCCTGCAGATTTTCCCATTTAAGACGCAGTCTGATGGGTTCAGTTTCGTCAAATACGTTACTGTTTTTATCGAGAAACTCGGCTTCCAATAATTTAATTTTTGTATTGGACAGCCATTGGGGACGGGCAAAATCATTATAATCCCGAAAGGTACTATCGTTCATCTGTCTATTCATATAAATGTCGATAGCCTTCTCCACATCTCCCTCAAATACAACCTTCCCCTTGTCCAGTACAATACATCTGTCACACAACTGTCGGATCGTATTCATATTATGGGAAACATACAGTACCGTACGTCCTTGCTGTTTGGCTGCATCTCTCATCTTATCCAGACATTTTTTCTGAAATGCCATATCTCCGACAGCAAGAACTTCATCCATAATCATAATCTCACTGTCCAGATGCGCAGCCACGGAAAAAGCCAATTTGACATACATTCCTGAGGAATACCGTTTCACTGGAGTATCAATAAATTCCCGGACTTCCGAAAATTCAATGATATCTTCCATCTTTTCGTCAATTTCTGCTTTGGTCATGCCGAGAATGGCGCCATTCATATATACGTTTTCGCGACCGGTCATCTGAGGATTGAAACCGGTCCCTACCTCAAGCATGGAGGAAATTCGTCCGTAAATATCAATTTCGCCTTCTGTAGGTGCAGTAACACGGGAAAGCAGCTTCAGCATGGTGGATTTTCCTGCGCCGTTACCGCCGATGATTCCCAGTGCTTCACCTTTGTAAACTATAAGATCAATGCCGTTGAGTGCCATAAAGGTCTTACCCGCGAGTCTCTGGTCGGTGCCGATTACCGTATTGGGATCTTCCTTACCGCGTATTCTTGCCCATAAGCTCTGCAGGTCAGCTGTCAATGTACCGCCGCCGATCTGACCGAGCTTGTACATTTTTTTGACACCGGAGAGCTGTATGGCAACTTCACGGGTATTCTTTTCGTTGTTCATATATGCTCTCCTTTATACAGTGTCCATAAATGTCTTTTCGACATGATTAAAGATCATAATTCCGGCAAACACGACTAGTACAGTAATACCCCATGATAAGCCATAACTGAACCATGAGAAGGTCCCCTGCCCCAGGACAGCGTAGCGGAAAAGTTCTACGGGAGCTGTGACGGGATTGATCATCAGTATTGTCTTCATGGTACCGTCTGCCAACTGGGATATGGGATACACAATGGGGGTAGCGTACATCCAAAGCTGAATGCCGAATGTCACAACGATAGAGAGGTCGCGGTATTTTGTGGTCAGGCTGGAAATGATGATACCGCATCCCAGGGAAAGAAGTCCCAAATGGACAAGAACAACTGGGATCAGCAGCCATGCCCACCAATTGGGAGCTACAGCACCGGTAATTAAGTAGTATAGCAGGAACAGAATTACCAGCAGCATCTGTACACCAAACTGAACAATCGATTCCAGAACATTGGCGATGGGCATGGTAAGTCTTGGAAAATATACTTTGCCGAAGACATTTGCGTTATTGGCAAAGACATTTGCGTTTTTCGTTAATCCGGAGGAAAAGTAGATCCAGATGGCGTTGCTACAGAGATAGAACAGCATTTGCGGAATACCGTCGGTGGAAATACCTGCGATACCGCCGAATACGAAGGCATAGACGATACTGCTGATCAGCGGATTGAGAAAAATCCATGCGGGACCTAATATGGTTTGTTTATAGGTTATGACGAAGGATCTTTTCGTGAACAGAAAGATCAGGTCACGGTACCGCCAGACTTCCCGGAGGTTTAAGTCAAGCAGTCGGTGATGGGAGGTTATATGGGTGTGATGTTGGTTGGACATGGTTACCTCATGGATTCAAATAGGCATTCGGGAAAATATTTACGACAGATTTTGTAAGCAATCTTCGGGCTGATGACAAGCATCATCGCCATAAGCTTTTTCATTCTGCAAACTGTGGGATTAAAAATAATGTAACGAAGTTTTCTGAGATACTGTCGACGGAAAGGAGTAAAGTCTTTTTTGTACTGTTTGTATTCGAAACATACCCTAAGTATGTGCTGTGAATAACGATCCAAGTAATCATGTGCAGCATAATTTCGTTGACTGGCATTTTTCCTCTTCAGGAAATAATCAACATGTTTGGATAGAACTAAACAAGCTGTAAAACATTTCGGTGAATACTCTTCATGCATTATACTTCCCATACGCTGATAGTAGTAATAAAACTCTTCGGCAATTATCACGAGTTTTTTTGCAGCGTTTAGGGTAGATAATGTTATATGAAAATCCTCATATATTAAGCCTATTGGAAATCTGATATTATCAAAAACTTTTCTCACGTATAGCTTATTCCAAACAGAAGCGTTTATTTTGTAACATATTTGCGGGTAATATATTTCCGCAATATTTGATGATTCAATAGTCTCTCGTATAGTCGCATCGTTTGGGAATTCAATATCACTATTTATTTCGTTTACATCAGAATACTGTACCCACCCCCATTGAACAATATCTGCTTGATTCTTTTGAGCTGTTTTGAGAGCAATTTCATACGTTTGTCTATGTATAAAATCGTCACTGTCAACAAATCCAATATACTCACCCTGAGCTATATCAAGGCCAGCATTTCGTGCATCGGATATGCCACCGTTTTCTTTATGTATTACTACGACACGTGAATCCTTTTTGCTGTATTCATCACAAATAACAGGACAATTATCCGGCGATCCATCATCAACAAGGATGAGTTCAAAATCGGTGAAAGTCTGCGCCAATATGCTGTCAATACAACGGCGCAAGTATGATTCTACTTTATATATGGGAACAATTATACTTAATTTCATTATATTAGCTTTCTATAAAATCATATAATTTTTGCATTTCTCTGGAATTATCAAAGGACTCGTTTTTCAGATTCTCGACAAACTTTTCACGTATTTCAGGATGATCTAGGAGTGTTTTTATTCCATCGTAAAGTGCTCCCGGTGTCATTGCATCTACGATAAGTCCGTTTTCTCCACTAACAAACTGTTCACGCATACCGGGAGCATCGGTGGTTACAATAGGTTTCTGAAAAATTTTGGCTTCTACAGTAGTGGTACAATATCCTTCAGAGAAAGAAGGCTGAACGTAAATATCGCAGTTTTTAATGTAGGGATATGGGTTTGTCTGTGTGCCGAGTAGAATTACATTATCCGCAACACCGTGCTTTTCGATTTCCCTTTCGACCTCTTCACGAAGCGGACCGTCACCGACGAGATACCAATGTATATCGTATCCGGCGTCGAGAAGAAGACGTGCGGTTGCGGGAATCATTTGTTGACCTTTTTCCGGGGAAAGGCGGCCAACGGTAACTATTGATGACGAACTAAAATACACAATTTTATCATCTGCCAAAGCCTTGATACCCTCATAATCAACAGCGTTTAACATTACTGCTGTTTTTTTCGCCAAACATGGATATATTCGATTTGTTCGCATAAGTTGACTCTGTGAAACACAAAAAACTTTGTCGAATTTTTCGATATGCGGTCTAAATTCGCTCACTACATTTGACGCATCGGAAAGGTCACCATGTACGATAGTTGCTTTTTTCTTACCCTTTAGGGCGTATAAAGCACTTGAAGTATCAATATAATTGGCTTTATATGCAATTACGCAATCAAAGTATATATCAGATAGAGGATTTGCCTTGTGAGAATAAACATGTTTTTTATAATTATTATTTGTGATACGAATCAAAGCACGACAAAACAATCCACTTACTGCTTTTGATATACGTAATTTTTTTATATCGTTTATCAGCCTTTCTTTGGGAACACATTGTGATATATCGCATATGCGGACATATACAGGAATTTCGTCAATGTATGGATTATCTTTTACTGCAGTGAATAGATAAATATCATATTTTGAATGATTAATGCTTTTCAAAAAATTCGACAGTGCCTTTTCCGCTCCGCCAACAATCATACGATTGAAAACAATTGCAATTTTCTTTTTCATTTATTTCTTCCCTGATGAAGAGAGCAATTGAATCAGGTTTACCGGCAAATGCTGATAAAGCCAATAAGTGCGTCTCTGAATTTTATCATAGCTTGGCTTAAATGTACCTTCAGGTAAGTCACTCCAAGCAGATGCTTTCCAATACCGCCTATAGATATTTGCTTTCGGATGTTTATTATTCTCCCATGGGCGTCCGATATTGGAAGAAGTAAAATGGATGATCGCTGGATTCTTAACCGATTCTTTGATCTCTTTCTTCGTATAGTAGCGATCCCACAACTTGAAATACGCCTTGAGATTATCATAGGACATAATAAAGGTCGGGGTAAGTACATCATATCTCGGATGGAGAATATAACAGTCATTCCAGAATACACCGTTCAGGATTGTCTGGTCATGATGACGGACTACACCTTTTCTGCCGTCAAGATATGCCATCATTCTTTCCTGCGCATTGCTTTCACGCCATTTTTTCATGTCGATCAATACGATACCGGAACAGATGTAGCGATAGGGTTCAGGTGAGTCCGTTTCTGCCTGAAATACACAGGAAGCAACATCCTCAACTGCAGCTATGGTTTTGCCTTCCAAGTCTGTATTCCAAAGTTCTTCAAGACTATCACAAATGACAGTATCGCAATCAAGGTATAGCAAGCGTTCCACTGAATCAGGAACCATTTCTGTCACAAATAATCGTGCATATGCACTGATCGGCAACTCCCATTTGTTGTTTAGTGTCAGCTTTGTTTTGTGCGGACCCAAAGGTACGTATGTAATTTTTCTGTTGTATTTTTCTGCAACAGCATCGAGATTTTTATGATTTTCCTCGGAAATTCCATCGTCGATCAGATATACGTTGACCGTCTCTGCGTCTTGGTTATGGTCATACAACGAGGTGATAGAAATGCCTACATGACGGGCATAGTTATCGTCACTTGAATAGATTATGTTCATTTGTTTTTCTCCAAAACTCTAAAAAACAATTTATATTTTTCTTCATTATTACAAACCTTTTCTAACCCTTTACAACGCCTCAGCTTCTCACAAAGTTCAGGATGATCGA
>JAFUKI010000129.1 GCA_017467815.1 Clostridia bacterium
ATTGGAGGAGTATTCGCCACTTGATATGAGCATGATGGAATTGCAGAACTTGATTGATTCTCATAAGAAAATATCTTGGAAGAATCGACAAGCATTGTATAGAGAATTGGAAAAAATCTAATCAAAGGAAATCCCATGAACACCCAACCTGAACATTCCCACTGGCTACGATGCCCCATCTGCGGAAAGCGAGTCCGCAACAAAGTCTACAAAGATACAGTCCTCATCAACTATCCCCTATATTGCCCCGCTTGCAGACGGGAAATCAAAATAGACGTAATCCAATTTAAGATGGTACGAAGCAAGGAGCCAGAAGCATAAAGCGCAGAGCCTGCTATCTCCCAGAGACGGAGAAGCAGGCTCTTTTTGTTTATCGGAGAATTTGTGCGTCTTTATCACGCAAGGCGGACACTACGGCTGTGACGACAGGAATCAGCGTTTCCAGTTCTTCTTCGCTGCATTCACTGACAATTTGCTTGATACGTACCAAGGATGCCGTTTCCTTCGCCAGTTCAGGATAGAAAATTTCCTGTGTGTCAAGCTGTAAGGTACGAATCAAGGAACACAAGGCTTCAAATTTGGGATTTCCTTTGTAGTTTTCGATGTTCAGCACAGTACGAACATCAATGCCTGCCATGGTGGCAACCTCGCTTTGTGTGAGCTTCTGCACACCCCTCGCTCGTTTTACAGCATCACCTAATGTATGTGCAAATACCGCCTCGACCAGACCATCTGCACGGTCAAAACCTGCCACCTCGACGGACAGAATCGGCCATGCTCACGGAGCACTATACCACTGTTGTTTCAAACTCCCCGCCGGAACTTTTCCACCGCCTTAGCGGCCTGCAGGCTTTAGCCTGTGGGAAAGTCCGGCGGGGGATGCAGACTTCATGTCAGCGGAAATTCAGAACAATTCAAGTATCGTGAATTTCAGAATCATTCCACTTGAGAATGATTTTCCGGGACTGTTCGTAAATATCCTGCTCGGACCAGATGTGTTCATCATCCGGTTCGGTCGAAAACAACTCCAGAATCTCCCGTTTCGCCTGTTCCGTATTCTTCATACCGATGAACCATGCGGTATACTTCGTTTCCAGATCAACTGCGGTAATCATCATTCAAGTTCCTCCGCTTTCAATCCATACCGTTCACGCATGGACTTTTCACCGTCCACCAGAATGTTGTAAGCGTTGTGAGTCACACGATCCATAATCGCTTCACAGATGGGACTGCCGGATTCCGGATCGGGATCGATACGGGAATACCATCCTTCGGTCTCGAACTGTGTACAGAAGATCGTTGCTCCATGCCGTGTACGGGTTTCGATCAGCTCCAGCATGGCGTAGGTTTCTTCCGGAACAAGACAACGAATGAGCCATTCATCCAGGATCAATAAATCGACTTTCTCGTATGCCTTCATGGTCTTTTTCAGTTCGTTGTGTTCCCTGGCAATCATCAATTCTTCCAGCAGTTCCGGCATACGGATGTACCGTACACTGTACAGCTTACGGCAGGCAGCTTCGCCGAGCGCACAGGCAAGATAGGTCTTACCGTTTCCGCTGGCGCCGCAGAAGATGATATGGTGCCCTTCCTCTATGTATTTGCAGGTCGAAAACTGGATCATCTGCTTCCTGCTCAGTTTCCGGTCTTCAAAATACTCAATCCTTTCCACTGTAGCTCCGGGGATTGCAAAATGTGCATTGTGGACACAGCGGGTGTACTTGTTCGCCTGTCTGCGGTTCCATTCTGCTTCTACCAGCATGGCAAACCGGTCATCGAAAGGCATCTCACGGTAGGCTTCCATATCCTTCTGCTGACTTTCCAGTTCAGAGGCCATACCGCCGAACCGCATTTCCTTCAGCAGTTCAATCGTGGACTGACGGATCATTTCGATTCACCGTCCTTCCCACGCTTACTGTAATAGGCGGCTCCTCTGGTGATTCCGTAAGCATTGGAATTCCTGCGGACTTCGGGTTTCTCTTCTTCCTGCTTGATAATGTTGTTTTTCAGAATCATACTGATCAGACGAAGTGACGGCGCAGAGGTATGCTTCAGAACATCCGTACACGCCATTTCCAGTTTCATTTGGCCGTATTTCTCACAGAGTTTGGTTAGACTGGCACAGGATTTGAATCCCTGTTCCGGCTCTTTACCGGCAGTCAGGAAATATGCAGCCACTCTCGTCGTACTCTCACCAACAGATTTCGCCCATACAGTGAAGTCTTCTGTGTTGTAGTTCAGATACTTCCGATGCTCAGGGGTCATGTGGTTTTCGTTGATGATGGGTTCACGCTGCGCTGCAGTTTTTCTCACATGGCAAGCAACACGGCTGCCGTGGAAGAATACCTCAACGGTAGTAGAGGTCAGACGGATATCCACTTTCTCACCGATCAGGTCAAAGGGGACGGAGTATTTGTTCCTGCCGTCAGACACCAGATAGTCCGTTCCGACTTTGATATTCGGATTCCATGTTGCAAGTTCATATCTCTGTGCCGGAAGCGGCTTCATGAAGGCTTTTTCTTCCTCCAGATACGCACTGCGCCGGCATCCTTCTCTCTGCCTGAATTCACGGAGATTGAGCTCCTCAAGTTTCGTACGAACAGCTTCCTTTGCTTCATTCAGTGTGAAGAAACGTTCATTCCGCAGTGCCGCCAGAATCCACGTAGAAGCAAACTTCACACTGCCTTCTGCAAGACTCTTATCCTTCGGATGTTCTACTCGTGCGGGTACAATAGCGGTATCGTAATACTCCGCCAGTTCCTGATAACTGCGATTCAGTACCGTCTCATAACGGTTGGTTTTGGTCACACCGGTCTTGAGATTGTCCGGAATCAGGAGCCGTGTCACACCACCGAAGTATTCGTAAGCATGGACATGACAGTTCAGCCAGTTCTCAAGCTTCATGTCGGCAGCTGCTTCTGCGTACACGTAACAGCTGCAGGGTAGAACGGCGATAAACAGATAGGCGGGTGTGATTTCACCGGTCACGGAATCATAGATGGGAAGCGTATCACCTGCCCAATCCACCTGCATGGCATCTCCCGGCTTGTGATGGATACGCATCGTTGCCTTGGTGATTCGTGCCCATGCACGGTATTTGTCACCGAATTGTGTGGTCATGTACGGTTTCTTGCCGAGGGTTTCGGCTTTCTGAACGTACTCATTCCACAGCAGTGTCAGCGTGACTCCGCGTTTTGCAAGCTCGGCATGGATGTAGGGATAGTCCGGCTCCAGATACATACTGACGGCGGAGTACCGTTCCGGAAAGAGGATGGCTTCGATCTGTTCATTGGTCACGGATTCCTCCAGTGGCCAGCTGAGGTTATGCACTTTCGCAGCGGCTAAAAATTCGCTTACGGTATCCCGCGAATGTCCGACACTGACGGCAATCTGCCGTTGGCTGGTACCCTCGCTTGCAAGGCGTAGGATTTCTTTGTAGTTCACCATTATGGTGTCCTCCTGGTTATTCTATAGTCACACATAGGTGTGCCGACTATATTTTACCATGGAGTTTTTACCGTAATGTGGACTGGCCTACCGCTCCGTGACGGTGGCCGATTTCGTCCGTGCACGTGGTCTAGTGGCGGCGATTTATACAGTATGAGAATAATCTGTCATATAATTCACCTCATATATATTGTACAATACAATTTCCTGTCTGTAAATTCGACACAATACAGCAAATACATGAAATGAATTACACATACTGACAACTAAAAATCTGTAGTGGATTACATATCTTTCTACATTCCAGAATGAGGTGGTTATCTAAAAAATATATTCATGCAATAAATCGGTGTGATCTTCACTGCCGCTCTCCGCCATCCCCGTTTTGATTCGGCTTAAATCTAATCAAAACGGAGGTACGATATGCTGAACAGAAAGAGCATATATGCGATAAATAAAAAAGACCCCGATGCCATCGTCTACATAGATGCCGAGGGGAACACGATCCGGCTGACCAGAGCAGACTTCGCCAGTGAGGAAGAATTTGCCAAGTGGAAAGAATGGTCCGATGCCGAGTACCACGACACGGACAACCGGGACAGCAGATATGGCAGAGAAACCGTTTCCTTGGAATGGACAGCGGAGAGGGAAACGGCGACACCGGCTGTCGATTACATATACGGAATGGACCCGGACACAAAGGATACAGACCCATTACACTGTATCAAAGATGCCATTACAAAAAGCAACATGACTGCTGTTCAACGTAAACGGGTTTGGCTTTACTATGTGGAACGTAAAAAGGAACAAGAGATAGCGCAGATGGAAGGTGTGTCTGTGCAAGCCGTTTCTCGTTCCATCAAGAAAGCGATGGAGGTGTTGAAAAAATATTTGTAAACAATTTGTGAAGTGGGTTGAAAAGGGGGTATTTTTTGGACGTTATATGAAAGCACATCACGGTGACTTTCGATACGTTCATTGACAACCGCATATCGAACACACAAGCACAAACTCCTGTGTACGAGCGAAGCTGTCCCGCCGCCATGACGATGGTTTTTCATCCGAGCGATCTCCGGCTGTCAGCAAATTCGGCATGGTACCCGAAGCCGCAAGGACTACACAGAGAGACAATGAAACTTACTCACGCCCGTTCACAGACTTGAAACGGAGCCATGTAGAGGGAACTATGTGGTTATGATGGCTGACCAACAGCAGCTTGGGGTGTTCTGGCAAACACAACACACAACAAATTTCAAAATCATAAATCTGGGGTTGACAGAGACGATCTATCGACCAGAGCATTTCTGTCAACCCCATTCTTATGCTTTTGACAAATCTAAAACTGAAAAGGAGCAGCTTATGAAAAACAAAACCAAAGAAGTTCCTGTGGAAAACGCACCCGCTATTCGCCTGACCCATAAGGATGTGCAAATCGAAATCACCTTCCTCGACGAGCCGCCCAAGGAGAACATCAAAGAAACCATCACGGAAATTCTGTCGGCACAATTCCAGAATAAGGTGATGGCGTAAAAAAATTTTTTGAAAAGCCCGTTAGCAAACTTGCATATCGGTACGGACTGTGTTATACTATATCCAGCGACACCACTGTTCATTGAAAATTTCATATCAGTTCGTACTTTCTCAGAGAAAATGAGAGAGGACAACAAAAATGACATCAACTACACCTATCAGACGAGTAAATGCCCTGTATCGTGTCTCCACCACCAAGCAGGTGGACATCAATAAAGACGACATTCCTATGCAGCGGATCGCCTGCCGGGAATTTGCACAGCGAAACGGCTGGACGATCACCCGTGAGTTTGAGGAAAAGGGCGTGTCCGGTTTCAAGGTTTCCGCCGAAGACCGGGATGCCATACAGGAACTCAAAGACTGTGCCTTGCGGAAGGAATTTGACATTCTGCTGGTTTTTATGTTTGACCGATTGGGCAGAATCGAAAACGAAACGCCGTTTGTGCTTCAGTGGTTTGCGGAGCATAACGTGGAGGTCTGGTCTGTGAACGAAGGGCAGCAGCGATTTGAAAACCATGTGGACAAGCTAATGAATTACATTCGCTTCTGGCAGGCATCCGGCGAATCGGAAAAGACCTCTATTCGTGTAAAGACCCGGTTGCAGCAAATGACCAGCGAGGGCATCTACACAGGCGGCGGTGTGCCGTATGGGTACCACCTTATATATAATGGAAGGAAAAATAAAAAAGGCGCCGAGATGCGTGACCTGGCGGTGGAGCCGACGGAAGCGGAAGTGGTGCGTCGTGTCTTTCGCATGACCATCGAAGAAGGCTGCGGTGCCTTTCAAGTGGCAGACACACTGAACAAGGAAGGGATTCGCACACACAAAGGGGCAGAGTTTCAAAGTGGTTTGATCAAGCGGATGCTTACCAACGAACTGTACAGGGGCTTCATTGTCAACGGTGAAGTCCGGTCAGAGCGAATCGAAGCCTTACAAATTATCTCCGATGCCATGTACCTACAGGCACAGGAGATTCTGAAAAGCCGGTCTGAACGAAGCGATGCCAAACGGGCCGTTGCCATGAGCAATCGAAGCAGCGCCCTTCTCAGCGGCAATATTTTCTGTATGCACTGCGGATGCAGGCTGACCACAAGCCGATACCGGAACGCCTATGTAGACGACGACGGCGAAACCCGGTATTATGGATATGGTCGGTATGTCTGTTACCACCGAAGCCGTGGGCTGAACGATTGCGACGGCGCTTCCGTCTACAATGCGGAAAAGATCGATGCGGCGGTCATGGTGGTTATGCGGCAGATTTTTGACAACATCGGTGGCTGTCCCCAGGAGGAACAGATACAGAATGCCTACAAAAATATGATTACCGAAAACCATCGGATGCAGAAAACGATGAGCGAAAGTCTGAAGAAGGATAAAAAGCAGTTGGAAATGCTGCGGACAGAAATTGGAAAGGTTCTGTTGGGGGACAGCCTGTACAACAGTGAAGACTTGCAGCTGGCGATCCAGACCATCAAGGAACGGATCACCGAGACGGAGGAAAAGCTGGGGTTATTGAAGGATGAGGAAGTCCAGAAGAAACTGGTCAGCGAAAGCATCCTCCCGGCGTACCAGCAGTTCCGCAGTTGGGCAGAGGAATTTGAAGATGCGCCGTTCATCGTGAAGAAGCGGATCGCCAGTCAGCTGTTCAGCCGGGTAGAAGTGGGCAAGGGGTATCGTTTGCGGATGGAGATGAATATGACCTATCGCCAGTTCTGCGAGGACTGGAACGGGGAAGGGAAGATTTCGACGATTGGTTGATGGTCAGGGAGACGGACTGATATGGGGGATTTTCCATAGGTTAGGTGGTAGCAGATTTTGTTGTGAGAATGTGGTGGTGCCAGAGCACCTGACTGTTAATCAGGGTGTCACTTGATTTTGATAGCGAACCTGAATATGATTAAGTTAGCGTGACAATACTTGAGTAAAGCGGTTGGATTAAAATTTCATATTCCTCAATAGCTCAGCCGGTAGAGCACCTGACTGTTAATCAGGGTGTCACAGGTTCAAGTCCTGTTTGGGGAGCCAGAAGCCACAGTGTAAAAGCTGTGGCTTTTTCCATGTTATAATCGAATATATGTCACCAAAGGACTGAATTTTGCATACCGGGATGGTATATGAAATTCAGTCCTTTTTTCATACCCATTTTCAGAGGAGGAGTCGTGATTGGAAGATAAGATTCAATATATATCACTGGATGAACTGAAGCCATTTCCCGGACATCCGTTTCAGATACGGGATGATGAAGCTATGCGGGATACCGTGGACAGTATAAAAGAATACGGTGTTCTGGTTCCTGCAATCGTTCGCCCATGTGAAGGTGGCGGATACGAAATTGTGTCCGGGCATCGAAGAAAATATGCAAGTGAACTTGCCGGACTGAAAACCATGCCGGTAATTGTGCGTGAACTTGACAGAGATGCTGCCACTGTAGTTATGGTGGATTCCAATCTGCAGAGAGAAAACATCCTGCCAAGCGAACGTGCAGCGGCATACAAAATGAAACTGGAAGCACTGAAAAGACAAGGGGAAAGGAATGATTTAACTTCGGCACAAGTTGTGCCAAAGTTGACCGCAAGGGAAAAGGTAGCTGAAGATGCAGGTGTAAACCGGATGGAAGTTACACGATATATACGTTTAACGGAACTACAGCCTGAACTGCAGAGAATGGTTGACGAGAAGAAGATTGCTATAACTCCTGCTGTGGAAATCTCTTACCTGAAACCGGAGGAACAGAAACTTCTTGTGGATACCATAGAATCCGAGCAGGCCACTCCATCACTCTCCCAAGCACAGCGGATGAAAAAACTTTCCCAGTCCGGTGAACTGAATGACGATACCATGCTTGGGATCATGATGGAGCAGAAAAAACCGGATAAGATGGACATTACCATTCCTGCCGAAGTTCTGCAGAAGTATTTCCCACGATCATACACACCGCAGAAAATGCAGGAAACCATCATAAAACTGTTGGAAGGATGGCAGAGGAAAAGACAACAGAATCTGCAGAGATAACTGAATATCTACTCAGGGGTATGCTGCGATGGCATATCCCTTTTTTCATTTCCAGACAAAGGAGAAGATTCCATGGTAAAGAAAACCAAACGTCCGGTTCCGGAAGATGTGGACTGTCGGTATTGTGTCCGATACAATCAGGGCAAAAGCTGTGAACTGCTGGATTGCAATATTCTTTCGGAGCGTATCGAATCCGGCAATATAGGGTACGAAGATCTGATTGAAAACACTTTCTACTATCATCCGGAACTGACACGACGACTGCAGTATCTGATCAAAACCTTCCCCGGCACAATGTGGGCAGATGATCTGCATGAGCGCAGATTCTGTTACAGTACAGCACAGAACGAGGATCAATATATTTCTTCTGCATATTATGCGGGTGTGTATCTGCTCACATCCAACGATGATCTTTACAACAGGAGCGGAAAATGTTTTCTGAAGAACCGGCTCTATCTGCAGGATTTTCGGGTACAGGGTATTTCACCTGAAAACTATACTCTGTATACATATACACGAATGATCTGTTCCGGGAACACAAAGGAACACATGACCGAACTGTTCGACGGATGGATATTATCGCAGGAGGTATTCGGGCTGATCGTAAATGCAGCTCTGATTGCACAATATGGTGCGGATGTATTGAATATATCGAAAACAACAACCAGGATGGAGGAAAACAAAGATGTCGGTATTCCGTGTGGAAAAAAGCCGTGAATTTACAGTAATCGCAAACTGTGTGTTCAAGGACAGAACTCTGTCCGCCAAAGCCAAGGGACTGCTTGTGGAAATGCTGTCCCTGCCGGAGAAATGGGACTATACACTGAAAGGGCTGACTTGCCTGTTCACGGATGGTCTGGATTCGATCCGTCAGGGAATCAGAGAACTGGAAGAACACGGATACATTGTCCGGGAAAGAAAGCGTGATGCCAAAGGCAGACTGGGCGGCATGGAATATGTGATTTATGAGACGCCGAGAATTCCTGTGGAAAACCCGCCTGTTTCTGTGGGAAAGTCGGATAATTCAGGAGTAAACGAAACTCCTGAACCTGCAACCGACACGCCTATTTATGCCTGTCCTGCAGAGGAATCCCCTACAACGGGAAATCCCGTACAGGGCAAGCCTGCGGAGGGAACGGCAACGCTATATAAAGAAATAAAGAATAAAGAACTAAGAGAATCAATTACGCATGAATCAAATCCGAATCAATCATTCAAGGAAGCCGCACCGCCGGTTGTTATGCCGGAACCCACGCCGATGGATGTGATGGGATATGAGGAAGCGCGAGAGTGTGTCATGCAGAATATCGAGTACGACATCCTGTGTGAACGGTATCCGGCAGAGCGGCTGGATGAAATCGTGGACATAGCTTCCGAAGCCTTGTGTACCAGACGGGCCACATTCACGCTCGGCAAAGATACATACCCCTACGCACTGGTAAAAGATCGGCTGCTTCGGCTGAATGCATCGCATATCGGCTACATCATCGGGTGTATCGACGGGAATACAACGGAGATCCACCAGATCAAACCCTATCTTTTGAAAACGCTCATCAATGCCCCGGCAACGATGGAGAGTTACTATACCACAAAAGTGAATCATGATTTACACGGCAGTTCTGGTAAATAACGGACTGCCGTTTTTTTCATGCCCACAGAAAGGAGGAACATGAGCAAATACTTTCTCAGACGGTTGGTGGTGCCGCCTTAGTACATCGGTTTCATTGACGACACTAAAAATACAACGCCAAAATGGCAGAAGGAGAAAACATGAACCATACCAACAACCCCGGCAAGGGGAAGAAAAACAACGAAACCACAAAACGGAATGCCGGTATCGTAATCGGTATCTTGCTGCTGATCGCCATTCTGCTGGCCGCTTTCCGTGGCTGTGAGAATGATACGCCTGTTATCGACAATCACACCCACACCAGTCCCGGTATCGTATATGACGACGGTGCCGTACAGGGTGGTTGGGATGAAGCCGACACCAACAAAATCATTGCCAGCCTGAACGAAAAAGTGGAGGAAGGCATGATCAATATCAGCATGAATACCTCCCCGAACTTCCGTGATGGTACGGCAGAAGGGAACCTGATGATCGTCAACGAAGGCATCAACCGGTATCCGCAGGTGGTGGAAATCACCCGCAATGACACAAACGAAATGATCTACAAGTCTGGTGCGATTCCCGTGGGTAGCAAGATCGAACACGCAAAACTGAGTGTGGATCTTCCCGCCGGTACATACGACTGTACCGCTATGTTCTACAACGTAGACCCCAACACCGGCAGTTATCTCGGCTGTGCCGGTGCCATTATCAGCATCACAGTTCTGGAATGACCGGATGACTGAATCTATCTCAATCCCAAAAACTATAAAAATCATCAAAATCTAAAGGAGAAATCTACATGAAAAAGTTTATCACTCTCGCTCTGGCCCTGTGTCTGGCTCTGTCCGCATCCGTATTCGCATCTGCCGCTGAAGTCAATACCGACGGCGGCTCCGGCAGTACTCCCGTGTACCTCAGCTCCACCGAAGACGGTACCCTCGACGGCGATCCTTCCGCTACTGCCATGTCCGTAACCGTTCCCACCGCCCTGCCCATGGCAATGTCTCAGACTGGTGATGTCACCACTGCCGACAACTGCCAGATCATCAACAATTCTTACGGCGCTGTCCGTGTGAAGTCCGTCAGCATTACCACCGCAAACGGCTGGCGTCTGACCTCCTTCGGGGACAAATCCACCCTTGCTTCTGAAAAGGTTGATTCCAATAAGCTGGGCTTCGCTCTGTCCATCGGCGGTGGGACACAGGTTGTGACCGATACTTCCAACGCTTCTACCCAGGCTCTGATCTCTGCACCCGTTGCAGGCTGCTACATGAGTGGTGTAGGCAATGCTTCCGGCAACACTGTGGCAGTTGTATATGACGCCATCGTTACCCCTCTGTCCAATGCTGTTACTGATGCCAACATTGCCAATGTGGTGTTCGTAATCGAATGGGATACCGCAGCGTAAGTAAATCAACTGAATTTTGAAAGGAGCTTTTACTATGACCAACCTCAGAACCAAACTCATCTCTCTCGTTCTCGCCGCCTGTATGCTCTGCGCCGCTGCCATCTCCGTATCTGCCGCTGAAATCAGCCAGAGTGGCGGTTCCGGCAGTACCCCCGTCAACCTGACCACCACCAATGGCGGTCTGGGCGGTGACGGCGGAGAAATCACGCCCACCAAGCTGAATGTGACCGTTCCCACCGCACTGCCGCTGGCCATGTCCGATGACGGTACCGTTGTCACTGCCACTGACTGTAAGATCGTCAACAACTCCTATGGTGCTGTCCGTGTAAAGACCGTGACCATCTCCGCTGCTTCCGACTGGAATCTGACCACATTCGGTGACAAGACCACCCTGGCAGGGGAAAAGGTTGACTCCAACAAGCTGGGCTTCTCCATGTCTATCGGCGGCGGTCAGGAAGTATCCACCAAGACCAATGCCGCCACTCAGCGTCTGATCGCGGCTCCCATGGCCGGATGCTATATGACCGGTGTGGGCAATCCCAACAGCAATTCCGTTTCCATTGATTATGCTGCCATCGTTACTCCTATGTCTGGTACTGTGAACAACACTACCATTGCAAATGTGGTGTTCGTGATTGAATGGGATATCGCTGAGTAATTCACAAGAAATAAAACAAATCCAACTGAATATAGCAGATAAAGGGGGAGTTTCATATGGGACTGCCCCTTTTTTCTGCGGATTGGAGGTCAAATGAAAACAAAACGTCTTATGGCAATGTTCATGGCTGTGTTCCTTGGACTTTCCATGGGAATGACAGTGTGGGCCGCCAAGTCCACGACAGCTACAGTGCCGGTTACCCTGACCGTTTCCAACGAATACAGGGCTGTCAATGTGACCGTTCCCGCATCCTTTCCGGTAGAGGTCATCAACGGTGTGGTAGTCACGGCTGATAATGCCAGAATCACCAACAATGCCAAAACCGGTGCGGTGAAAATCACTGCCATCTCAGTTACAGATGGTGCTTATAAGGTTGGCAGTTACGACAACTTCAGCGGCGCACAGACCATTGCCCTGAAATTCAACGGCTGTCCCACCACCTGTGCCGGGAAGCTAAGTATCACCGATCAGGCATTTCCGGTAATCCGTGCCGGTGAGAATCTGCCCCTGACCTACTTTGCCAAGGTGTCCGGTGACGCAAAAAACACCGAAGGGATTGAAGCGGCAAAGGTTGTATTTACGATTTCTATTGTGGAATGATGGAGGATATGAAGATGAAAACAATGCTTACGAAACTGATGGCCGTTGTACTGGCAGTACTGATGATCGTCCCTGCGGCAGCGGATACTGCTACCTGTCCGGGATGTGGTGTGACCTGTTCCTTCAGTGTGGGGTATGAACAGTGGACAGCCAGTCAGCACGCTGTCCGCGGATGGTGTTCCAACTGCGGCAGAGATATCTATCAGGGTACCAATGCGGAACCCCACTCCATGTCAAACGGCGTGTGTACCAAATGTGGTTACGATGACGGTACCGGTTCCGGCAGCGGTTCGGTCGGAGGCGAAACTACAACCTGTTCCCACCCCGGCACAGCTTACTCATGGGAAGGGTGTACATGGTACGAATACTGCACCACCTGTTATCTGAACCTGAATACCGGTGTCAGCCACAGCTATGCCTATTATGTGTGGGAATACTACACCAGCTCTCAGCACCGCCGTTTATATGCCTGTACCACCTGTGGTGAAGGTACTTATGAATACGGGTACCATTCGACCAGTACGAAATACAGCCAGTACAGCTCCACTCAGCATACGGTTGGCAGTTATTGTGCCACCTGTTTTTCCTATATCGGTTCCCAAAGTTATGAAAGCCACGATTTCACATACGGTTCCTGGACAAATTACAACGGCAGCCAGCACCGCCGGTCTGTATCCTGTTCGGACTGCGGATACAATGATTATGAATATGCCGGACATTCTCTGTCCTATGGAAGTTGGACTTCCACCGGTTCTTCCCAGCACAAACGGACGGTAAGCTGTTCCTGCGGTTACAGCACCACGGAAACGGCAGACCACAATCTTGTCTACGGTGCATGGACGAAATATTCCGGTACCCGGCATAAGCGGACTGTATCCTGTTCGGACTGTTCTTACAGCACCACCGAATATGCCGATCATTCAATCTCCTACAGCGATTGGGAATCCTATGACGAACTGGAGCACTGCCGGGATGCTTCCTGTTCCGTATGCGGTTACAACACAGTGGAATATGCCGATCATACCCTGACTGCCGGTGACTGGAAGGAGTATTCCGATACCGAGCACAGCCGGACAGCGGCTTGTTTCTGCGGATACAATGTTACGGAATATGCGGATCACGCGGATACGGACAATGACGGATACTGCGACGGCTGCGGTTATCTCATGATCCGGTTTTCTGTAACCGTACCGGCAGTGATGCTGATCGCAGTGGCAGAGGATGGCTGGGTGTATACCGCATCCAATGCCGAAATCGTAAACAACTCCACCCACAGCGTGGAAATCACATCTGTTACCATTACCGCAGAGGATAACTGGACACTGGTTCCTTATGGCTGGAACATGGCCAACGAAAAAGTGGATTCCCGGCTGATCGGTTTCTGGCTCAACGGTGCCGCAAGCAGTAAGACAGGCGGCAGTGAAATCCTTACCCTGCCGGATAACTGGACAATCGACCGGGACGATTCCTTTGTTCTGGAATACGATGCCATTGTGTCTGCCACTTCCGATGTTCTGCAGAACGAACAGGTACTGACACTGGTATTCGTCATCGACTGGGCACCGAGATAATCTTGCATTTCCACATGGAAAGAGAGGTGATGCCCCATGCAGGAAGAAGTGGACAGCAGGACTGTGGCACTTGTCATAAACTCCGCCAAACTGACCGGGAGAGTGATGGTGGCTGCCATCTCCCGGTTCCTTGCTCACCATAACGCAAAAAAACAGCAGAAGCAAAATATAATCCCCCACGGGAAACAGTCTGTGAAACAGCTTATCGGGCAGAATCAGGGTGTGACCTCTATTGAGAGTAATGACCCGGATATAAAGGCTTTTGAGAAAGTTGCCCGGAAGTACGGAGTAGATTATGCTATCAAGAAAGTCCGTGATGAGAACGGTAAGCATAAATACATCATCTTCTTCAAGGGAAGGGATAACGATGCCATTACCGCCGCTTTTCAGGAGTATACCGCAAAAGCCATGGAAAAAGCGAAGAAACCGTCCATTCTGAAAAAGCTGAAGGAGATCGGTGAGAAAGCACATAACATGGTACTGGAAAGAACCAAGGATAAGCAGCGGGGACAGGTCAGATGACAAAGAACCTGAAAAAGACGCTCATCATGAGCATTCCTTATGTTATCATCGGTCTGTTCGCCACGAAACTGGGCCAGATGTGGCGGTTTACTTCTGGTGCAGAACTGGGTGAGAAGATCATGAATCTCGGAGAAGGTTTCTTTCTGGTTCTGGAATCCCCTATGCCCAGCTTTCACCCATTTGATCTGATCATCGGTATCGCCGGTGCCGTGATCTTCCGTTTGATCGTATATGGCAAATCCAAAAACGTGAAGAAATACCGCCGGAACGAAGAATACGGCTCTGCACGATGGGGAAAGCCGGAGGATATTGCTCCCTTCATGGACGAAGATTTCCGCAATAACGTGATCCTCACCCAGACAGAACAGCTCACCATGACCAACCGTCCGAAAGACCCCAAGACTGCACGGAACAAAAACGTGCTGATCGTCGGCGGCTCCGGCTCCGGCAAGACACGATTCTGGCTGAAACCCAATCTCATGCAATGCAATTCAGATAAGTTTCCCACAAGTTTCGTGATTACGGATCCCAAAGGATCACTCATAAATGAAACCGGAAAGATGCTTCTGAAGCATGGGTATAAGATCAAAGTTCTCAACACGATCAACTTCAAGAAATCCATGAAGTATAACCCATTCGCCTACATCCATAGTGAAAAAGACATTCTGAAACTGGTAACTTGCCTGATCCAGAACACCAAAGGGGAAGGCAAAGGCGGAGATGATTTTTGGGTCAAAGCGGAAACTCTGCTGTACACTGCACTGATCGGGTACATCTGGTACGAAGGCCCGGAAGAAGAACGGAACTTTACTACGCTGATCAATCTGATCAACATGATGGAAGTCAGAGAGGATGATGAGGAATACGAAAACGATGTGGACATTCTGTTCAAAGAATTGAAAGCAAAGGATCCCAATCATTTCGCTGTCCGGCAGTATGCAAAATACAAACTGGCGGCGGGAAAAACTGCCAAGAGTATCCTTGTAAGCTGCGGCGCTCGTCTGGCGGTATTCGATATTGCAGAACTACGTGATGTGATGGCGTATGATGAACTGGAACTGGACAAGCTGGGGGACAGAAAAACAGCTCTGTTCCTCATCATGTCCGATACGGACGACAGTTTCAACTTCCTCATTTCCATGTGTTACACCCAGCTATTCAACGTCCTCTGCGAAAAAGCAGATGATGTGTACGGCGGCAGGCTTCCCGTCCATGTGCGCTGTCTGATCGACGAAGCAGCGAACATCGGACAGATTCCGAAACTGGAAAAACTGGTGGCTACGATCCGTTCCCGTGAAATCTCCTGCTGTCTGGTTCTGCAGGCACAAAGCCAGCTCAAAGCACTATACCGTGATAACGCTGATACCATCATCGGCAACATGGATTCCCGTATTTTCCTTGGAGGTTCCGAACCCACTACCCTGAAAGAACTCTCCACCGCACTGGGAAAGGAAACCATCGACCTTGCGAATACCAGCGAAAACCGGGGGAAAGAAGTTTCCCATGGTCTGTCCTATCAGAAGCTGGGTAAAGACCTTGCCACGGTGGACGAACTGGCGGTACTGGACGGCGGCAAGTGCATCCTGCAGCTCCGTGGTGTCCGGCCGTTTTTATCCGATAAGTATGACATAACCAAGCACCCGAACTACAAATATCTCTCAGACGCTGACGAAAAGAACACATTCAACATAGAGAAATTCCTCTCGACCAAACTCAAGACAAAACCAAACGATACCTATGATGTTTATGAAATCCCTGAATCCGCTGAATCGTAATCGGCGGAAATTTTTATATAAGGCAGGTGACATTCCGGCGCTTATCGTAAACATCTGACTCCCCCCATCCGTGCAGAACCCGTATTCCATATATCTTACCGTCAATCGAATCTAAATCAAAAAGCGGCACAAAATGTGTCGAGAAAGGTAAAACTATATGGAATTCTTCAACTCTGCGGTAGAAACTTTGCAGACCCTCGTTGTAGCCCTCGGTGGTGCGCTCTGTGTATGGGGCGGCATCAACCTTCTGGAAGGGTATGGTTCCGATAACCCCGGCGCCAAGTCCC
>JAFUKI010000018.1 GCA_017467815.1 Clostridia bacterium
GGGAGAGAGAAACTTTTTGCAAAAAGGTTCTCTCTCCCCCCTGCAAGAAAAACAAACCATGAACGAAGAACTCAACCGAAGGATGCCGTTTTCTATGGAAGCGGAGCAGTCTGTGCTGGGGGCGATACTGATCGATCCGGCCTGCATGGATGAGCTTGCGAACATAGTGCATCGGGATGATTTTTATATTTCGGAGCACGCGGAGATATTTTCTGCGATGCAGTCGATGTATTTAAAGAGCAAGAACATCGACCCGGTTACGCTGATCGAAGAACTGGTACAGTCCGGGACGTATACGGAAGCCGGCGGGAACGATTACATCAAGCTGATTGCCCAAACCGTTCCTACGGCAGCCAACGCCAGGGATTATGCGGGTATTGTCCGGGACAAGGCGATACTGCGCCAGCTGATCCACGCCGGCGAAGACATTACGGAAGCCGCATTCGCCGGGGACGACGAGATCGGCAACCTGGTGGAATATGCGGAGAACAAGGTTTTCCGTATCGCGGAAGGCAGAGAAAACAAGAATTTTGTACACATCAGAGACGCGCTTCTGCAGGTGTACGAGCATCTGAAAGTCCTGAACGAAAACCCCGATGCCGCCAAAGGTATGCCCACAGGGTACACCGACTTGGATAACGTCATCGTAGGACTGGGGGACAGTGACCTGGTGCTGGTGGGCGCCCGTCCCGGTATGGGTAAAACCAGTTTCGCCATGAACATTGTCACCGCCGCCGCCGAAAGAACGAAAAAGACCGTCTGCGTCTTCAGCCTGGAAATGTCCGCGGCACAGCTTGCCAACCGTATGCTCTCCAGCGAAGCCCAGGTGGACAGCTATAAGCTCCGTTCCGGTCAGCTGAGCAATGAGGACTGGCAGGCTGTCGCCTACGCTTCCTCCCACCTGTCGGAAATGGATATCCTGATCGACGATACCCCCGGTATTACCGTTACCGGTATGAAATCCAAACTCCGCCGGGTCAAAAACCTCGGTATGGTGGTCATCGACTACTTGCAGCTCATGTCCGGCGATAAGCGCAACGATAACCGCGTTCAGGAAGTGGCGGATATCTCCCGCGGCCTGAAACTGCTGGCGAAAGAACTGAATGTCCCCGTTATCTGCTGCGCCCAGCTCTCCCGTGGCCCCGAAAACCGACCCGATAAACGACCTATGCTGTCCGACCTCCGTGACTCCGGTGCCATCGAACAGGACGCCGATATCGTCCTCTTTCTCTACCGTGACGAATACTACAAAGACGAAACCCCCGAACAAAGCGTCGCCGAAGTCATCGTCGCCAAAAACCGCCACGGCTCCCTCGAAAAAGTCAAACTCGGCTGGATCGGCCGCTTCACCAAATTCACCAACCTTGCTAGGGATGCGGTTGGGGATTGAGTTTTCGCAGGGGAGGGGGAAAAACTTTTTGGAAAAAGTCTTTCCCCCTCCCCTGCACCCCACCCTCTTTTCCAAAACTTTTGAAAATAGGGAGCATTTTAGGTGATGACTCACTGATGATAGTGCGACTGTACCTAAATAGTTCTATTTTCAAAGTTTTTTGAAGTGAGAGGGGGTGTGCAGTTGAGAATTGCTTCGCAAATCTCAGGGAGAGGAAAGACTTTTTCGCAAAAAGTTTTTCCTCTCCCCCTGCAAAAAAACCTATACAAGGAGTTATCATGAAAGAAGTTATTTTGTGTAAGTATGGGGAGATTGTGCTGAAGGGGAATAATCGGAATTCTTTTGAGGCGATTCTTCTCAAGGAGGTGCGTCGGCGGGCTTCTGAGGTGGGGGAATACACCATCTGGAATATGCAGAGCACGGTATATATTGAGCCGGACACGGATGAGGCGCAGGCGATGCTGGACGAAGTCTACGACCGGATGAAGAAGATTTTCGGATTTGTAGGTGTAGCGCGTGCTGCTGTATGTGAAAAGGAATTGGGCGCCATTATTGAGACTGCCAAGGCATATCTGCCTGACAAACTGGCGGGGTATGCATCCTTCCGGTGTGAAGCAAAGCGGAGTGACAAGCGGTTTCCCATGGCATCTCCCGAACTGGCGGGGGAAGTGGGCGGTGCGGTTCTGTCTGTTATGCCCCGGCTGAAGGTGGATCTGAAGAATCCCGATATTACGGTTCGTGTGGAGATCCGTGACAGAGGCGCGTATATTCATGCCGGTCAGGAAAACGGTGCGGGCGGTATGCCTTACGGTTCTGCCGGACGGGGACTTCTGCTGCTTTCCGGCGGTATCGACTCTCCTGTAGCTGGATTTATGATGATGAAGCGCGGCTTGTATCTGGAAGCCATCCATTTCGAGAGCTTCCCTTACACCAGTGAAGCCGCAAGAGATAAGGTTCTGACCCTGGCATCCGAACTTTGTGCCTACAGCGGCAGAATGCGTGTCCACGTAATCAGCCTGACGAAGATTCAGGAAGCACTGAGGGACAACTGCGAAGAGGACTACTTCACCCTGCTGCTCCGCCGGTTCATGATGCGTCTTGCCACACGTCTGGCAGAGCAGAGCCGCCTGGAAGCACTTGTCACCGGGGAAAGCCTCGGTCAGGTGGCGTCCCAGACACTGAAAGCCATGCATGTAACGGAGGATGCCGCCGGTATCCCGATCTTCCGTCCCTGCATCGGTATGGACAAAGAAGAAATTATCCGCATCTCCCGCCGCATCGGTACCTTTGACACTTCCATTCTCCCCTATGAGGACTGCTGTACCGTATTCACCCCCCGTCATCCCCGTACCCAGCCGGAGCTGGAAAAAGTGCTGGAACAGGAAGCGCTGGTGGATGTGACGGCACTGGAGGAAGAAGCATGGAACAGCCGGTACCTGCGTACGGTTCGTTTCGGGGATATTGGATATTGATACGGATTTTCTGTGAGGTACACAAATGATCAATAACGACTACAGCCTTGCGCTGCTTTGCGATTTTTACGAAATTACCATGGGCAGAGGATACTTCAACTCCCCCATGAAGGACGATATTGCCTATTTTGACGTATTTTTCCGCCGGGTGCCCGATGGAGGCGGATATGCGGTTGCGGCAGGTCTGGAACAGATCATCGAATATGTCCGCAGCCTGTCCTTCTCCCACGCGGATATCTCCTTCCTGCGCAGTAAGCGGCTGTTTGACGAAGCGTTTCTGGAGTATCTCTCCGGTTTCCGCTTTACGGGAGATATCTGGGCTGTGCCGGAAGGCACGGTTATTTTCCCCGGTGAGCCGATCCTAACGGTGCGCGCGCCTGTGATCGAAGCCCAGCTGATCGAAACCTACGTCCTGTTGGCACTGAATCACCAGTCCCTGATCGCCACCAAAGCATCCCGCATGGTACGTGCCGCCAAGGGCAGACCCATTTCCGAATTCGGGTCCCGCCGTGCCCATGGGGAAGATGCCGCTGTAAACGGTGCCCGTGCTGCCTATATCGGCGGCTGTACCGGTACTGCCTGCACACTTTCCGAAAAACTCTACGGCGTACCGGCTGGCGGAACCATGGCCCATGCCTGGGTGCAGATGTTCGACAGCGAGTACGAAGCCTTTGAAACCTATTGTAAGCTCTATCCGGAAAATCCCACTCTGCTGGTGGATACCTACAGTGTGTTTGGTTCCGGGATCCCCAACGCCATCAAAGCCGTCAAGAATGTGCTGTGGCCCAAGGGGCTGAAAAAATGCGCCATCCGTATCGACTCCGGGGATATCGCTTACCTCTCCCGCAAAGCAAGAAAGATTCTGGATGAAGCCGGACTTACGGACTGTAAAATCGTAGTTTCCAATGCTTTGGATGAGTACCTGATTACGGAACTGCTGAACCAGGGTGCCTGCATCGACGCATTCGGCGTGGGTGAGAGACTGATTACCGCAAAATCCGATGCTGTGTTTGGCTGTGTGTATAAGCTGGCGGCGAAAGAGGATAAGGACGGCAATATCACGCCCAAAATTAAGGTCAGCGAAAATGCCGCCAAAATCACCAATCCCCACTTCAAGAAGCTGTACCGCCTGTATTCCAGCGAAACCGGCAAGGCGAAAGCGGATTACCTGTGCGTATACGACGAAACGGTGGATATGACCAAGCCCTTGGAAATCTTCGACCCGGAACATACCTGGAAGCGGCACACTCTGGAAAACTTCACCGCCAGAGAACTGATGATTCCCATTTTCAAGGATGGGGAACTGGTGTATGACGTACCGCCCCTGCCCGTGGTGCGCAACTACTGCCAGACCGAAATCGACAGTATGTGGGACGAAGTGCTCCGTTTTGAAAATCCCCATACCTATTATGTGGACCTGTCCCAGAAGCTGTGGGATCTGAAGCATGAACTGATTTCCCGGTATATCAAGGGCAATAAGGACGAATGATGCCCATGACCGCTATATTTTCTGTAAAAGAATGTCGCCTGTGTCCCCGTCAGTGCGGTGTTGACCGTACGAAGGGGGAGACAGGCGTTTGCGGTGCCGGGGCAGAGGTGCGTGTGGCAAAAAGTATGCTGCATAAATGGGAAGAACCGTGTATCAGCGGAACAGACCCTGCCAGAGGAAGCGGCGCCGTGTTTTTCACCCATTGCTCCCTGGGCTGCATCTACTGCCAGAACCGGTCCATCAGCCGCCGGAACAGCGAAAAAGGGGAGATCTACTCCGCTGAAGCATTGGCTGATCTCTTTCTGGATCTGCAGGAACAGGGGGCATGGAATATCAACCTGGTCAGTCCCACCCACTACGCGCCGCAGATCCGGGAAGCGGTAAAATCGGCAAAAGAAAAAGGGCTTGTTCTGCCCATAGTGTGGAATACGGGGGGATACGAATGCGCTGAGGTGATCGAGAACCTTGGGGATACGGTGGATATTTTCCTGACGGACTGGAAATATAACGACCCGAAAACCGCCGAAGCCTATTCTTCCGCCCCGGACTATCCCGAAAGAATCGCAAAAGCCTATGGAGCAATGTACAGGGTGACGGGGAAAACCGTGATTGACGAAAACGGTATGCTGAAAAAAGGCATCATCCTGCGTCATCTCCTTCTCCCCGGCTGCCGACGTGATTCGATTGCTGTTCTGGACAAAGCCGCATCCATCGTCCCGCCGGAGAACGTCCTGTTATCCCTGATGCGTCAGTACACCCCGGAATTTCTGCCGGAAACCGCACCGAAGTCTTTGCAAAGACGAATTACATCATTTGAATACGATTCCGTAACCGATCACGCAGCCAATCTCGGATTTGCAGGATACACCCAGGAATCCACATCCGCCACATCGGACTATACGCCGGAGTTTTGAGTTTTTTCTTGGGATTTCTTGGAATTTCTTGGAATTTCTTGGGGAAGGGAGAAAAACTTTTTGCGAAAAAGCTTTTCTCCCTTCCCCAAACCCCATCCCTCTTTTCAAAAAACTTTGAATGAATTTTGTGGATTTGGTTTGGGTAGAGGATTGTTTTTGGGATTGCAGATCGTACACTTCATCTGTCAGACTTAAGACTGCCACCATCCCCTGAGGCAAGTATGCCTAGGTGGAGAAGGCTACGCAGTTTGGCGATTGTCGGGGATGCAGCTTTCACCAGTGTAGTTAGATTTGGGTTGGTATTGAATGGGGGTTGATTTTTTGGTGGTATCCGAAAATAAAAAATCCCCTTTCTTTTTCAAAGTTTTTTGAAGAGAAGAGGGGGTGCAGGGGGAGATGAGAGACTTTTTTGCAAAAAGTTTCTCCTCTCCCCCTGCAAAATAAATCTCACCCCCCCAACAACCCCACCGCCTGCTTGGCGTCCTGGGTGCAGGTTTGGCGGAGGGTGGAGGTGTGGGTGGAGAGGGTTTGGCGGATTTGGGGTTCGGATTGGAGAAGGGCATGGGCGGAGCGGAGGAGGGAGTCGGCGGTAATGGAGTTTACGGGGATGCCGGGGGATTGGTGGATACGTTTGAGGAATGCGTCGATCTTGGGGTCGTAGGAGATGCCGATCACGGGGGTTCCGGAGACGGCGGCGTAGATCAGACAGTGGAGACGCATACCCAAAGCGAAACGGGCGCCGGATAAAATGGATAATAAGTCTTCCACATCTGCAATGTCGGCTATTTTTGCCGGGGCTTTGGTAAGACCTGCGGCGGCGGCACAGATTTCCCGGTCGTTCTGGGGCTGCATCGGTACAAATACGGGAACCAGCCTGTACTCCTCCCAGATGCGGTCACAGAATTTCGCGGTTTCTTCTGCCAGACGAATGTCGTAGCCTTCCGTCATCTGCCGCATCAGCTTACGCAGGGATACCGCATAATACCCGGATATCCCATCCCCTACGGTTTCTCCGGCAAGAGGAATGCTGTCCAGACCAAAACGCTTCCGGGCGGCAATCTGCTTGGACTTCGCCGGCATTTCCATACAGAACGCCGGGTCCGCACTCAAACGAATGTCACTTTCCCGAATGCCGAGAGCAACCAGCTCTTTCAGGGAATCTTCGTCACGTACACTGATGGCGTCGCAACAGCGTACCACAGATCCCGTGCGCGCCCGGTTTTTTTCATTCTGCAAAGGTCCGATCCCGTTGGCGTAAATGTATGTCTTCAGATTCCGCTTCTCTGCCAGACGGATCAGCGTCAGATAGTATAATAAACTCTTTCCGCTGGTTACATCCTGCAGCAGACTGCCGCCGCCGGAGATCAGCAGCTTCGCTTTCCTCATTTCACGGAAGATCGCCGGGAAATTCATACGCCCGATACAGCGCAGTCCCGTCCGTTCACTGTCCCGCCGGGGATTTTTCGTCAGCGCCGTGATCCGTATGCCGGGATGCTCCTTCGCCAGATTGTCCGCAATGGCGGTCAGCAGACTTTCGTCACCCAGATTGCCGAATCCGTAGTATCCGGAGATGATCACATCCCCACACCCGCGGAAAGGGATCGGCGAGGCAAGTACCTTCTCGTACATCTTTTCGTAATCGTCTGCCATCCGCACGGCGGTGTAGTATGTCTCAACAATATGCTTGCAGTACATACCCCTTTCGGCACGCTGTTCCGCCGATTCGTCCAGCAATATTTCAATGTCTCCGTACAGCTGATCGTCCGTGTAACCGTCGAATCCGCGGCAGCAGAAGTTGGTGTCCATCGCCGGCTGCAGCTTGCTTTCTTCAAAAATCCCCAGCACACCCTGGTTTCCGGCTACGATCACCGGTCGGGATGCCGCCATAGCTTCCAGTGCGGAACGGGATACACCCACAAATACATCCGCCGCCGCTGTGAATACATTGGTGTCACTGCGGTTGCCGGTCATGGTGACAATGTTCCGCCCGGCTTCCTTGTTGGACTTGGCAGCAATGTGGCGGATCTTCTCTTCTTCCGTACCGCCGCCCACAAGGATAATGTCCAGATTCGGATACTTTTTTGCCAGACGGGGCGCGATCCGGGCAATGGTGTACGCGTACTGGGCTCTGTCCTCGTCCAACCGGCTCATGTATACCAGGCGCAGTCTGTCGGATGCCGGAGAAAGCCCCAGATCGGCAAGCGCCTTGTCATACGGAATGTCGGAACGGAATTTCTCCATGTCGATGCCGTTGATGGTGGTGTGAATCTTCGTCCGGCTGCAGCCGTAGCCGTCCACCAGATAGTCCACAATATCGTCACTGACGGACATGGTCTGTTCCCCCCAGCAGGAAATCATGCGCCAGAGCGGGTTCAGGGAGAAATTCAGATGCGCCGTGGTGACAAAACGGAAACGGTATTTGTTCCACAGCTGTCCGCAGATCCATGCCGGAATCCTTGCGTGGGCGTGTACCAGATCGTATTTCCCGTTCAGAATGCACTTCTGCAGACCGCGGTAGGATTTCAGCACCGCTGTGGGATTCTTTGTATGCAGGGGCAGTGTGATATGCTCTATGCCTTCTTTGACCAGCATATCGGCATATACACCGCCGTTGGATGCCAGCGTGATGGTGTGTCCCTTTTTGGCGAGAGCACGGCACAGCTCCAGAATATGGGTCTCCGCACCCCCGATGTTCATCGCCATGGTAACCATTAAAATTTTCATACCTGTTCCCCGGTCAGCTCCGACCCTTGCCTCTGCGGTGGGCGGAACGTGTGCCGTTCTCCTTATTGTTTTTGAAAGCGGTGGTCTTGTTTCTGCCGTTGTTTCTGTCGGTATTCTTACCGGCATTTTTTGTTTCGCTTCTGCCCGTGTTTTTCGACGGGGATCTGTCGGTTTTCGTACCCTTCTTCGGGGTATTGGTACCCGCCTGACCGCCCGGTTTGCTCTTTCCTGCGGCATGACGGGACTGCCCCGGTGCCTGACCGAGCAGTTCTTTCAGATATTCCTGACCTATTTCGCTGCAGTATTTCATCGCCTCGTAGATCATCCGGCGGTTTTCCGGTTTCCGCCACTGGAGAAGGGCGCGCTGCAGCTGTTTTTCTCTGTAATCCGTAGCCGTATACACCTGCTGACCGGTGAAAGGATCAAGACCGGTGTAGTACATGACCGTGGAAGCGGTGCCGGGGGTGGGATAGAAATCCTGTACCTGTTCCGGCGCAAGTCCGATGCGCTTGGTATATACCGCCAGCAGTGCCGCGTCGTCCATGGTACTGCCGGGGTGGCTGGACATGAGGTAGGGGACAAGGAATTGGTTCATGCCCATTTCTTCGTTGAGGCGGGTATATTTCGCCCGGAAACGGTCGTATACGGAAACATCCGGCTTACCCATGCAGGCGAGTACGTTGGATGAACAGTGTTCCGGCGCCACTTTAAGCTGTCCGCTGACGTGATCTTTCACCAGCTTCTTGAAAAATGCGTCATTGGGGTCTGCCAGCAGGTAGTCGAAGCGGATGCCGGACCGGATGAAGACTTTCTTGATGCCGGGGAGCTTCTCTACGGCTTTCAGAAGGCGGATATATTCGCTGTGATCGGCTTTCAGGTTGGCACAGGGTTTTGGTGCAAGGCAGCGTTTTCCGGCGCATACACCGTCTTTCAGCTGCTTATCGCAGGCAGGATGACGGAAGTTGGCTGTCGGACCGCCGATGTCGTGGATATAACCCTTGAAATCCGGGAGGGTGGTAAGCAGTTCTGCTTCTCTGACCACGGAGTCAATGCTTCTGGAACGTACAGCGCGACCCTGATGGAAGGCGAGGGCGCAGAAATTGCATCCGCCGAAGCAGCCGCGGTTGTGGGTAATGGAAAACCGCACTTCCGTAATGGCAGGCACACCGCCCATGGGTTCGTACATGGGGTGATAGGTTCTGGTGTAAGGCAGGTCGTACACGGCGTCCAGCTCCTCCCGTTCCAGGGGCGGCTGGGGCGGATTGACCACCAGCATACGGTCGTTATAGTATTCCACGATCGCCTTGCCGTGAATCGCGTCGTTGGCGAAATACTGTACGCGGAAGGCATCGGCATAGGCTTCTTTATCGGTCTTCAGGGTATCGTAATCGTAACCGGGGAGGACATTTTCGTTTTCCGGCAGGTGACGGTAGCCTTCTGCCACGGGGAAATGGACGGGGTCGCCGGCTTTGGCAAGATATGCCGTACCGCGGACGTCACAGATCTTCCGCACGGGAACACCTTTGTTCAGCAGTTCCGCCAGCCGGACGATGGCTCGCTCTCCCATGCCGTACATGAGGATATCGGCACGGCTGTCCACCAGAATGGAGCGGCGGACTTTGTTGTCCCAATAGTCGTAATGGGCAAACCGGCGCAGGGAAGCTTCCAGTCCGCCGATCAGAATGGGCACGTCCCCATAGGCTTCACGGATGCGGTTGCAGTACACGATGGTCGCCCGGTCGGGTCTGAGTCCTGCCTGACAACCGGGGGAATAAAAGTCCTCGCTTCTGCGTTTTTTTGCGGCGGTATAGTGGGCGACCATGGAGTCAATATTCCCGGCAGAAACCAGAAATCCCAGTCTGGGACGTCCGAACCGCTTGAAATCCTCCGCTGATCTATATTCCGGCTGCGCCAGCACCGCACAGGTAAAACCATGCTTCTCCAGCACTCTGGTAATGATCGCCACCCCAAAACTGGGATGATCCACATACGCATCCCCGAAAACATACACAAAATCCGGTCGATTCCCGGCAAGCTCCTCCACAGTGGTGGGCATAAAGGCAGTTCCAAGTTCCATGAAATACTCCATCTCATTAATCTTTATACCAGTATTATACCATATTTTTACCGCCGTAGGTTGTATTTTCAGAAAATAGTCTCGGTTTTGGTTTTTTATTTTTTGCATAAATCCAACATATACAAAACTCCATTGATGAAAGCCTTACTCCCGACGCATGCCCAAACTGTGTAGCCTTCTCCAGAGGGAGAAGGGGGACCACGAAGTGGTGGATGAGGTGTAGCGTACGATTTGCGGTTCCAAAATTGGTGGAATAATAATTATATAATATTTCATACACCAATTTAGTAGGTTCAAATTGTTCGTTACACCTCATCCGTCAGCCTTAAGGCTGCCACCTTCCCCCACTGGGGAAGGCTACACAGTACAGTTGAAACTTAGAGTACGGCTCTCACCAGTGGAGTTTTACTGGGTTTGGTTTATGTTGATGGCTGTAGGAAAATTATCAGGTCAACCTGTGGATTACTATATCACGCACCCAAGAAACCGGCGTGGGAAGTTAGGGTCTCGGTGGTCCCTGATTTCCATCTCCCCTAATGCTCTGCAACAACTACATTCCAACGCACTGCACCACCTGCGGGAGCCACTCCCCATCCAAAGAACCAAAACTCCACCCATCCAATACCCCCCTCATGAAAGTTCTTTGCGGAGCTTTCTTTCAAGAAAGCGACCCCGTCCCCCCTTGACCCCATCCGGAAAAAACTGTATAATATATAGAGAGGTGATAAAGAATGGATAAACGGTATTTGCAGCTGCTGGCGAGGGAGTTTCCGTCGGCTGAGGCGGCGGCGAGTGAGATCATTAACTTGAGTGCGATGCGGAGTCTGCCTAAGGGGACGGAGTATTTTTTTAGTGACCTGCATGGGGAATATGCCGCATTTGGACAGCTGTTGCGGAATGCGTCGGGGATGATCCGGTCGAAGATCGATATGATCTTTGAAAAAAGTATTCCGGCGGATGACAGGGAAGCGCTGGCGGTTCTGATCTATCGCCCGGAGGAGACGATCAAGAAACAGATCGCCGATGGAGAGATGGACGACGAGTGGCGGCGGATTACGGTATACCGGCTGATATTGGTGTGCGATTCCGTATCTGCAAAATATACCCGAAGCGAAGTGCGCAGAAAAATGCCCCAGGCGTTTGCGTACATATTGGACGAACTGCTGAACGTAACGGACGATATCAATAAAGATTTCTATTACGATGAGATCATCGCATCCATTCTGTCCACCGGGATCGCCGATTCCTTTATCATTGCCGTGTGCGGACTGATCCGGGCGCTCACCATCGACAGACTGCACATCATCGGCGATATCTTCGACCGAGGTCCGCGCGCCGATAAAATCATGAACGACCTGATGACCTTCGATCATGTGGACATCCAGTGGGGCAACCACGATATCAGCTGGATGGGCGCGGCTGCCGGGAATCCTGCCCTGATCGCTAACGTCATCCGGATTGCACTGAGCTATAACAGCTACGACGTGCTGGAAGACGGGTATGGACTGAACCTGCGGCCCCTGTCCATTTTCGCTGCGGAGGAATACGAGAACGACCCCTGTACACGCTTCATGCCCCACACCCTGGACGACGTGATGTACGACTCCGTGGATCTGTCCCTGACGGCGAAAATGCATAAAGCCATCACTGTGATCCAATACAAACTGGAGGGTCAGCTTTTAAGCCGCCATCCGGAATACAATATGGACAGCAGACGCCTGTTTGAACGGGTGGATTTCTATAAAGGCACGGTACAGATCGGGGAGAAGGAATACCCTCTGGCGGATACCAATTTCCCCACCGTGGACCCGGATAACCCCCTGAAACTGACGGAAAAAGAAGCCGGACTCATGCGCATTCTTGCCGGTTCCTTCCACCACAGCGCCCTGTTGAACGAGCATATCCGCTTCCTGTATGCCAAGGGTGGTATGTATAAGGTGTGCAACGGCAATCTGCTGTATCACGGCTGCATCCCCCTGAGCGAGGACGGCTCACTAAAGGAGATATACCTGCCCTTCGCCGGTGCATCCTACTGCGGCAAGGCGCTTCTTGACTCCATCGCCGGAGAGGTGCGGCAGGCTTATTTTGCTCCCTTTGATTCTCCGGAGCAGATCGAAGCACGGGATTATATGTGGTACCTCTGGTGCGGTGAAGATTCTCCCCTGTTCGGGAAAAACAAAATGGCATCCTTTGAGCGTACCTTCATCGACAGCGATATCCCCGAAGCGAAAGAGGAATACGCACCGTACTACCGTCTGAACGACGATCAGGCTGTATGCGGTATGATCCTGGAGGAGTTCGGGTTGGATCCGAAGAAAGGGCACATCATCAACGGTCACGTGCCGGTACTGCTGAAAAAAGGACAAAGTCCCATCCGCGCGGGCGGCAGGCTGTTCGTCATTGACGGCGGTATCTCCAAAGCCTACCGCAGCAAAACGGGTATTGCCGGCTATACGCTGATCTACGATTCCCACAGCCTCCGTATGGCAGAACACCGCGCCCCCGAACCGGGTATGCCTCCCGCGGACACACCCACCGTAACCGTGGTGGAAAAGATGGAAAACCGCGTCAATATCGCAGACACGGACTATGGCAAAGAACTGGAAATGCGTATCGCAGATCTACGCGAACTTCTCACAGCCTACCGAACCGGCACAATCCTGTAGCGCCGGGAAGCGCCGGGAAGCGCCGGGAAGCCCCGGCAGGCAATGTCGGGGTTTTTGAGGTGGAAACTATAACTGCATCCCACGACATTCCGCTTCGCTGATATGGTTTATAATGGGTCGGCAGTGCCGGCAGGCAAAATCGGGGTTTGTAAGGTGGGAACTATAACTGCATCCCACGACATTCCGCTTCGCTGATGTGGCTTATAATGGGTCGGCAGTGCCGGCAGGCAATGTCGGGGTTTTTGAGGTGGGAACTACAACTGTGTCCCACGACATTCCGCTTCACTGATACGTTTTTTCAACAGGGGTGCGGAGAAATACAAAAAACTATGCAAATAATTCTTGCATAAGACATAAATATCTGTTATAATAGAAAAAAAGGCAGGAATGCCAGATAATATAAGGAGATTTATTATGGGAAAATTTGTTATGCGCAAGACCGAAACCGGCGTAAAGTTTGATCTGAAGGCAACCAACGGACAGGTTATCGCTACTTCCGAAGTATACAACAGCGAAGCAGCCTGCAAGAACGGTATTGAATCCGTTGCGAAGAATGCTCCCGTTGCCAACGTAGAAAACCAGACCGCAGAAGGCTACGCAGCCGAAAAGTGCCCCAAGTTTGAAATTTATCAGGACAAAGCCGGCGAATTCCGTTTCCGCCTGAAGGCAACCAACGGTCAGGTTATCGCTGTCAGCGAAGGCTACACCACTCTGGCAAACTGCGAAAACGGTATCGAATCTGTTAAGAAGAACGCCGTTGACGCGGAAGTTGTGGAAGAATAAGCTTTCTGAATGGTAATACAAAAAACAACGTGTCGCATTTTGGCTGTTGTCCTTGACGGGAAATTTGCAGACACAAAAATTTCGGCAGAGATATCGCTTTCTCTGCCGATTTTTGATATCATGACAACGATAAGAACTTCCGAGTGGGGACGAATATTTTAGCCGTCTTGTAGGACAATCCCTCAGTCACCTGCGGTGCCAGCTCCCTTTACACAAGGGAGCCTTTCAGCCGTTTCTTTCGCTTATAAAATTAAGTTCCTACAAACCGGTTGATTGGTCTGTGGGAACTTTTGTTATGGCGATTTCTCCACCCATTTACGGCATGGCTTTTTATTGTTTCATCCGGTATGAAGTTTTTTGAAAGGGGTGCGGGGAAAAGCTTTTTTTCAAAAAAGTTTTCCCCGCTGCTTAAATAAATAAACAAACAACATCCTCAAAACAGCTCTGTAAGCTCCGCCGGGGTTTTCACGATCGTGCATCCTGTGAATTCTTCCGCACTGCCGAAGCCCCAGAGAACACCGATGCAGGGCATGCCGAATTCCGCAGCACCTTCCGCATCGTAGATCCTATCCCCGATCATGCACCACATTCCGTCGGTGCCTTCGTCCTGGGGGGAACTGCCGATCCGGCGGAACAATTCTGCCAGCACATCCGCCTTCCGGTTCCGCTTGGTGTCCATGATCGCACCGCAGATTATGGTGAAATATTCCGAAACACCCAGCGCTTCCAACATCTTTACGGCAAAACTTTCCGGCTTGGATGTGCCGATGTACAGCTTGTGTCCCTTTTCTTTCAGCCTGTCAAGCATTTCCCGGACACCGTCGTACAGATACGCATCGTACATCCCGTGATCGCTGTAATGTACCCGGTAGGTCACCAGTGCCTTTTCCGCCGTTTCCTTATCCATGCCGCAGAATTCCATCATAGCCGGCAGCAAAGGCGGACCGATGAACCGCCGGAGATCATCAGGAACCGAAACCCCCATTTACACAAAGGTTTCCGCCAGACAGGACAAGATCCCCGGAGAAGTATCGGCAATAGTACCATCAAAATCAAATATAATATGCATAGCATACTCCTTATATGATATCCAGTAAACCCCAGGGGAAGAAAACCTCAAAGAAAAAAGCCTCTCTCCCCCTGAAACCCTATTTTACAAAAACATTCAAACAGATGTGAGAAAGCACCCCAACACCAAAAACAAGTCTGAACAACCAATATCCCTATAACAAATCCCCTTTTTCAAAGTTTTTTGAAAAGGAGGGGGTGCAGGGGGAGGAAAAACTTTTTATCAAAAAGTTTTTCCTCCCCCTGCAAAAAACCAAAAATCCATCAAGCCTTAGTCTCAATCACCATAAAATAGGGGCTGGTGGGGGAGTTTAGCATGCGGAACTGGGCGATGGTGTAGCGGAAGCGGGAGAGGGTGGCGAGGTATTGTGCCAGTTCTTTTCCTTCCAGTTCACCTTCGGGGTGGCCGGGGTATACGGCGATCAAGAGCACGGCATCGTCGTCCAGCATGGCAATGGCGTTCTGCACTGCTGGGAGGGTGGTGGTGCGTTTGGTGGTCACGTGCTTGTTGCCGTTGCCGGGCAGATAGCCCAGGTTGAACATACCGGCTTTGATCTTGCCGGAGACGAATTCGGGCGCTCTGTCGTGGGAAGCACAGATCAGATGCCAGTTGTCGGGACAGCCGTTCTTCAGAAGATTGGCGGCTGTGGAATGGAGGGCAGGCGGCTGGATGTCAAAGGCGTATACTTCACCGGTACTGCCCACGGTCTGGGACAGAAATACCGTGTCGTAGCCGTTGCCCATGGTAAAATCCACTGCCCGATCCCCTTCGCGGAGATGGGCAAGGATGAATGTTTTCTGCAGAGAAAGTAAATCAAGCATATGCGTTTCCTTCGGTGATCCGGTAGATCCGTTATTTTACAATGGCGTCAATGGCGTTTTTCAGAAGCTCAATGGCTTCTTCCATGGTAGTACCGGCGATCTGGGCACCGGCAGCGTCAAAATGTCCGCCGCCCTTGAGCTGTTCCAGAATCAGCTGTACGTTGACCTTGCCGTGGGAGCGGGCGGAGATGTGAATGGTGTCCCCGATGCGTACCAAAGCAAAGGATGCTTCCACACCTTCCACAGCCAGAAGATTGTTGGCGGCTTTGGCGGCGATCACACGGTCAGCCGGTCCGGTTTCCGTTTCGTTCACGGTACAGCAGGTGATCGCGGCGTTCTGACGGTACAGAATGACATTCTGACGGAAGCGGGCTTCTCTCAGATAGTCTTCCAGATTGGTGCGGTTGAGATTCTGGATGATCTCCGTATTGGCACCGCAGTCCCGCAGGAACATGGCGGCACTGAAGGTGCGGGTGCCCACATTCTTGGTGAACTGCTGGGTGTCCAGATTGATACCTGCCAGAAGAAGACTGGCTTCCTGGGAGGAAAGCTCATCCTTGGGAAGAACCTGCTCCAGCATTTCCGTAACCAGCTCACAGGCGGAAGATGCGGAGGGTTCGATATATTCAATGGACGGATTGCGCTCGAATTCCGCAACCTGACGGTGGTGGTCGATGATGGCGAGGTTTTCGGTGCGGAGTACAATATCCCTGGATTCCATCTGCATGACGTTGTTTACGTCCGCTACAACCACAAGGGTGCCGGTTTCCAGCAGATCCAGACCCCTGGCTTCGTCAATGAGTACACCTAAGAAATCACTGTTGGACGCCAGCAGTTCCCGGCAGCCGGAAAGATTGCGATCCCCCATCTGTACGATCATATTCACTCTGGCACCGCAGAACATTGCCATACGAGCCAGACCGACACAGGCGCCGAAAGAGTCAAAATCCGCAAAACGGTGACCCATGATCAGCACATTGGATGCCTTCTTCATCGCGGAGATCAGTTCCCCGGAGATCACTCTGGAACGGACATTGGTACGCTTCTGTACGGTCTTGGTAACGCCGCCGTAGAAATCCAGAGAAGCATCGCTTTTCACAACCGCCTGGTCACCGCCGCGCTGGAGTGCCATATCAAGAGCGTTGTGTGCGGCGCGTTCCTTGTCTTCAAAAGAGCCGTGGATGTTGGAAACGCCGAGGGAAATGGTCATGGGCAGTTCCGCATCCCCTACATGAACGGCGCGTACTTTGTCAAGAATATCGAATTTTCTGGCAATGCAGGCGTTCAGGGTGCGGTTTTCCATAACGAACAGGTACTTGTCCCTTTCGTATTCCTTGAGAATACCGCCGCATTCATCCGCCCAGCGACGGAGAATATCGTCGATTCGGGAAGCGGCAGCACGGTAGTTTTCGCTGTCGTACTGCATCATTTCGGCTAAGTTGTCGATGTAAATATAGGCAACCACCAGCTCGCCGTCCGCCAGCTTGTGCTTCAGCTGCTGGACTTCGGTAATTTCGGTGGTAACGATCAGGGAGAAGTCGTTGTCGTCGGTCTTGATGTGATGGTATTTGGGGGTGAACAGACGGCTGCCGTTGGTGAGAATAACGGGGGTGTCGCTGTTTATACTTTCCCGGATTTCTCCTAAGGAAACACCGAACAGAGCAGAGACGGTCGTGCCGTAAAGCTTGCCCGTGGGTACAGAGAGGCTTTCGGTGGCGGTGTTGTACCAGATCAGACGCTCGTCATCGCCGCAGATAAAGACGGGAGAGGGCATTTTCAGTACAGCGTTGAACATGATCTTGCCCATAACGGGGGTAAGGGTCTCGTTGCTTGTCCCTTTGTACAGCTTCCGCTTATGGATGATGCGCGCGATGATGAAAATGGCTGCAAACAGAACGGTCAGTGTGCCGCCGACGATCAGACCTTTCAGATCGGGAGAGGCAGCAAGGGCGGAAAGGAGAATCAGCAGGGCGCCGAAAACAACGGGTGCGATTCTCTGCAGCTTTTCGCTCAGGCTGCCGGGTTCTTTATGCTTCCATATATTTTTAAACATGATTCAGAACTCCTGTTGAATTTTCGTTAGGATCCGGAGGACTGTTCCGGGGCGGGATCTGCGGTTCTGCCGGCGCGCAGGATGTAGAATGCACCCATGGCGGCGGAAAGGGAAAGGGCACCGGAGAGACCTAAGAACAGTGTCAGGAATACAAGCAGCAGAACGGAGGAGAGGGGGAAGTGTCTGCGGCGTACTCCGGAAGGACTCAGGTGATAGATGAAAACTTTTTTCTGCATCCTTCCGAAAAACTCCCGTACACCCACATAAGCGCAGGGGATGGTGATAACGGAGAGGATATTGGATAGGATGCTGTAAAGGAGGGGATTGTCCATGGGGGAAGTCAGCAGGGTCAGGATCAGGGTGATCAGAGCGACGGCACCGAAGCTGCGCGGGGTAGTGATACCGGCATCAGCGTCCGGGTGAAAATATGCGGCGCAGTCAAAGATCCGGAGAAAGGTTTTGCACAGGAACAGAACGGATGCCGCCAGCAGTTCGGCTGTTACGCCCAGCAGAGCCGGCAGGGACAGAAACATGGTATGGGCAAGATCGGCAGCGGAATAGGTATCCGGTGAAATGCCGGCTGTTTCGGGGAGTTGTTTCAGAAGAATATCCACCGCATCCACGGTTTCTTCATAGAAGGCGGAAAGGGAGGGGTAGGCTAAGGACACACCGGCAGCGGCGCACAGTCCAAGGGCGACAGCGATACCGCAGGAGAGGGATGTCATGCGCATGAACCGTTTTTCTCCGGCAAGCAGGCAGATGCCGGTGAGGTAGGAGACGAACAGCAGGGAGAGGGACACGGTGACGGTGCAGAACATACCGCAGTCCGAAATCCACAGACAAAGTGCGGTGATGGGCGTGATGAGCAGTGCAGCTACCTTCCGCCAGAGTACGATAACGGCGCTGTATACCGCAGCGGAAAGTGCCAGAAAAGGCAGCGCTGTCACCGGACCGCCCATGGGAGACACACCGATCTCAGCGCCCATCCAAGCCGCCGCCACGGTCAGCAAAACCGAAATTACCGCCAGCGGCCAGGTCATCTCCGGCAGATCCGCCCGTTTCCGTATCAAGACTCGCATACCGTCTTCCCTCCTTCCTGCAAAATAGGTATATTTTTACTTATATATTATAACAGAATATGGAACTTATGTCAATAAGTAGTGTTTGTGGGGCTGCTTCCCGAAATATATATTTTAAACCCAACAAACGGGAGGGGAAACTGTTGCAGTGGAAGAAGAATGCGTCACATAAAATCCGCTGTAAACCCTTAGGCGGGTATAAATTGTGAAGATTACTTGCGAAATCACCGTTTGCGGTTAGTTTTTACGTTAGTACCGCATTCTCCCTCAGTCACCTGACGGATGAGGTGTAACGTACGATTTAATATTCCTAAATTGCTACCCCCATCACCAAAAATCCCCCATTATTATTTCAACCACCCAATAACAAATATACAACGGCGAATTCCCAAAGTAAATTCCACAGTAGGAAAGGAGTGGAATTTAGTATGAGAAACGATGGAAATAAGAGTGGGAAAAGTAAAAAAGAAGAATGAAACAGCCCCAGATTACAGCCAAAATCCCCAAAAAGAGCATGGCGAAAAAGCCTGAGAGGTGGATTTCCCAGACTAAATTCCACTATGGGCTGAATTTACCTTCAGGAAAAAAGCTTCAGTAATTTCGGAGTCTGAATGACGTCTTTAGGCGGCACAAAATATATTCCCAGCAGTTCGGCAAGCTCTTTTGAGTATGTAAAGGTAAACATATCATACGCGCTTTTTCCGTTGAACTGTTTTCGTTTTACCGCATTGATGTGAGAGAAGATCAGATTGACATCATCCTGTGTAAAGTCGTCAAAGGAAGTCCCTTTTTCCACAATCCCGCGGAACAGCGTATGATTGTTCTCTACATGTGGCTTCTGATACGGTGCATTGGGATCGCAGAAAAACATCCGTGTCCCGACACATCCGTCAAGGTCATTTTCAAATGCCGAAACATTGCTGAATTCACCGCCGTTGTCGGTCAGAAGAACCGGAAACACATCAGCAAAGTTCGTTCCGGCAGAATGCAGCTTTTCTTTGAAGTCACGGATTCTCTGAGCGGCTTCTGCGGCGGTTTTGTTGTCAAGAAGCAGTCCGAACATGAAATCTACGTTGACAAACTGAAATGTCATGATGACCTTTCCGCCGGGTTTCCCGATCACTGTGTCCATTTCCACATAGCTGGTAAGGGGATTATCATCAAGGAACAACATGAAATCTTCAAATGTTCTGCCGATTTTGACACCTTTCGGAACATATTCGCCTTTGTTTTCTTTTCTCGGTTTGAATTTTGCGGCACGCGGCAGGTCTATCTTCGAGATTGTATAGTATCCGCACTCGATATGACGGTACACCGTTGTTTTGGAAACAGACAGATTGTTTGCCTTTATGGCGTGATAGATATTTTGTCCTGACAGTACTGCAGATGAGATGATCTGCTCTGTGCGATAGAATTCTTCTTTTGCTAACGGAATTCCTTCACGGGATTCTGTCAGAACAGCTTCATATTCTGCCTGAGCCTTTTTGGCTTCGTATTTTCTTCGCGGATATTTGCAGTTGCTGTGATTCCGTTTCGGGCATCCGTTGCATACGAAGGGAGCTTTCAGCAGCAGCGGACAGCACTCATCTGTTTTGGTGAAGCTGTTGGTGTAGGTCTGTCCGTGCAGTTTTACCTCCTTTGAAACTGTGGTGGGATCTTTGCTGATTCTCTTTCCGATTGCTTTGAAGGTCATACCTTTGTTCAGACATTCCTGAATCTCGATTCGATCATCGAGGGTCATGTGTTTGTTTTTCTTTTCTGTATCTGCCATAGTCTGGGCCTCCTTTTCCCAGACTTAATTCTACCTCATTTTCTTTCCCAGACTAAATTCCATCGCAAATTCCACTGTGGAATTTACTTTGGGAATTCGCA
>JAFUKI010000019.1 GCA_017467815.1 Clostridia bacterium
CCTCAACTACCTCGCAGTAGGTCTCAGCGGACTTGCTTTCCTCAACGGTGATAACGCCGTCAGCGGTTACCTTCTTCATTGCGTCGGCAATAAGCTCACCGATGTATTCGTCGCCTGCGGAAATAGTACCGACTCTTGCGATATCCTCAGGACCGCTTACCTTCTTGGAGTTAGCCTGAAGAGCCTCGACAGCGGTGTCAACAGCTCTCTTTATACCCTTGCGGATAACCATAGGATTTGCGCCCGCGGTGATGTTCTTCATACCCTCGCGGATGAATGCCTGAGCGAGAAGAGTAGCGGTGGTTGTACCGTCACCGGCAGCGTCGTTGGTCTTGGAAGCAACTTCGCGGATGAGCTGTGCGCCCATGTTTTCAGCTGCGTCTTCCAGTTCGATCTCCTTAGCGATGGTAACACCGTCGTTGGTGATCAGGGGAGTACCGTACTTCTTATCCAGAACTACGTTGCGGCCCTTGGGACCCATGGTGATCTTAACAGTGTTTGCCAGCTTATCCACACCGGCGATCAGCGCATTGCGTGCGTCAATACCGTACTTAATATCTTTTGCCATATCAGTAATTCTCCTTATAATTATGCTTGGAATCAGTCTTCAACGATTGCCAGAATGTCGCTCTGACGAACTACGTTGTATTCTACGCCGTCGCACTTTACTTCGGTGCCGGCATACTTGCTGGTGATAACCTTATCGCCAACCTTAACGGTCATGGTAACTTCCTTACCTTCAACCAGTCCGCCGGGACCTACTGCTACAACTTCGGCTACCTGGGGTTTTTCTTTAGCGGTACCGGGAAGAACGATACCGGTCTTGGTGGTTTCTTCCGCTTCAACAGCTTTAACTACAACTCTGTCTGCAAGGGGTTTGAGTGTCATAATTTGCCTCCTGTATGCATTTTTATATTGTTTTCGTATGGAATGAAGGATATGCCCTCTTTGGCATATGATTTAGCACTCCGATTCGGCGAGTGCTAAGCCTCACGCATATATTTTACCCCTACGCCCTATAAAAATCAAGGCTTTTTTCAATAGTTTACACTTAATTAACAATTATTTCCTGTCACCTCCCGGAGAGTGCCAAATGGGACGCAGGGATGGTTTTTGGGGGAAGGAAAACTTTTTGAAAAAAGCTTTCCTTCCCCCAAACCCCTAACTTTTCAAAAACTTCGAAGGTGAGATTCTTTGTCGGGATGCTGCATAAATCTTCCTTTATATATAAAGGAGGTGCTTTTTTGCGGGTTATGTCAACTTGCATAAAAGATCGGGGGTGTGAATGCGTTCATTTTGTATGGCTATAAATTGACAGTATCTGTCGGATGTGGTATAATTATATATTATATGAGTATTATTATACGGAAAATTTTTTCGCAAGCCGGGAATTGTCCGGAAGATACGCATATTTATCCGCTGCCGGGGTAATGCTTATCCGAAAGGGAAGTACAAAAAGCCGGGCGGTGCATATTCTGAGAGCAGACAGTGGATCTTTCTGCTGTTCCCATAAAAATACACAAATGTACAAAATCAAGTAAAGATAAAAAGGATGGAGATTTGCTATGAAAGAAAAAATGAGATGTGGTATTATCGGCGCGACCGGTATGGTAGGTCAGAGATTCATCACCCTGCTGGCAGATCACCCGTATTTCCAGATCACCGCACTGGCAGCCAGCCCGAGAACTGCCGGTCTGCCCTACAAGGAAGCAGTGGACGGACGCTGGAAGATGGCCTGCCCCATTCCGGAAGGTATTGGCGACATGGTGATCCACGATGCATCCCATATTGATGAAATGAAGGCGCTGTGTGATTTTGTATTCTGCGCAGTGGATCTGAAGAAGGAAGAAACCAAGGCACTGGAAGAAGCGTATGCCAAGGCAGAAATCCCGGTAATCTCCAACAACTCCGCGAACCGCTGGACCAGTGATGTTCCCATGGTAATTCCGGAGATCAACGACAGTCACCTTGCTGTTATTGCCAGCCAGAGAGAACGTCTGGGCACCCATCGCGGTTTCATTGCCGTAAAGCCCAACTGTTCCATCCAGAGCTACGTACCTGCCCTGACACCTCTGCGTAAGTACGGCATCAAGCAGATTCTGGTAACTACGTATCAGGCAATTTCCGGCGCCGGCAAGAATTTTGAAACATGGCCGGAGATGGTGGACAACGTGATCCCCTATATCGGCGGCGAAGAAGAAAAGAGTGAACGCGAACCCCTGAAGATCTGGGGTGAAGTACGCGGCGGTACCATTGTAGCAGCCAACGATGTTGCAATCACCAGCCAGTGCATCCGTGTTCCCGTATCCGACGGTCACACTGCCGCTGTATTTGTAAGCTTCGAAAACACACCGCCCAAGGAAGCGATCCTGGCAGAATGGCAGTCTTTCCGCGGTCTGCCCCAGATGCTGGAACTCCCCCACGCCCCCAAGCAGTTCATCACCTACTTCGAAGAAGACAACCGTCCTCAGTGCAAGCTGGACCGTGACCTCTACGGCGGTATGGGCGTTTCCGTAGGCCGCCTCCGCCCCGATACTATGTTCGACTACAAATTCGTCGGACTCTCCCACAACACCCTCCGCGGTGCAGCCGGCGGCGCAGTCCTCATCGCCGAACTCCTGTATCGTCAGGGGTATCTGGATTGAGTTGATTTAGTTGATTTAGTTTTGCGGGGGAGGGAGAAAAACTTTTTGCGAAAAAGTCTTTCTCCCTCCCCCGCGCCCCCTCCTACTTTTCAAAAAACTTTGGAAAAGGGGGACTTTTTGACAGGTATATAGGTAATTTTTGTTTCCGCATTTGCGATTAGGTCGTATATGCGGAATTTTTGTTTTTTGTGAGTTTTTGAAAAGACAGGGGTTTAGGGTGTCGTAAGTAAAATTTCAGGGGAAGGAAAACTTTTTGAAAAACTTTCCTTCCCCTTATGATTTGCGCATTAATTTTTCGCCCCCGAACCTTTCAAAAACTATGAAAAATGGCAAAAAATTATTACTCAAAAAACGATACCCTTAAAGCAATCTAAATTCCTGTTTCAAAACCCTTTTTCAAAGTTTTTTGAAAAGAGGGAGGGTGTGCAGTTGAGAATTGCTGCGCAAATCTCATGAGGGGGAAATACTTTTTCGCAAAAAGTGTTTCCCCCTCCCCTACTTAAAAAACCTATTCAGCCTTCTTCAAGGAGTTGCAGGCGGGGCAGAGGCCTATCAGTTCGATGTGGTATCTTTCTGGTGTGAATCCGGCGTTGTCTGCCAGGTTTTCGATGGGATTCCAAGGGGTTTTGAAGGTTACGTCCTGTACGGCGCCGCAGCATCGGCAGGTGATATGGGCGTGGGGTGGGAGGGTGATGTCAAAGCGGTCATCCGTTTCGGCAAAGCGCAGACGCAAAAGCTCGCCGGCTTCCGCTGCTTCCGTCAGGACGCGGTACACCGTTGCTTTGCTGATGGTCGGATACTGCCGGTTGATCTCCTCATACACCATTCCCGCAGAGGCGTGACAATTCATTTCCCGCAAGGTTTCCATGATAATGTGTTTTTGGATAGTATTGCGTTTCATGTTGTAATTCATCCTTAATAAGAATAGTTCCTAAATAAATTATACCATATTTTCAGGAATTGTCAAGAGGGAACGGGAAATTTCTGTCCGGAAGTTACTGGAAATCCCGGAAGCGCAAAAGGCAGGAGCGTTTAGGGCAGTCGGATTCCTTCAATGTCCCACAGAGCCTTTTTTACGGCAAGACCGCAGGAAAATCCGCCAATACCGTTTTTGGCGATGATCCGGTGGCAGGGAATCAGGATCAGGATGGCATTTTTCCCGCAGGCATTGCCCACAGCGCGGCTGTACAGGGCGGATGACCTGCCCGATCCTGCAGTGATACAGGCGGCAATTTCTCCATAGGAACGCACCTCACCGTATGGCACTTTCTGCAGTTCACGCCAGACAAGCCTGCTGAAATCACTGCCCGACGGCTGCAGGGGAATGGTAAATTCCTTCCGTTTTCCGGCGGCATATTCGGCAAGTTCTGCTTCCAGCCGGCGGCAGACATCGTAATTTTCCCCCGTCACAGGGGCATACGTTTCGGGAAGATCCGGTGTATATTCCAGTGCGCATAATCTCCCATCAGAAAAACCTGCCAGCAGGGGAAAGGGAAGGGCGTGGATGGGCTGAAACTGCATAATTATCCCCTCTGTTATTTCATAAGATTACGGTAATTCTCGGCAGCATCGGCTGGGGAATACAGGTTCATTTTGATTTCGTAATTGAATCTGCCGGTGTAGTTTTCTGCTTCCAGGGTCGAAAGGAGGCTGTTCCAGTCGATCTTTCCGTCACCGGGCAGAAGATGGCGTTCATCAATGAAATCATAATCGGAAATGTGCAGTGTGACGATCTTACTGCCCACGGCACGGATATAGTCTTCGTTGGGTTCGGAGAGGTTGTGATTGGTGTCGAAGCAAACCCGAAGATCCGGAATCGCATCCAGAAAACGGAGCATTTCGTCATGGGAACGGCAGAGGCAGGTGCGGGGCAGGTTTTCCAGTGCCAGCACCATCCCAGCTGATTTAGCCACAGCAGTCAGACGGTCTATGACTTCGATTGCCAGATCCAGTCTGTGTCCGCGTTCCTCTTCCGTGTAAGGTTCGGCACTGGGATGAATAACGGCGATACCGATACCGGAACCAGCGGCGGCACGGATCAGCTCGGACTGTGCCGCAATCATTTTTTCCCGGAGTCCCTTGTCAGGATCAGCGGGATCCATAGTTTCAAAAGGCTGGAAAGGCAGATGGAAGGAACCGATGGTCACATCATAGGATTTTGCAAGAGCATATATGGCGGCAGCACTTCCGTTTTGGGTGTAGGAAAGCTGATCCGTGTACACATACAGATCCCCGGAGGTCAGTTCCATATTCCGGATACCGGCAGTCTGATACTGTCTGAGCATATCTTCATTGAATCTTGTGGCAGGACAGGACAGGGAAAGCGCCCAGTCTTTACGGTTTGTCATAGGTATTACTCCTTTGCGGTGTGTTAGTAATTATAATTTAAAAGAGAGGACTGAGGAGCGGTGCAATAATTCTTTTCTCCCCGGTAAAATGCAGCAATAATAAACTGCTGTCAGACGACCTGGAACAGATAGAACTTCAGATACTCTGTCTCAGGGACATTCCAGAGAATGGGATGGTCGGGAGCCTGTGCCCGTTCTTCGATCTGCCGGAGGGCGACATTGGACTGTTCAGCGGCTTCGTGGAGCATCCGTTTGAACATATCGGGGGGCATGAAGTGGGAGCAGGAACAGGTGGCAAGATATCCGCCCCGGGGAAGGAGCTTCATGGCAAGACGGTTGATTTCCAGATATCCGCGATAGGCACTTTTTACGGTCTCCCGGCTTTTGGTGAAGGCAGGGGGATCCAGAATGATATAATCGAACTGTCCCTTCCGGCTCTTGTCTTCCGCCATACCGCGGAGAAGATCGAATACATCCGCCTGTTCCACGGTCATAATATTGTCCACACCGTTCACAGCCGCATTGTGCCGTGCCATGTCCACAGCTTCGGCGGAGATGTCCACGGAAACCACCGAGGCGGCACCGGCTTTGGCACAGTTCAGACCGAAGGAACCGGTATGGGTGAAGCAGTCCAGCACATGACGGTCTTTTGCCAGCCTGGCTGCGGCACGGCGATTGTATTTCTGGTCTAAGAAGAAGCCGGTTTTCTGCCCGTTGACGTAATCCACCGTGTAGCGGATGCCGTTTTCGAGGATGTCCACATTGCCCACTGCCCGATCTCTGCCGGGGAAATATTCCGGACACCAGAAACCTTCGCGCTGTTCCATTCCTTCCAGCGTCCGCAGCCGACCGTCGCATCTTTCGTAGATTCCGTCGATGGTAACGCCGCATTCCGCCAGAACGGAAACCAGCTGTTTGTACAGCAGTTCGCGGATATTTTCAATCCCCAGGGACAGGACTTCCGTTACAAGGATATTTTCAAACCGATCCACGGTAAATCCGGGGAAACGGTCCGCTTCACCGAAGATCAGACGGCAGGCGGAAAAATCCTCACCCATTACCTGGCGGCGGTAGGAAACAGCATACCGGATCCGTCTTTCCCAGAATGCTTCATCAAAGGTATCGTTGGCATTTTCGGAAACCAGGCGGACGCGGATCTTGGAATGGCTGTTGTAGAATCCTGTGCCGATGTAGCGGTCCTTACGGGAATACACATCCACTAAGGAACCGTCCGGGATCACGGTGTTTTCAGGAACGGTGATTTCTTCAGCGAAAATCCAGGGATGACCGCCTTTGGCTTTCTTTTCGGCTTTATCGGAGATGGATATACGGGGATAACTGCGACTTTGCATGGCTGTACCTCATAATGTGATTTTTCTTATTATATCATATATAGGGGGATGTGTCAAACAAAAGAGGCTGTCACACCCCGGAGGAATTCCGAAAATGTGACAGCCTTGCCAATATTCAGTTTTTTTCAGACGGATGTCTGTTTACATCAGAGCTTCTTGGTTTCGATTTCTTCCTTTGCCTGTGCGATGAATGCATCTACGCTCAGGCTGCCCTGATCTTCGCCCTTTCTGGTACGTACGGAAACAGCCTTTTCCAGCATTTCTCTTTCGCCCACGATGAGCATATAGGGAATCTTCTGCAGCTGTGCTTCACGGATCTTGTAACCCATCTTTTCGTTGCGCAGATCCGCATTTACCAGCAGTCCGGCAGCCTTCATCTTTTCAGCAGCTTCTTCGGCATAATCGTTGAACGCGGGGGAAACGGGGATTACGACCGCCTGTGTGGGTGCCAGCCACATGGGGAACGCACCGGCATACTTTTCAATCAGCAGCGCCAGAGTACGTTCATAGCAGCCCATGGAAGTACGGTGGATGATATAAGGCAGCTTCGGCTTGTTGTCGGTGTCGGTGTAGTACATACCGAACTTTTCCGCCAGCAGCATATCGATCTGGATGGTGATGATGGTGTCTTCCTTGCCGAATACGTTCTTGCACTGGATGTCCAGCTTAGGACCGTAGAAGGCGGCTTCGTCGATACCGATTTCGTAGTCTACTTCCAGTTCGTCCAGAATTTCCTTCATAACAGCCTGTGCGATGTCCCACTGTTCGGGAGTACCTTCGTACTTGGCGGTGTTGTTGGGATCCCACTGGGAGAAACGGAAGGTACAGTCTTCCAGCAGACCGAGGGTTTCGAGACAGTACTTAGCCAGGTCCAGACAGCCCTTGAATTCATCCTTCAGCTGATCGGGACGGAGTACCAGGTGACCTTCGGAAATGGTAAACTGGCGGACACGGATCAGACCGTGCATCTCACCGGAATCCTCGTTGCGGAACAGGGTGGAAGTTTCACCGAGACGCATGGGCAGGTCACGGTAGGAACGGTTCTTGTTCAGGTATACCTGATACTGGAAAGGACAGGTCATGGGACGGAGAGCGAAACATTCCTTGGTTTCGTCATCGGCATCACCCAGAATGAACATACCGTCGCGGTAGTGATCCCAGTGACCGGAGATCTTGTACAGGTCGCGCTTTGCCATGAGAGGGGTCTTGGTACGGAGATAACCGCGCTTGGTTTCTTCGTCTTCGATCCATCTCTGGAGGGTATTCATGATGTGTACACCCTTGGGCATGATGATGGGCAGACCCTGACCGATGGTATCCACGGTGGTGAAGATTTCCAGTTCGCGGCCCAGCTTGTTGTGGTCACGCTTGCGTGCTTCTTCCAGGGCGGTGAGATGGGCATTCAGCTCATCCTTGGAGGGGAAAGCGGTACCGTAGATTCTCTGGAGAACCTTGTTATTGGAGTCGCCCTTCCAGTAAGCACCGGTGCACTGGGTCAGCTTGTACGCCTTAACAGCACCTGTGGAGAACAGGTGGGGACCGGCACAGAGGTCAACGAATTCGCCCTGCTTGTAGAAGGAGATTTCTTCGCCTTCGGGCAGTTCTTCGATCAGCTGAACCTTGTAGGGTTCGTTTCTTTCGGTCATGAACTGGATCGCTTCTTCTCTGGGGAGGGTAAAGCGTTCAATTTTGGCGTTTTCCTTCACGATCTTCTTCATTTCGCCTTCGAGTTTTGCCAGCATTTCGGGGGTGAAGGGGGCATCTGCGTCGAAGTCGTAGTAGAAACCGTCGTCGATGGCGGGACCGATGGTGAGCTTAACTTCGGGATACAGACGCTTTACAGCCTGCGCCAGGATATGGGAAGCGGTATGACGGAACACACGGGCGCCTTCCTTATCGGCAAAGGTGTACAGAGACACATTGGCATCTGCATCAATTACGTGGGTCAGATCCACAGTAACGCCGTTCACAGCGCAGGCGATCACTTCACGGGAGATCAGCTCCGCAGCTTTGGCGGCATCGTATACAGACAGGGGAGCATCAAACTGCATCGCCTTGTCCGCAAAGGTTACAGTAAACATAGCACTTACCTCGCTTATAAAAAATAGAAAAAATGAATGCTGTCCGGGGAAACAAAAAGCACCCGCAGACAGTAGGGAACAATACGTTCCGTGTCCGGGGTGCAGAAAAATCCACACGGTTCCACCCGAGCTTTCACTTCATTAGGCAGACATAAGCCGCAATACAGGGCGGCAGGGTGGTACCTTTCGGGCAGTACGAAGATCTTTCACCAACCGACCTCTCTCTGCACATACTGTATCCAAAGACTTGTCCCATGATGATAGTATAACACAAGAGTGGGGGAATTGTCAAGGTTTTGGTGGGAGTTTTTTGGGAGGGGAAGAAACTTTTTGAGAAAAAGCTTCTTCCCCTCCCAAACCCACCCTATCTTCAAAAACTTCTGAAAAAGGGGGAATGGATGGTATTCAGTTTGCGGCGGTTTTGGTTTCTGTACCCGTACCGGCGTAGGTTTTTAAGAAGTCCTGCTTTGGCATCCACAGCCTTATAGGAGATCGTATATTCCCGGCAGAGGACTTGGCGAGGTTGCGCACAATACTGTCGGGATCTACATCCTTTTCAACAGTACCATAGGATGTGATGCAGAGGATGGTCAGCATCAGGATGACAAACAAGGATATTTTTATAGAGAAATCTCCTTACTGTATATATTTCCTCTTATTTATAACCGCAAATCGTACCTATTTGCAATACATCAAGCCCAAGTGTGTAGACTCAGCAATATATTTGTTCACTTTTTGCATTACCCCCTCCTCAATAAAGTTTTTTGGAGGGGTGCAGGGGTACCTTTTTTTCAAAAAAGGCACCCCTGCAAAAAATATTATCATAAAGTTGTCTGCAGCTCTCTGATCCGGTCGCGGAGGTAGGCAGCTTCTTCGAACCGCAGTTCGGCTGCTGCCTGGCGCATTTCTTTTTCCAGTGCGGCGATCCGGTCTGCTTTGGACATACTGCCTTTTTCTGCAGCTGCCGGGGGGAGGACACGGGTACGGGAGCGTTTGGATGCGGGGGTGTCCTCGGCGGTGATGGCGATGGGGGCGGCGATCTCCTTGACGATCGTCTGGGGAGTGATGTTGTGGAGACGGTTGTATTCCATCTGAATTCCCCGGCGCCGGTCGGTTTCCTCCATGGCGATCCGCATGGAATCCGTGACTTTTTCGGCGTACAGAATAACCTTACCCTCGGCATTACGCGCCGCACGTCCGATCATCTGGATCAGGGAACGGGTGGAACGGAAAAGCCCCTCTTTGTCCGCGTCCAGTATGGCAACCAGGGTAACTTCCGGCAGGTCGATCCCTTCTCTGAGCAGATTGATACCCACCAGCACATCAAAAATACCCATACGCAGATTCCGCAGCAGTTCGGTTCGTTCCATGGCGTCGATATTGTGGTGGATATACTTTACGCGGATACCCTGACCGTCCAGATATTCCGTCAGGTCCTCCGCCATTTTCTTGGTGAGCGTGGTGACAAGTACGCGCTCGCCCCTTGCGGTACGGGTACGGATCTCGCCGCAGAGGTCGTCCACCTGGGTTTCCACCGGGCGGATCTCCACTTCGGGATCCACAAGTCCGGTAGGGCGGATGATCTGTTCCACCACCTGCTCGGCGTGTTTCTGCTCATAATCGGCGGGGGTGGCGGAAACCATGATCACCTGATTCAGCTTCTGTTCAAATTCATCGAACCGCAGGGGACGGTTGTCATAGGCGGAAGGCAGGCGGAATCCATATTCCACCAGATTGGTCTTCCGCGCCCGGTCACCGCCGCTCATGCCGCCCACCTGGGGGATGCTGACATGGCTTTCGTCAATGAACATGATAAAATCTTCGGGGAAATAATCCAGCAGGGTGTACGGTGTGGAACCGGGGGCACGTCCGCTGAATACGCCGGAATAGTTTTCGATGCCGGAGCAATAGCCGATTTCCCGGATCATTTCCATATCGTACCGGGTGCGTTCCTCGATGCGCTGTGCTTCCAGCAGTTTGTTCTGGGAACGGAACCATTCCACCCGTTCTGCCATTTCTTCTTCGATGCGGGCAAGGTAGATTTCCTTTGCGCCCGGATCGGCAACGTAGTGAGTGGCAGGGTAGATACCCACATAATTGAGGACGGAGAGAACTTTGCCGGTGAGGGGATCAATCTCGGAGACCCGGTCGATCTCATCTCCGAAAAATTCCACCCGGACGGCACGTTCCGAGTATCCGGCAGGGTAGATTTCCACCGTATCCCCGCGCATCCGGAAATTTCCGCGGACGAAATTGACATCATTCCGGTCATAGGAGCTTTGAATCAGAAGCGCGCCCAGCTCCTCCCGTTCCATTTCCATTCCGGGGCGCAGACCGATGACCTGTTTACGGTATTCTTCCGGCGGACCGAGGCTATAGATACAGGACACGCTGGCGACGATGATCACATCCCGTCTTTCGAACAAAGCGGATGTGGCGCTATGGCGCAGTTTATCGATCTCGTCATTGATGGCGGAATCTTTTTCGATATATATATCCTTTCCGGGCACATAGGCTTCCGGCTGGTAATAATCGTAGTAGGAAACGAAATATTCCACGGCATTATCGGGGAAGAATTCACGGAATTCGCAGCAAAGCTGTGCGGCGAGGGTTTTATTGGGTGCCAGGACCAATGCGGGTCGGTTCATCCGGGCGATGACATTTGCCATGGTAAATGTTTTTCCGGAGCCGGTGACGCCCAGGAGCGTTTGAAAGCGCATTCCGCTTTCGATTCCGGCGCACAATTTTTCGATCGCGTCCGGCTGATCTCCCGTGGGGGCGAACTTTGACTGCAGGTTGAACTGGTTTTTCATTTTTTTGTTTTTCCCTCCTTGGTGAGGTTATATGTATACTATAGCACATTTGTTCAGGAATTACAATAGGTATGGGAGAGTTGGTTTTTTTGGCTTATGTTTTGGGTTTTCTTTCTACGGTTAGTATTTATTAAATCTTTAGTTTTTTGGTTTAAATCTTATATTTGGCTTTCTACGTGAGGTTTATTTTAAGAATATAATTTTCGGTGTCCTGTGCGGACGGCACTTAGAGGGGTTTGCCGAAGCGAAACCCCTCTAAGAACTCCCCCGCTTTATTAGTAGTGGAGTGAGACTTGCTTTGCTGTATGTTTGAGAAAAGCAATTTAGGATGCAAATCAGCGCTGACCGCGGAAGGGGCAAAAGAATAAAGTTATTTTTGCTGACGGAAAGAACAGTTGAAAAGTGGGTCAGCTTACAGAAATGAAGTACGTACAGGAAAAATATAAGCTACCGCGGCAAAAAACCTTACGAACAGACATTGCCGCGGCAGCCTATATTACCCTTCAGCCAAATCATATCACTGTGCTTAGCTGCAAGCAAAACATAGTTTTCCACAAGCCTTACTCCACTACTGTACCAATAAATCGCGGTCAGCGCTAATCTGCATCCTCCACTATTTTTCTCAAACAAACAGCAAAATGAAGCCTAACTCCACTATTTCGCCAAGCGGGGGAGTTCTTAGAGGGGCCTCGCTTTGGCAGGTCCCTCTAAGTGCCGTCCGCACAGGACACCCTAAAATAATATTCTTAAAATAAACCAAAAGTAGAAAACCAAATTCAAGATTTAAACCAAAAAACTAAAGATTTAACAAAAACCAACCGTAGAAACCCAAACAAACACCATAATCCCCAAAAACCTAAAGACTTAACTCAAACCCACCATAAAACACCAAATAAAAAAACACACCAAAAAACTTTTTCGAAAAAATATAAAAAAGGTGTTGACAAACAACCGCCGTTGTGGTATAATATCATCGTTCCGATAAGAGCAAGGCATTCCAAACAAGGAATAGCCGATACGAAGCCTTGGAATTGTATACTTTGCTGGTGTGGCTCAATGGCAGAGCAGCTGATTTGTAATCAGCAGGTTGTTGGTTCGACTCCGATCACCAGCTCCAATACAGTATGCAAGGTTGCGTACTGTAATAAGGGGGAATTCCCGAGTGGCCAAAGGGGACAGACTGTAAATCTGCTGGCAACGCCTTCGGTGGTTCGAATCCACCTTCCCCCATTTCAAAGAAAAAAGTCAGTCCAAAAGGATTGGCTTTTTTCTTTTGTAAAAAGAAAGATGCTTGAAAACCATATATGCAAAAGATGTATCGAAAGAGAAAAGCCTGACAATTTCAGACAAACTCTTGTAAACTGCAGGGCGGTGTGTTATAATAACCATAGTGCAATAATGAAAACAGAGGTATTGCCTATGAAGATCATGACGTTCAACACCCAGCACTGCCTGAACTACATAAAACAGGAAATTGATTTCCGGATCATGGCGGATGCCATCCTGCAGTGCGGTGCGGATATTGTGGGTCTGCAGGAGATGCTTGCCGCCAGTCCCGAAGAGGAATATACCAACCAGGTACCGATGCTTGCCAAACTGACCGGAATGCAGCATCATTATTTTGCAGAAGCCATCGCACTTGATGATGTGAATTCCTATGGAAACGGACTGCTGTCAAAGTATCCTATCCGTGAAGCCGAAACCATTCCGATTCCCGACCCGGATCCACATCAGTACGACGGTTATTACGAAACCCGCTGCGTCCTGAAAGCCAAACTGGAAAACGGGATCACCGTGCTTGTTTCCCATTTCGGTCTGAACCCCGATGAAAGAGAAAGCGCCGTGAAAACCATCCTGGCAAATCTGGAAAAAGAAAAGTGCATCCTCATGGGGGATCTCAATGTCTGTCCGGACGATCCGGTACTGGATCCCATCAGAGAACGGATGAAGGATACGGCAGATCTGTTCGCAGGTCCCCGCCTGAGCTTCCCGTCTGATAACCCCAACCAAAAGATCGACTATATCTTTGTAACCCCCGATATTGAAGTGGTGTCCGCGGATATTCCCGCGATCGTGGCATCCGATCACAGACCCCATACGGCGGAAATACACATATAATAGAAGGAGAAAAACTGTGTTTACAGAAATTTTAAAAGAAAAAAATATTCCCGCATTGCTTTCAAAAGAAGAGATGATGGCACTTATGCAGTCCGAAGTATACGGCAAAATGCCGGCTGCGCCTGATAAAGTGGAATTTTCGGAACAGAAGAACATAGTGAACAAATTCTGTGCCGGGAAAGCGATGTATAACATTGTAACCATTACGTGCCGCATGGGAGAAAAGGTGTTCTCCTTCCCCCTTCATGTAACATTGCCCACCGATGGGGAGAAACATCCCTTTTTCATCCATATCAATTTCCGTCCCGACAACCCGGACAGATACCAGCCCACGGAAGAACTGATCGACAATGGTTTTGCTGTGCTGAGTTTCTGTTACACAGATGTAACCTCAGATGACAACGATTTTACAAACGGTCTCGCTGGTGTTCTGTATGAAAACGGTGAGCGGACGGAAGATGATGCACCGGGGAAGATCGCCATGTGGGCGTGGGCGGCGCATCGGGTAATGGACTATGCCGAAACCTTGGGAGATGTATTGGATCTGAACTGCGCCGTTGTCTGTGGACATTCCCGACTGGGTAAAACCGCACTTCTCACCGCTGCTACCGATGACCGTTTTGCATTTTCTTACTCCAATGATTCCGGTTGTTCCGGCGCTGCGCTGGCAAAATGGACGGAAGGAGAAACGGTTGATCGTATATATGATACGTTCCCTTTCTGGTTCTGCAAGAATTACAGTAAATATAAAGAAAATGAAGAAGCGATGCTCTTTGACCAGCATTATCTTGTGGCTTCCATCGCACCCCGGAAAGTGCTGATCGGCAGTGCGAGCAAGGATGGGTGGGCATGTCCTGCATCCGAACAGCTTTGTTGTTTTGCGGCATCCCCTGCTTTTCCGAAGGGATTCGTTTGTCCCAACCGTAAGGCGGAAGTGGGAGAGATGTTTTTTGAGGGGGATATCGGCTATCATCTGCGTGAAGGTCAGCACTATTTCGGCAGAGAAGACTGGAATAAGCTGATTCTGTTTGTGAAGAAGCATTATCCGTGTGATCAATAACTGAATACATAAGAAAACTGCTGCATTCCGGTATGGATTCCGGGTGCAGCAGTTTTTGTATTTTTGTGTACATTCAGTTGCCGAAAGATCTCACAGTGTCTCCTCCAAAGTATCCGCGATCCGCTTGCAGGCAAATCCATCGCCGTAGGGATTGGATGCAGCCGCCATTTTGTCATATGCTTCACGATCCGTCAGCAGCAGGCGGAAATTCTCATAAATTACCTCTTCATCCGTACCTACCAGCTTCAGCGTACCGGCGGCGATCCCTTCCGGGCGTTCCGTGGTATCCCGCATAACCAGAACCGGCTTGCCGAGGGAGGGTGCTTCTTCCTGGATGCCGCCGCTGTCCGTGATGATCATATAGGATCTGGCGAGGAAATTGTGGAAATCCAGGACTTCAAGAGGTTCAATAATGTGGATCCGGTCACATCCGTCCAGCTCTGCGTGAGCCGCTTCCCGTACCGTGGGATTCATGTGGATGGGATAAATCGCCTTCACATCCGGGTTCTCATCCAGAATTCTGCGGATGGCACGGAACATCTGGTGCATGGGTTCGCCGAGATTCTCCCGTCTGTGGGCGGTGATGATGATCAGACGGCTTCCGTCCGCCCATTCCAGTTCCGGATGGGTGTAGCCTTCCCGTACTGTGGTTTTCAGCGCATCAATGGCGGTGTTCCCGGTGACGGTGATGGTTTCGGGGGATCTTCCTTCCTTTAATAAATTCTCCTTCGCCATTTCCGTGGGGGCAAAGTTGTAACGGGAAATGATGCTGACCGCCTGACGGTTGAATTCTTCCGGGTAGGGGGAGTAGATATCATAGGTACGCAGACCGGCTTCCACATGACCCACCGGGATCTGCATATAAAAACAGGCGAGGGCGGTTACAAATGTGGTGGATGTATCCCCGTGAACAAGAACAACATCGGGTTTTACTTCTGCCAGCACAGCGCGGATACGGTCAAGAATATTGATGGTTACATCAAATAAAGTCTGTTTGTCCTTCATGATGGAAAGGTCATAATCCGGTACAACATCAAAAGCGGTGAGTACCTGATCCAGCATCTGCCGGTGCTGTCCGGTAACGCAGACAATGGTTTCCAGGGATTTGCGCGATTTCAGTTCGTTGACAAGCGGGCACATCTTGATTGCTTCCGGCCGTGTACCGAAAACCAGCATAACTTTCTTCATACAGTGTACCTCATAGATTGTATTGTGAATATATATTTCCGCCGCGTAAAGAAAAGTGCGGCCTGTTGTTTACCTATTTATTATATAATACCATATTTCCGGCTTTTCGTCAAGCTGATGATGGGTATTAAGGAAAAGAAAGACGTGACGAAAAAATTTTTTTGTTTCTGCAGATAAGTATTGTAATTTGGAAACAGGTTTGTTATAATGGAGAAAATACATTTGTATCCGGAGGTGGAACATGAACAGAAGAATGGATACCAAAAAACTAAATATAGGCGCATTTACATTGGAAAAATACGCCAGAACAGAAGCGCATATCCGTGATATTGCGGAAAGCGGACTGGATTTTATGATCCATGTGGAAAATGACCGCAAAATGCTGGACCTGTTCCATAAGTACGGATTGGGTCTGATCGTTGTGAATTCCGTGTACTACTGGTGGGGCGGAAACGGTATTCAGGGAAAGATGCACGAAGAATGCCCCGTGGAAATATACGAACAGGCAGCGGCAAGATTTGCGGATCATCCCGCCATCTGGGGGATCGAAATGGGAGACGAGCCTTCTGCACTGGACTTTGCACACATGGGTAAGGTGGCGGAACGGATCAACAGAATCTTCCCGAACCAGTTTGCCATTATGAATCTGTACCCGAACTATGCTTCCGTCATCCAGAATACGGAAGAAGAAACCGAAAGTCAGCTGGGAACGGCATCCTATCAGGAATATATTGACCTGTACTGCAAATATATGCCCTGTGACCACATCTGCTATGACCATTACCCCTATGGTTCCGAGTGGAAGGAAACCAAGGACGCATACAGCTACCGTATTCCGCTGTATCTGGAAAACCTGCGCCTTGTGGAAGAAGCCTGCCGCAAGACCGGACGGAAGCACTGGCTTGTCATTCAGGTAAACAGCTATGAAAAAGAGCAGATCGTGAGTCTGAACCAGATGCGTTATCAGGCATATACCGGCATGGCTTACGGTGCGGAATGCCTGATCTGGGCGTGCTATACCGCCGGCTGGTGGGAAAACAATATTCTGGACAAGGAAGGCAACAAGACACCGCAGTATGACAAGATGAAGCAGGTGAACCGGGAGATCCACACCATCGGGGAAGAATATATGAAGTACCGCAACGTGGATACACATCTCGTGGGATTCGCCGGTCATCCCGATGCAAAGGGCGTGAATCAGGAACCCATCGAAAGTCTGGACACCGGTATTTTCTTCGATGTAAAGGCGGACAACGGCGCACCGATTGTGGTTGGTCAGATGGTATCCCGCGCGGATGACGATACCTATGCCCTGATGATCTGTGCCGCCGACGATTCCCATGATCTGGGCAATGAAACCTACAATATTACCTTCCGCACCCACGGCAGAGCAGTGACAGCTATCGGCGGCGAAGGAAAAATTCCCGTTACCATGCTGGAAGACGGATCCTGTTCCGTGCAGATCTCTTCCTGTGCAGGTGTGCTGATTACCGCAAAATAAATACGGGCGATCCCTTAAAAAATCGGATATCCGGAGGAAATATGAAAAGAATTGTATCGCTTTTGCTTCTTGCTTCCATGTTGTTCAGTATGTCTGCGTGCGGTCAGACTGTTGTGGAGGAAACGGACGCAGTGACGGAAAGCATTGCAGCTGAAACCGAATCCGAATCTGCCGAACCGGAAACAGAACCTGAAACGGAACCTGAAACCGCAGAACCGATCCGATCCTTTGATGACAGGGAAGATTACCTGCACATCGGTGTCTATAACCTTCAGAACAATGCTCAGACGGAGGAGCATATCAAGGATCTGGCGGACAGCGGCGTGGATTATGTGCTGATGGTCCACCATACCTTCCGTGAGACCCTGGACCTGTTTGCAAAATACGGTCTTGGTGCTGTGGTGGTCGGTGCTCTGCCTTCGTCGTCTACCTACAAAGCATACCAAAAAAAGCTGGCAACTGTTGAGGATCATCCGGCGATCTGGGGCATCTATTTTGCCGATGAACCTACTGCCGTGAACTTTCCGGTAATGGGGATGCATCATGGATGGGTCAGTGAGCTTTGGCCGGACAAACTGGTATATGTGAATCTGTTCCCCAATTACGCTACCACAGCCAAGAGTGAGGCGGGCAGAAAAAACAGCGATCTGGGTACCTTCACCTATGAGGAATACATCGAAGTATACTGCCAGTATTTTGATACGGATTTCATTTGCTTTGACTTTTATCCCTACAGCTGGTCGGACCGGAGTCTGGCATCCGGCATATCCAAGTATTACGAAAACTTCCGCATCGTGTCGGAAGCCTGCCGGACAACGGGACGGGAAGTCTGGTTCGTCGGTCAGGTGAATTCCAGCAGAAAGCATACATTTATAAGCACCAACGAGATCCGTTTCCAGGCATTCACCGGCATGGCATTCGGTGCGGAACATATCGAATGGGCTTGCTACAGTGCCGGATGGTGGTACAATCAGATACTGGATGAAGACGGCAACAAGACCGAACAGTACGAAAAAATGAAAACGGTGAACTGGGAGATCCATACCATCGCCGAGGAATACATGAAGTACCGCAATACGGCAACCCATTTTGTAGGCTTCGCACCGGACAGCGTTGAGATGCAATATCTGGATCAGGAACCCGTTGCGAGCCTGCATACAGATGTATTCTCGGATGTGAAAGCGGATAACGGTGCGCCGCTGGTTATCGGTCAGATGGAATCCCGGAAGGACGACGGATCCTATGCTCTGATGATCTGCGCTTCCGATGACCCCGCTGATGAAAATAACCAGTCGTACAATATAATATTCCGTGCGGATGACCGGACGGTAAAAGCATTTGGCGGAAATGGTGAGATCCCGGTTACCAGACTGGAGGACGGTTCCTATTCCGTGCCGATCTGCTCCAATGCAGGTGTCCTTCTGACAGCTGAATAAAACGGAAATCAATCTTTACATCTTTGGATTAGGAGGATCAACATGAATACAAGAATGGATCGAAAAAAATTTCACTTTGGCTTGTACGGTTTTGAAAACGGTCCGACAAGCTGCCGTACGGAAAAATACGTTAAGGCAATCGCCGAAATGGGGACGAATTATGTCCTGACCTGCCGGACAAGCCGGGAAACGCTGGATTTCATGCATAAATACGGTCTGGGTGCCATTGAATTCCTGAATCCGTTACCCCACTGGGGCGGGAACGGATACGGATATGTTGGCAGAATGCCGGAGAAATATCCGCTGGAAAAGTATTATATTGAACCTTCCAAAACATTTCAGGATCATCCGGCTTTGTGGGCTTTGGAAATGGCTGACGAACCGTCCGCGATGGATTTTCCGTATATGGGAAATGTTGTGGAAGCCATCAATAACGCATATCCCAATCAGTTCCCGTTTATCAATCTGTATCCCAGTCATGCAAGAGTGGCGGAGAATACGGAAGATATGATCAAGAGTGATCTCGGTGCCACCTCCTATGCTGCGTATCTGGATCAGTACTGTCAGTATATCCCGACGGATTATATCAGTTACGACTTTTATCTGTACGGCGGTCCTCTGGAGGGACGGGATTATAACCGTGCCGGCAAACTGTCCCGCTTTTTGGAAAATCTCCGTCTGGTGGCAGATGTATGCCGCAAGCACGGTAAGGATTTCTGGATCATCATGCTCGGAAACAACTGGGAATGCCAGCCCGACGGTTATCCGCCGGCAACATTTGCACCTGCCAACTATCTGCGGTTCCAGGCGTATACAGCGATGGCATTCGGTGTTAAGACCATATCCTGGTGGGAACACTGGATATTCAGCCGGGACGGGGAGATCACAGAACAGTATGATCGTATCCGGGAAGTACAGCTTGAAATCCATGATTTTGCCGATGAATATATGAAGTACAGAAATGTGTATACCCATTTTGTCGGCTTTGAAAATTACCCGGATCTGACCTGCGTAAACCAGGAAAGCGTAGAATGCCTGAACAACGGTACATTCTTCGGCGTGAAGTCCGACAACGGCGCACCTCTTATAATCGGTGATATGGTTTCGGATACGGACGGCTCTCATGCATTGATGATCAGTACCGCAGATGATCCGTACGATCATGATCCTCGATCCTACAATATTACTTTCTCTGCAGGCAAGCGGATGGTGCATGCGTACGGTGCCGGAGGCATGATTCCGGTCACCAAACTGGAAGATGGATCCTATTCCGTACCGATTTCTTCCAACCAGGGTATTCTGGTTGTGGCAAGATAAAAGTTATAAATGTTTTTCATAGGAGGACAAAAATATGAATACGCGTATGGACAGAAACCGTTTTTATTTCGGTTTTCACGGTCTGAACGGAGCGCCGTTAGACGAACAGCGTATCCGGGAAATTGCAGAGACGGGTGTCGATTTTCTGATGCACAGCGCCTGCTTGCCGAAATTGGACTTGTTTGAAAAATACGGATTGGGTGTAATTTCCACATGGTTTAACCCGCTGCCGCACTGGGGCGGAGAAGGTTATGGATATGTAGGCAGAATGGAAGAAAAATTTCCTCTTGAAAGATACACCAAACCTGCCGAAACATTCAAAGACCATCCTGCCATTTGGGGATTGGGTATGGGAGACGAACCGAATGCCGTGGATTTCCCGTACATCGGTACTGTAGTGGATGCCGTAAATAACGCATATCCGAATCAGTTCCCCTTTTTGAACCTGTACCCCATCCATGCAAGAGTGGCTGAAAACACAGAGGATCAGATCAAGAGCGATCTGGGCACGATGACGTATCAGGAATATATTGATAAATATTGTGCTTATATTCCGAACCATTACATCAGTTTTGATATGTATCCGTACCGCGGAAGCCCGAGAAAACGTCTGATTCGGTGCCGCAGAATGATTCCCCGGTATTTTGAAAATCTCAGATTGGTGGCTGAAGCTTGCCGTAAGACCGACCGTGATCTGTGGGTAGTAGTACAGGGGAACCATGACGAAGGCGATGACTACGGCCCGCCGAGTATTTTCATGACACTCAACCAGCTTCGTTTCCAGGTATACGCAGCGATGGCATTTGGCGTTAAAACCATCATGTGGTGGGAAAGCTGGATTTTCACCGATGACGGAGAAAAGACAGAACAGTATGACAGAATAACGCAGATACACAATGAAGTGCATGCACTGGCCGAAGAATATATGAAGTATCGCAACGTGTCCACACACTTTGTTTCATTCAAATACTACCTTGATTATGCGAAAGTAAACCAGGAAACAGTTGATAGTTTGTATACAGGCGTGTTCTTGGACGTGAAAACGGATGTTGAGGCGCCCTTGATCATCGGACAAATGGCATCCAGGGTGGACAATTCCCAGGCACTGATGGTATTTGCGGCAGACGATCCATTTGATGTTGCGCCTTTGGAATACAATGTCACATTCCAAGCCAGAAACAAAACAATAACTGCATATCGCGGAGCAGAACAGGTTCCCGTAACCAGACTGGAAGACGGTTCTTATTCCGTGCCGATTTCTTCCAACCAGGGTATTCTGATTGTGGCAAGATAAAAGTTATAGATGTTTTTCATAGGAGGACAAAAATATGAATACACGCATGAAAAGAGACCGGTTCAATATTGGACTGTATGGTCTGGACGCCAATAAGAGAACGGAAAAACACATTCGTGAAATTGCCGAATGCGGACTTGATTTTGTCTTAACGACCGACAGTCGTCCATTATTGGATCTAATGCACAAGTACAATCTTGGCGTTATCAATATGTGGTTTGATCCGCTGCCGCACTGGGGCGGACCGGGTTATGGCTATGTAGGCAGAATGGAAGAAAAATTCCCCCTTGAAAGATACATCAAACCTGCCGAAACATTCAAAGACCATCCTGCCATTTGGGGATTAAGCATGGGAGACGAACCAAATTCTGTAGATTTCCCTTATATCGGTACCGTAGTGGATGCTGTAAATAACGCATATCCGAATCAGTTCCCCTTTTTGAATCTGTACCCCAATTATGCATCGGTAGCACAGAACACAGAGGATGAAGTAAAAAGTCAGCTGGGTGCAGCTACCTATCAGGAATATATTGATAAATATTGCGACTATATCCCGAACCATTACATCAGTTTTGACTTCTATCCTTACAGAGGCAACGCCGAAACCAGGGACTACAATCGCGGCGGCAGAATATCGAAATTCTACGAGAATTTGCGTCTGGTAGCCGAATCCTGCCGTAAGACGGGCAGAGACCTTTGGATCATTATTCAGGGGAACCATGACGAAGGCGGGGACGAATATGCTCCTCCGAGCGTTTTCATGCCCATCAATGAAGTGCGTTTTCAGACATATTCTGCCATGGCATTTGGTGTGAAAACCGTAATGTGGTGGGAAAGCTGGATTTTTGATCTGGAAGGCAACAAGACGGAACAATACGATGTATTAAAACAGGTCCATAAAGAAGTACATACAATTGCGCAGGAATACATGAAGTATCGAAATGTGTCCTCCCATTTCGTAGGTTTTGAACAATACCCCGATCTTAAAATGGTAAAACAGAATAACGAAACAAGCCTGAATACCGGTGTGTTCTTTGATGTAAAATCAGATAACGGTTCACCGTTGGTTATCGGACAGATGGTATCGGATAAAGATAACGCCCAGGCACTTATGGTATTTGCGGCAGACGATCCCTTTGATAGAGAGAATAGATCCTATAATATAACATTCCGTGCCGGCAAGAAAGCGATTTCGGCTATCGGCGGGGAAGGATGGATTCCCGTAACCAAACTGGAAGACGGTTCTTATTCCGTACCGATTTCCTCCAACCAGGGTATCCTGATTGTGGCAGGATAATAGTGAATCCATAGACAGGAGAACAAAATATGAATACACGTATGGACAGAAGCCGGCTGCATATAGGCGCATATTTATTGCAGGCGTATGCCAGAACGGAGCAGCATATTAAAGATGTTGCGGAAAGCGGCGTAGACCACATTATTTATGTGCACAGCGGTGCTTATGATACCTTTGATCTGTTCGAAAAATACGGACTCGGTGTTGTAACATGGGGACCGCTGCCGCACTGGGGCGGAGAAGGCTACGGCTATGTAGGCAGAATGGAAGAAAAATTCCCTATGTCCCGTTATACAGATCCTGCGGAGTCATATAAAGATCACCCGGCTGTATGGGGTCTGGATGTCGGGGATGAACCGAATGCAGCAGATTTTCCGTACATCGGTAAGATCGTAGACACTGTAAATGCCATGTATCCGAACCAATTTGCGTACCTGAATCTGTATCCCAATTACGCAAGGGTGGTAGAGAATACAGGGGATGAAATCAAAAGCGATCTGGGAACGATGACGTACCAGGAATATATTGACAGATACTGTGAATACATTCCTACAGATTATATCAGCTTCGATTTCTATCTGTATTACGGTATGCCGGACAAGAATTATCCCGAATACGGATTGGGAGTTGCGGATTATTACGAGAATCTGCGGCTGGTATCGGAAGCCTGCAGAAATACCGGACGGAGTCTGTGGCTTGTTGCACAGCTGAATTCACCTGTGCCGGAAGTATTCACCAGTGTAAACCAGATGCGTTTCCAGGCATTTACTGCCATGACATTCGGTGTAGAGAATATCATGTGGGGCTGTTACACTTCCGGCTGGTGGACAAACCAGGTACTGGATGAACAGGGCAACAAGACGGAACAGTATGAGAAATTGAAACAGGTAAATAAAGAAGTCCGTACAATGGCGGATGAATATATGAAATACCGCAACGTGTACACGCACTTCACAGGTCTGAAGACCCTTTCCTATTACCATTTTATAGAAGAAAAACTGAAACAGGAAAGCAAGGACAGTGTGAACACCGGTGTATTCTTTGATGTAAAAGCAGATAACGGTGCAGCTCTCACGATCGGTCAGATGGTATCCCGCAACAACGACGGTTCCCATGCGCTGATGATCTGTGCTTCCGACGATCCGTACGATTTTGAGAATCGATCCTACAATATTGTATTCCGTGCCGGGTGCAAAACGATTCGGGCAATCGGGGGAGAGGGAGAGATTCCCGTAACTGTGCTGGAAGACGGTTCTTATTCCGTGCCGATTTCTTCCAACAAGGGTATTCTGATTATTGCCGAATAAATGAAATAAAGAAAATCTCTGTTGCGTACAAAACGACAGAGATTTTTGGTTTTGTTTGCTTTTCTACATATGGTTTTATTGAATCTTTAGTTTCTTGGGTTTATATGTTAGGTTGTTGTTCTACGGTTGGTATATTTTAAGAATAAAGTTTTAGGTGTCCTGTGCGGACGGCACTTAGAGGGGTTTGCCGAAGCGAAACCCCTCTAAGAACTCCCCCGCTTTATTGGTAGTGGAGTATGGTTTCATTTTGCTGTTTGTTTGAGAAAAGCAATTTAGGATGCAAATCAGCGCTGACCGCGGAAGGGGCAAAAGAATAAAGTAAATCCTGCTGACGGTTTCTACTGTTGAAAAGTGGGTCAGCTTACAGAAATGAAGTACGTGCAGGAAAATATAAGCTACCGCGGCAATAGCTGTTCGTAAGGCTTTTTGCCGCGGCAGCCAGTATTACCCTTCAGCCAAACCACATCACTATGCTTAGTTACAAGCAAAACAAACTTTTCCACAAGCCTTACTCCACTACTGCACCAATAAATCGCGGTCAGCGCAAATCTGCAACCTCCACTATTTTTCTCAAACAAACAGCAAAAAGAAGCCAGCCTCCACTATTTCGCCAAGCGGGGGAGTTCTTAGAGGGGCCTCGCTTTGGCAGGTCCCTCTAAGTGCCGTCCGCACAG
>JAFUKI010000130.1 GCA_017467815.1 Clostridia bacterium
GTATCCGCCTACGCGAACAATCAGATCCCGGTGATTTTCCGGATGTACTTTTGCGTCCAGCAGTTCTTCCTGGGATACTACCGAAACAGAAAGCTGCTGTCCGCCGTTTTCAAAATAGGTCTTCCACAGGGCGATGAAGTTTTCCATTCCTTCTTCCGTGTTGAAGATATCCTTATCAAACTTGATGTTCAGAATGAATCCGCTTCCTGCCAGATGGTGGGGCAGCTGCAGTACGGAGTTCAGCAATGCGGTGGGACCTTCTTCATCTCTGCCGGGGGTGGCACCGATACTGTCTGCAAACAGGGGCTCGGATCTATGGCGTCCGTTTGCACTGGCTGCTGTAATCAGACCGTTTCCGGCTGCGCGGTTAAAGGGAGAACATCCGCCCGAAAACCATCCGCCGCGGTAGGTAGGAATGGTCAGCAGGTAATTGAAGAAATGCTCCACAACCTCTTTTGCCAATGCGTCTGTGTCCGGGTCACCGTTACCGAAACGCACAGGTTTTTCGGACAGCATACGGCGCATCACCTCTTCACCCTCAAAGTCATTTTCCAGAGCGGTGATCAGCTGTGCCATGGTGAAATTCTTCTGTTCAAATACATGATAACGAATCGCTGCCAGAGAATCCACAGCATCCGCCAGACCTTCGGCGAGAATCTGTCCGTGGTTGTAGATCGGACCGCCTGCCTTGAAATCTCTGCCCTTTTCGATACAACCCTGCAGCATCAGGGAACGCCACAGATTCGGTGCATATTCCGCATGAATCCGCTGGCTCATATTGGAAAGACGGCAGCTTGTATCGGTAACGTATTCCACCTCTTTTTTGAACGCTGCCAGTACCTCTGCAAAGGACCGGAATTCTTTCGGATCGCCGCAGTCCATACCGGCAATTTCTCCGGAGATCATGCATTTTCCGCGATGAAGAGCCAGTTCCAGGCACTTACAGAGATTGACTTCTCCATCCTCCAGACCCATGTGGCTCTTGCCCTGGATATCGATCTGGTTACAGCCGTTCATGGCATAGTTATGAGAGTCCTTCGGGGGAATGCCCAGTTTTTCCTCAAACATTTTGCAGACTACACGGTCGTTGTATAATGTCGGCAGTCCGCAGCCCATGCCGATGGCTTCCGCTGCACTTCTCATAAGTGCCGGATCGGTATTTTCGTGACAGCGCATGGTCAGATTGGGCGTCTGGAAGCGGTGCTTTTTCACCAATTCCAGGAATGCAAAGGAAATCTCATTTGTCATATCGTTTCCGTTTTCATCGGAACCGGAGATACATACATTCCATGTGCGGTGTTCGTGGAAGCCGATCCACATGCCTTCCAGGATGGCAAAGGCTTCTTCATATGGGGTCTTTTTCCAGTAGGGCAGGAAAATCTGGTCAAGTCTTCCGGGAGAATCGTATGCATCGTAGGAGAAGAACAGCCAGAAGAACTGTGCCGCAGACAGGAAATCATACGGTGTGTTCCGGGGGCAGGTTTCCATGGCTTTGGCAATGGCGAGGAAATGCGCTCTGTCCTTTTCGTTATCCGATCCGGCAGCTCTTTTTTCTGCTTCCGCCTTCACTCTCTGACCGATCAGGTCAAAGCCGTCCAGTACTCTTTCCAATCCGTCGTAAAAATCGGCAGAATAGGGATGTACATTTCTGTATTTTCTGATTTTGGCACGCAGTCCTGCCGTACCCAATTCCAGAAGTCCGCCGTAATCCGGCACGGTATGACCTGCCCAGGTACCGCCCCAGCATGCCCCCTGCCGATAAGTTATATCATCCTGATGTGTACGGCTCCTGTCAATCATTTCAGACGTACTCAGAGGCGCGAACACATCTTCAACAGTATTGAAAAATTCCGCATATTCAGGGAACTTATTTCTTTTTTTCTCCAGCGCTCCCCGGGAGAATAATATACCGGGGTCCGACTTAAAACCGGCAATACAGTTCACTCTGCCGCACTGGAACAGACCTACATTTTCATCATATTCAATGGGCAGAACCGCACATTCTTCATACAGACCTTCGCCCATAGCAGAATACTTTCCTTTTTCCATCATGGAAAGATAGCCTGCGGCAAAAGGTTCACCGAATTCGGGGATATAGGAAAATTTCATATTATCCTCCTGTACTTTTTGTTTTTAATCGATCAGTGATATTCCGGCAGCCAGCCTGCATGGGCTTCGATCAGGTCATCACACATATGCACAATATCGTCAATGGACAATTCGGATGCACAGTGGGGATCCATCATTGCCGCCTGGTAGATTTTTTCTTTCTTTTTGGTAACAGCCGCTTCGATGGTCAAAAGCTGTACGTTGATGTTGGTCATGTTCATAGCCGCCAGCTGTGTGGGAAGTTTACCCTGCCAGCAGGGAACGATGCCGGTTTTATCCACCAGACAGTTCACTTCCACGCAGGCTTCTCTGGGCAGGTTTTCGATCACGCCGCCTGTATTGACCACATTCGCGCAGATCTTGGCGGGCACGTTTGTCACCATGGCTTCCATGATATAGGAAGCATACTCAACGGTGCGGGTATGGGTTACATCGTTGCTCAGGTATTTTTCTCTGGCGTTTTTCCATTCCGCGATCTGGTTGATACAGCGGCGGGGGTATTCATCCAGAGGAATGTGGTATCTGTCGATCAGTTCGGGATATTTGGACTTGATGAAGAAATTGTTGTATTCCGCATTGTGTTCGCTGGATTCGGTGCAGTAATAGCCAAGGCGGCGGATGTATTCAAGACGCACCAGGTCATAGAAGGGCGTTTCTTCCGCACCGTTGTCAGCGGCTTTCAGTTTGGCAAGGGCTCTTTCACGGATCAGCGGATACAGATCGGTTCCGTCGTTGTCCTCGATTTCCAGCAGCCATGCCATATGGTTGATGCCGGCGATACGTTCACGGACAGGTTCGGTATACGGAATTTCCAGCTCACGCAGAATGGTTTTGGAGCAGGTCTGCGTAGAGTGACAGAGACCTATGGTGTTGACGGAAGTGAACCGCTGCATATAACCGGTCAGCATTGCCATGGGGTTGGTGTAGTTCAGAAACCATGCGCGGGGGCATACTTCTTCCATATCTCTCGCAAAATCTTCCAGAACGGGAATGGTACGAAGCGCACGGAAAATACCGCCGATACCCAATGTGTCCGCAATGGTCTGGCGAAGACCGTATTTCTTGGGAATTTCAAAATCCGTGATGGTGCAGGGGTCATAACCGCCCACCTGGATCGCGTTTACAACAAAATCCGCGTTTCTCAGGGCATCTTTGCGGTTTTCCACGCCCAGATACTTGGAAACCTTCGCTCTGTCGTTGTTAATATTCCGGTTCAGAGAATCAATCATAATATAGGATTCTTCCAGACGCTGTGCATCGATATCATACAGGGCAATTTCAAAATCCTGCAGTGCGGGGGTCAGCAGGGTGTCCCCCAGAACATTCTTGGCAAAGACAGTGCTGCCGGCGCCCATAAATGTAATTTTTCCCATAATCAATCTCCTTAATTTCAGTTTCTGATACAGACAATACTTTGGGGGATCTGTTTATTTTTCCGTAGCGGCATCCAAAGTCCACTTGCCTCTGGTAAAGTCGGGGAAGAAGACGGGTGCGGAACCCAATGCAATGGACTGTTCCGCCAGTGCAGTAACCGCCATCCAGGCAGCCGCATCGTATACGTCGATGGGCATGGGTTTGCCTGCCTTGACACATTCGAAGAAATCACGGAATTCCAGCCAGTCCATGCCGCCGTGACCGCCCGTTATGCCGCTGTCCAGAAATTCCTTCCACATAGGATGGTCGTACTTCGGAAAATATTCTTCCAGATTGTTGTAGCTGCGGTTGTAGCCGTTGTGTTCACAGGAAACACATTTAAACTGTTCATCCACCAGTCCTTTGGTACCGCGGATGGTAAAGCTGCGGCCGCCCAGATTGACAATGGATGTATCCAGCATCAGCGTAATGGTTTCTCCGCCGGCACATTTGATGACGGTAGTCACCACATCGCCCTGGGCAAAGCGGACGTTTTCCAATCCTTCATCCATCTTTTCCTTGCTGACGGTATTGATATATTCACGCATACCGGCTTCCTTGGAGGCTGTTGCAGTCAGGGAAAGCATACGGTTGCCGTGGTTGATGTTCAGTATCTTGGCGATGGGACCCAGTTCATGGGTGGGATAATTTTCGGTATTGCGGAGAACATAGTTCCGCTGACGGTAATGTCTGTTTTTCCGACCGTTGCAGACCTGGCCTGCGAGATTGTGGTGATACGCTCCGGCGCAGTGTACGATCTCACCGAACATTCCCTGCTGCGCCATATTCAGCGCCATCAGTTCCAGACGTCCGTAACAGCAGTTTTCCAGGAACATAAAGGGAGTTCCGGTTTCCTCATAGGTACGCACCAAACGCCAGCAGTCTTCGATATCATATGCGCCGCCCACTTCCATGGCAGTGATCTTGCCGGCTTTCATGGCGTAAACCGCAATATCCACATGGGATTCCCAGGAAGTGGTGATCAGAACCACATCCACATCGGGATCGTCAATGGCTTTTTTATAATCGGCTTCACATTTCGGCGCGGGTCTGTTCTTATCCAGAATGTAGCCCACACTGGCTTTCATTCTGTCTTCATATACATCACAGATAACGGTGATTTCCACATCATCCATGTGACAGAGCAGTTCGTCGTACAGATACTGCTGACCTCTCTCGCCGAGTCCTATCAATGCAACTCTTACTTTTTCCATAATGATCCTCCATCTGTCGCATTTATGCGACGAAAAAATACTAAGAGAAAATCCTGGTTTCCGAAGGAAATGGAAAGTGGTGGGTTCCGCTTTCCAAAGGATCTTCAAAGTGTGAAGAAACTTTACTTACGGTTTCGATTCCCGTATTTTCACACGAACTTCCTGTTGCTGCGGCAGATATATCTTCGTTTTTCATTTGCCGCTGTATGTAAGAATAAATTGAACGGTTATTTCATTTCCTCATTTTGTTATACAATGCAGTTCCAGTATAACATATTTTTTTCGGTTATGCAATACTCTGTCAAAATATTTTCAGACCCTATTTTGAGCTTATTTTTACATTTTTAAATTTTTTTCGGAAACCCTCTTGACAAATAACTCTTACAGGTGTAAGATATATATGTCTCACAGCTGTAAGAGTACTGCCGCCATTGTTATCCGGCGGTAAAATATGGGAATATTTACGGAGGATTTACACCATGTCTGTACAGAACACGATCACCTCTGCCGAGCTTGCGGTCATGCAGGTTTTATGGGAGGCGGACGCGCCTTTGAAGATTCAGGAAGTCTGGGAAAGACTGCCGGATGCCGGGTGGAAGTACAACACCGTCGGCACACTGCTGCTGCGTCTGGAGGAAAAAGGCGCTGTACGGTGTGAAAAAATCGGCAAAAACCGCGCCTACACTTCCCTTCTGGACAAAGAGGAATATACAAAAAGCCAGACGCAGGGCATCATCGACCGGTTCTACCACGGTTCTGCCAGAGAACTGGCGGCGGCACTGGTACGGACGGAAAGTCTGACCGCCGAGGATATTGATGCGCTTCGGAAGGAATTCGGCTTATGAGCGTCTTTTTTCAGAATCTGGCAGCCTGCGCAGCGGTCGGCTCTGTCTGTACCGGCGTATTCTGGCTTCTGCGCCACGGTACAAGACGGATTCTGGGGGCGGATAAGCAGTACCGGTTCTGGATTCTGCTTCTGCTGCTCTGGGTACTGCCCCTTCGGTTTGCTCTGCCTGTATCCGTCGAGGAAGAATGCGGGGAGACGGCGGCACCGGATGTTGTTACAGTACCTTTTACGGGACAGGTATATCTTCCCGCGTCCCCCGTTGTGGAGCCGGCGCCGTCTGATGGGGAATCTGTCATCATCCGGGAAGACAAAACCTTTCCTATACAATCGGTTCTCCGGTGTGTATGGGGGATCGGGATTTTTGCCGCCCTTGCCTGGCAGTTCATTCCCTACATCCGGTTCCGCAGGCTGCTGAAGCATACGGCTGTTTCTGTGGATTCGGTTGTGTGCGGCAGCAGGATCCCGGTGTACCGATGCCGCAGTGTGGATTCGCCCATGGTCGTGGGGGTCTTCCGTCCTGCGCTGTATCTGCCGGATGCGGTTTACACAAAGGAGGCATTGTACTGCATCCTTTGTCACGAGATGACTCATGCGAAAAGACGGGATATTCCTCTGAAATGGTTTGCCGCCGCGGTGCGCTGCGTCCACTGGTGGAATCCTCTTGCCCATCTCGCTGTACGGCAGTTTTCCGAAGAATGCGAAATCTCCTGCGATTTCCGGGCTTCTGTCGGTATGAGCGAGGAACAACGGAGAGTTTATATGAAGCTGTTATTGGATCTTGCGGAAATGCAGTATCGGAAACAGGGACTGCTTACCACGGGATTCTCCGACAGCAGACAATTCATGAAACGGAGGTTATATATGATACAAAATGGAAAAAAGCAAAAAGTACTGGCTGCCGTTCTGTCGTCCCTTCTGCTTGCCGGTTTATGCGCCGGACTGATTTACGGCAGCGGTGTATTCAGAGATACGGTACTTCCCGAAGAAACGGATCTGCCGGATGAAATTCCCGCAGTAGATTCCCTGCCGGAAGAAACGGCGGATATCATCCTGCCGGATTCCGAATCGAAAGAACCTGAAGAAACCTATGCGCAGGATTTGGAAGAACTGAAACAGGAGTTGGAATCCATCCAGGAAGAATACGACGAACTCCACGAAGAAGCAGAAGAAGAATATTATATTGATGGAAACAACGAAATCTGCAAAGAAGCAGAAGAAGAATCTTACATTGGGGAAAACAACGAAATCTACGAGGAAGAGTACTATATTTCCGTATCGGAAAGCATAGGTACGGACGGTGTACCGCTGATCCTCAAATGTGACCGTGAGATCAATGCCGAATACGGTTTTGCGCATCTTACGGGACAGGAAAACGTCCATTTCCATAAAGGTGTGGATTTCCAGGGAGATACCGGAGAGGCTGTATTTTCCGCATCCGCCGGGGAAGTTTCCTACATGGGATACGATTATTCCTACGGCAACATGATCATCGTGAAAAACGGTGATTATGAAATCTGTTATGCCCATTTATCCAAATTTACACCGGGACTTGCGGAAGGGGATGTTGTAGAGATCGGCACCGTCATCGGTGAGATCGGTCAGACAGGTGCTGTAACCGGACCCCATCTGCATTTTGAAGTACGGCTGAACGGACAGGCAATCGACCCCGCATCAGTCTGGGTCGAATCAGAATCCTGTTGGATCGTCGCTGAATAAAGAAGGGACTGTTGCAAATATAATTTTTTGGGGGAAGGAAAACTTTTTGAAAAAAGTTTTCCTTCCCCCAAACCCCTAACTTTTCAAAAACTATGAAATAAGGGCACAAAACTGTTATCTGTAAACCTGCATCCCTTAAAGCAATCTAA
>JAFUKI010000131.1 GCA_017467815.1 Clostridia bacterium
ACAGCCGCTTTTATAACAACAAAGTTTTCCATGAACCCTGTCGGCCATCTGGTGACGCATATCAACCGGCTGGCATCCGGAGACTATAAAGCAAGAATGGAACCGAAAGACTTCATGTCGGATACGCCTGCATTCCGGCCTGTGACCGAGAGCATCAACAAACTGGCGGAGGAGTTGCAGAACACCGAAATGCTTCGCAGTGATTTCATCAACAACTTCTCCCACGAATTCAAAACGCCCATCGTATCCATCGCCGGCTTCACAAAGCTGCTCAAGCGCGGCAATCTGACGGAGGAACAGCGTCAGGAGTATCTGGACATCATCGAGGAAGAATCCATGCGCCTGTCCGCCATGGCGACCAATGTTCTGAATATGACGAGAATCGAGAACCAGACTATCCTGACAGATGCGGCTGCCTTTAATGTATCCGAACAGATCCGTTCCGCAATCCTTCTGCTGGACGAAAAGTGGGACAGAAAACATATTGAGCTGTCAGCAGATTTTTCGGAATATACTATCACAGGCAATGAAGAAATGCTCAAGCAGGTATGGATCAATCTGCTGGACAACGCTGTCAAGTTCACGCCAGATTTCGGCAGTGTACGGGTGGAACTGTCAGAATCGGACGGAAAACTGACGGTCAGTATTACCAATACCGGCAGTACCATTCCACCGGAAAAACTGCCCCGCATCTGGAACAAATTCTACCAGGCGGATGAATCTCATGCCGCCGCAGGAAACGGTATCGGACTTGCCATCGTAAAAAAAGTCACAGAACTCCATAAAGGAGAGGTTAAGGCAACCAGTGCAAATGATCTGACCACGTTTACGGTAATCCTGCCTCTGAAAATATGAAAAATCAGATCAATCGGTATTCCTCTGACTGCTCTGTACGAATTTTCGTATGGAGCAGTTTTTATTTTATCTGAAAAAGTTTAGATTCAGTTTAGATTGGCACGCTATAATCAGACAGAAACTGTAAGACAGGAAAACCTGAGGAGTAAAGTCAGAATGAAACAGTTATTATTGATCCTGAATCCTGCATCCGGCACACGGAAAGCTGCAAAGAATCTGTCCGAGATTATTTCCGTTTTCAACCGGGCAGAGTATGATACCCATGTATATGTAACCGCCTGCCGGGGAGATGCTGTCAAAGCAGTACAGCAGTTCGGAACTGCAGCCGATCTGATTGTCTGCTGCGGCGGAGACGGCACACTGAATGAAACGGTTACAGGAATGATCCGCGGCGGATTCGATATACCGATCGGATACATTCCATCCGGCTCTACCAATGACTTTGCCAATTCCCTGCACCTGTCCGGAAATGTGGTGGAAGCGGCACAGCAGATTGTCAGTGGAACTCCTGCGGTGTATGATGTCGGAAGATTCGGAGAACGGTATTTCACTTATATTGCCTCGTTCGGCGTTTTCACAAAAACCAGCTACACCACACCACAAAATATCAAAAATGCCCTCGGTCATATGGCGTATTTGCTGGAAGGTATTCAGGAACTGTCCGGTATCCGTGCGGAACACATCCGCATGGAACTGGACGGGGAAACCATCGAGGATGATTATCTGTTCGGCGCAGTCTGCAATTCCACCAGCGTAGGCGGAATCCTGAAACTGAAACCCGATATGGTGGATATGGCGGACGGAAAATTTGAGATTCTTTTGGTCCGCGCGCCCAGAGATGCCATAGAACTCCACGAATGCGTCATGGCTCTGCGGGGGCAGACATACAACTGCGGTATGATTACCTTCCGGAGTGCGGGTACAGTTTGTGCTGCAGGAAATCCGGAGATGCCCTGGTCACTGGACGGAGAGAGAGCGGAAGGTGACGGAAAGATTCTCATCGAGAATCTGCACAAAAGGATCATGCTTGTTCACTGAGCCGGGGCACGGTACACGCAGTCCTGTTTTTGTCCTTCTGTATGAATATCTTCATATCAATGACAGTTAAAAAGTTTAGTTTCAGTTTAGATTTCTTTCGTATAATGATCGCAGAAAGAACAAGGAGAAATATATTATGAATGAAGTAAAAAAGCCAAAGAAACCCATGATATTCTACTACGGTATCGTTCTGCTTGCGGTGATCCTGTTTAACTCCATTGCCATGCCGTGGTTTCTGGAGCGTCAGGTGCAGGAGGTAGACTACGGTACCTTCATGACCATGACCGAGGAAGGCAACATCGGTCTTGTAAAAATCAGCGAAGCGGAAAATCAGATCACTTTCACCGATAAGGAACAGAAACAGGTTTACAAAACCGGCATGGTGGACGACCCTTCACGAACCGAACGTCTTCATGCGGCAGGCGCACAATTCTCCGGTGAAATCATCGAAGAACCGAATATGCTGCTCAGTTTTCTGCTTACATGGGTTCTGCCGTTGATTGTATTCTACGGAATCGGCCACTTCATGACCAGAAAAATGATGGATAAAGCGGGCGGCGGCTCCGGTTCCATGATGTTCAACATGGGCAAGTCCAACGCGAAGGTGTATGTCAAATCCTCCAACGGAATCAAATTTTCCGATGTTGCCGGAGAAGATGAAGCCAAGGAAAACCTGACCGAAATCGTAGATTATCTGCACAACCCTTCCAAATACACAGACATCGGCGCATCCATGCCCAAGGGTATCCTGCTGGTAGGCCCTCCCGGCACCGGTAAGACGATGCTGGCCAAAGCAGTCGCCGGTGAAGCAAACGTGCCTTTCTTCTCCATGAGCGGTTCGGAATTTGTGGAAATGTTCGTTGGCATGGGTGCGGCGAAGGTGCGCGACCTATTCAAGCAGGCAAATGAAAAGGCACCCTGTATCGTCTTCATCGATGAAATCG
>JAFUKI010000132.1 GCA_017467815.1 Clostridia bacterium
AAACCAGGTACCCCCGATTGATACTTACGATACCGCTGCATGGATGGCAATCACTCCCCTGTCCGAAATTTCCATTGCCAACGGCAGTATGCCCGTGGATATCCCGGACTTCACCAGAGGTATGTGGACGCACCGTACCGAAAAGAACACAGGTTACTATTCTCTGGACAAATAACCGAATACAAACCAAAGCCGCGGCGGAGAGATCTGCTGCGGTTTTTTCATTTCTGCGGGGTATGACGGAGGTTTTTGTCTGTTGGGAAACGATGGAAAACAGGACGGGAGAAGGCAGGGACATTTATAGAAAATATTTAATTGTAATCCCTTGACAATAGTTGGCGGAGTGAATATAATATAGGTAAATCCGACAAAAAAGGACGGTTCACAAAGTACCGATAAAGCCGGAATCGGCGGGGGCGCATTGCTGATGATAAAATGAAAAATATGAGATAAGACGGGAAACAGGTTTCTTCTTACTCGACAATACGGAGGTATAAAATGGCAGAATTCAAAGTAGGTATTATTGGTCTCGGCGGACGCGGTATGTTCCATCTGATGGGTATTCTCTGCGAAAGAGAAGATGTTCACGTGACATACGTATGTGACCTGTATGAGGACCGTTGTCTGGCAGGTGTAAAAAATGTGCTTGATAAGAAGGGACACGAACCCAAGTGGACACAGAATTATAAGGAACTGATCGAATCCGAAGATGTAGAAGTGGTTATTGTTGCTTCCGCATGGGAAAACCATGTTCCCGCAGCGGTATACGCCATGGAATGCGGCAAACAGGTAGCAATCGAAGTCGGCGGCGCCTATTCTGTGGACGATTGCTGGAGACTGGTGGAAGCCCACGAAAAAAGCGGCATCCACTGCATGATGCTGGAAAACTGCTGCTACGGTGAATATGAACTGACCGCACTGAATATGGTACGCGGCGGTCTGTTCGGCAAGGTTGTACACTGCGAAGGCGGTTATCAGCATGACCTGCGTGGAGAAGTTCTCTACGGCAAGGAAAACCGTCACTACCGTCTGCGCAACTACCAGAACCGCAACTGTGACAACTATCCCACCCACGAACTGGGTCCCATTGCAAAGACCCTGGATATCAACCGCGGCAACCGTATGATCAAGCTTCATTCTATGGCATCCGGTGCCTGGGGACTGAACGAATACGCAAAGGAACACGGTATCCGTGAAGAACTGCAGACTTACAAATTCCGCCAGGGCGATATCATTAAGACCAATATTCTCTGTGCCCATGGGGAAACCATTACCCTGACCCTGGACACCACTCTCCCCCGCAACTACTCCCGCAATTACACCGTCCGCGGTACCAAGGGTTTCTTCAGTGAAGTGGAAATCAAAGCGTTTGTTGAAGGCGTAACGCCGGAAGCGGAATCCAACTACAACAATCTGGAACAGTTTATGGAAAAGTGGGAACATCCCATCTGGCGTCATTTCAAACAGGAAGGCGTGAAGGGCGGACACGGCGGCATTGACTGGCTGGTATTCGACGCATACTTCACCTCCCTCAGAGACAACGTAGTTCCCCCGATCGATACTTACGATACAGCGGCATGGATGGCGATTACTCCCCTGTCCGAAATCTCCATCGCCAACGGATGTACCGCTGTGGATATCCCAGACTTTACCAGAGGTATGTGGACACACCGTACCGACAAGAACACCGGTTTCTATTCACTGGACAAATAAGCCGAGAGTGATATTTTTGCAGTATCACCCACAGAAAATCCAAAGGAGAAATAAAAATGCGTGAAAAATATATCGACCTGATGGAGAAAATCCTGTCCGCCTATACAGTAGAGCATATCATCCGTTATTTTGATGATGTAAAGCGTGACGGACTGACGGAACACGGTTTCCCGAGACTGACCTCTGACATCGGTATACTGATCGGTCATGGGAGAAGAACGGAACTGAAGGATCTGTTCTGTGAAATGATGGATTTCTGCTGTGCGGCCATTCCCACCGTAAAAGCGGCGAATGATTTTTCCGTGAGAGAAGTGATCTGCTGTATTGCGGTACTGGAGAAGAACCGGATTTTTGATGCAGAAAAAATAAATGGCTGGAAAGAATGCCTGAAAACCATCGATCCCCAAAAATGTTATACCTCATTTGCCGTAAAACCGGATGACATTGTCCACAACTGGGCATTGTTCACCGCCGTCAGCGAATATTTCAGATACCGTATGGGTCTGAGTGAATCGCCGGCGTTTGCGGAACTTCAGGTTGCCGCGCAGATGAAATGGCTGGACGAAAACGGTATGTACAAGGACAGTCCCTACGCTGACCCCATTCGTTGTCCCATGGTATATGACCAGGTACCGCGGGGATTGTTCTCCTGCCTTCTGTTTGCCGGTTACACAGGGCCGTATGCGAAGGAGATCGATGACTATCTGCGTAAGGCAGGTCTGTGTACCCTGGTGATGCAGTCCGTGACGGGGGAACTTCCTTTCGGCGGCAGAAGCAACCAGTTCCTGCACAACGAAGCATGGATGGCGGCGATCTGCGAATTTGAAGCTGTACGATATCACAAAGAAGGAAACCATGCCCTTGCCGGAAAGTTCAAAGCCGCGGTACACCGGGCAATCGAAAATACGGAATACTGGCTGAACAAAACGCCCATCAGCCATGTCAAAAACCGTTTCCCCTTCCAAGAGCATTTCGGATGCGAAGACTATGCCTATTTTGATAAATACATGATCACCGCCGCATCCTTCTACTATGCCGCCTATATGTTCTGTGACGATTCCATCAAAGCCGCAGCGTATGACGATTCCCCGGCAATATGGAGTACATCGGAGTACTTCCATAAGGTATTTGCCCGTGCCGGCGGATATTCCCTCGAATTCGATACCAACGCCGATCCCCATTACGATGCCAAAGGTCTGGGTCGTATCCATAAATACGGCGCCCCTTCTCCCATCTGCCTTTCCCTGCCGTGTCCCGCCGCCCACCCGAATTATAAAATCAAGGGTGTGGAACCGACGTCCATGTCTCTGTGTCCCGGTATCAAGCAGGACGGCGAATGGAAGTTTGCAGCGGATCCGGAGTGGGTACATGAAATGACCGACAGCGAAACGGGCGCGGATTATGTATCCCTGACCATGAACTGCCGCCTGGAGGACAGATCCGTTTCCACCAAATACAGAGTGGATGCATCGGGTGTATGTGCTGCAGTAAAGGGCAGCGGCGAAATTGCGTATATGCTTCCCGCCTTCTCTTTTGACGGAGAAACCGAGCCGGAAATCGCCGCAGAAGAACATTGCCTGACCGTCACCTACGAAGGATGGCAGTGCCGCTATACCACAAACGGCAGAATCACGGATACCGGCAAGACCACCGCCAACCGAAACGGATACTACCGTATCTTTTATGCATCCGGCGAAAATGCACTGGACGTAAAAGTTGAAATTGTGAAAAAGTAAATAAAACTATTAATGGGCGAAGATATGTTCAACAATTCTTCGCCCACCATTTTTCTAAGACCCCAAGAAAAACAAAAAGCCTGCCATTCATAAAGCAAGCCAATATTAATCCTATTTCTGCTAAATAATTCCCTTTTTCAAAGTTTTTTGAAAAGAGAGAGGGGGGGCGGGGGGAGGGAGAAAT
>JAFUKI010000133.1 GCA_017467815.1 Clostridia bacterium
CCGTTGCCCTTGAGTTTTGCCTGACCATCGTTGTAAGCGGCGGTGATTGCTTCATTGATTCTGGCAATGGTTCTGGTGTCAGATTTCTTGATGATGAGGTTTACGGAATACTTGGGAGCGCTTCCGTTGATGGACTTGGGTTCCCATACGTTTACGTAGGACCAGCGGGTATCGGGACCGGTGATCACTTTGGTGGGATTCTTATTGATAGCAGACATTTACATTTCCTCCATAAAATCATGTTTTGCATTTTTGATTGCCGGACGTTTATCGCTCTCCGGCACGAGCGTTGGTTTGCCTTCCGGTTTCTCAATGTAACCGGACAGCAGTTCCTCAAACCGGGATTTGCCAAGGCGTTTCTGCATGGCTGTGATGCCGAGGATTTTCTTTTCGTAGGGATCGAATCCGGCGTCTGTCACCACTTTTGCGGCGGCTGCTTCATCGGTATACCTGCGAATCGAACGTCCTTCAACCAACTTCCAACCATGCCACACCTTGCCGTCAAGTGCTTTGCGAAGCGCATATTCCTTCAGATCCGCCGCCCAGTCCAGAAGGCTGTCGAGACTGCCGAGAAGCTTCTCAATTTCCTCATCCTGCAGAACAGGCGGAAGTCGGAATTCATGCTTCGCCATTGGCAGGTTAGCTTCCGCTCTGGCACGGCAGTGAATTTTGGCTTTGCAGAAGACACACCAGCTGCCGCAGCGGAATTCACCTTCTCCTGCATAAGCAAGTTCTGCGGCAGGATGAAGAACCTCCTCAGCCCAGCGGTACAGTGCATCTTTGCTGATTGTGTATGTACTGATGTTGTCACGGCGCGGCTGGAAAATGGTCATGCTGACTGTTTCAATGTCGTACAAGGCGTCGAACAGTTCCAGCGCACCGAGTGCATAGCACATCATCTGCGGATTTTCTTCGGCAGAGACTTCCAGCCCGCGTCCATGCTTGTAGTCGATGATTTTCAGCGTTCCGTCTGCGATCAGTATGCAGTCCGCTGTGCCAAATCCGTTGGGAACCCAGCGCGAGAAATTCACCCGCTGTTCAATGAGAATTTCCGGATCATAACAGCTCTGTTTTACCGAACCAAGCTGTTCCAGAATGTACTGCACATAATCGCCGGCGCAATCTTCCATCTCAGCGGAATAGAATTTCATGTTTCCGGTCGGATCATCCGCAGGAATGCCCAGTGCTTCCTTCAGTCGGAACTCACACAGAGCATGAGCCTCAGTGCCTTCTGCGGCGTAGTCACTTGAGGTATCAGCGAAGGATTCACTGAGCCGTGCGGAAGGAGGGCAGTGGAGCCAGCGGTCTGCAGATGAAGCGGAAAGAATGGCGTGACCTTTAGGTGGCATTGATCATTTCCTCCGCATCTTTGAGCAATGCTCGGTACTGCCCCGGATCAACGCCGGAGAGTTTCTCAGCTCCGTATTTCTGAAGCAGTGCGCGGATCTGATCGGTGTAGCCCTTGCGGGACATTCCAGCCAGCACTGCACGTACTTCTTCGAATTTCGGCTGGGGTTCGGCAGGTGCTTCGGGTTCGGCTTTTCCGAGCATCGCGGTGATGGTTTCAGCGGCGGATGTCAGAGAAGTGGCGTATCTGAGAAGCTCTTCCGCAATCGCAGCCAGTTCGTCTTTTCTGTCCATTTGTTTTTCCTCCTTTTTCCTGAATTGCGTTGATGTTCCTTGCCAGTCTGCCGGAAACAACACTGATAGCGGCAAGAAGCCCGATCAGTTCATCACGGTCAGCGGTGGTGATTGCGATATCGTTCATGGATTTTCCTCCGTTCTGTGGATGTATCGGTACTCTGTCCACACACCACACTGGAGGCTCAACGGCAAAGTGGTCCGCTGTTTTCTGAAAAATCTGCAAAATTATTTTTGGATCAGCGAAAACTTATTGTCAGGACCACATCGTTGACAAAAAGATGAATATGGGGTATAATGTATAGAGAAAATTTCAAGGAGGACGCATCATGGAAAAACGTTCATATGAGATTCTCAGCGGAAACACTGTTACTGCTGTATGGCAGAACGATACTCTGACAGTCGTGAATTCCGATCTTCTCCCGCTGTATCTGCGCCGTGTTGCTAATGCCGATATGTGGCTGGAAACCCGTGCCATCGACTCCCATCGTGCCAACTCCCGCCTTCTCAAAAAAGCTCTCCGCCTTGCAGAAAAGGACGATGTATCTACGGTCATCCATGTCAACGGCGCCACAATCACGGACAACTACTGGATTCGTCCCATCGGCTCGGATATGACATACGATGATGTCCGTTTCTCCGACGACTACTTCTCCAACCTCGCCCTGAAGGGAACCTACGACAGCTTCAACCGTGCCGCATCCAGCAAGCGTTCCAAAACGCCAGAACTGACCAACATCGGAAGCTTCGAGAAATGCTGGAAGCTACGGGATGGCCAGTGGTGGATGTACAAGCGTGCCACCCATGACGAGATGTTCTCGGAACTGTTCGTGTATGAGTTAGGTTCCGCTCTCGGCATGAACATGGCGAAATACGAGCGCGGGGAAGGCTGCATCAAGTCCCTCGACTTCACGGACAGCGCGGCAGTCAACTTTGAACCGGCATCCGCTTTCATGGGTGACAACGAGGAATACACGGATGTTGTTAACGCTCTGCAGAGAATCTGTCCGCGCGCGATTCCGGACTACATCCGCATGATCTTCCTCGATACGATCTGCGCCAACCCTGATCGGCACACCAACAATTTCGGTCTTCTGCGTGATCCTGCAACAGGTGACTTCATCGGATTCGCCCCGAACTTCGACAACAACATGGCACTCATTTCCCGCGGATATCCGTCCAAGGCAAAACTGAATGATGTGCTGGTGATGCTGTTCAACGATTTGCTGGACGAGTACCCGGAATACCGTGAAGTGATTCCCGAAGTGACGGAGGAACTTGTCCGTGAAACGATTGCTAGAGTTGGAATGCGTGTACGGACACAGGATGTCGTTGATATCATCATGAGCCGGTACGACTTGATTGCAAGATAACCCAGTAACACCTGGTCTTCGGATCGGGTGTTTTTACTTGTAGTCCTTCAGCCGTTCTGCAAGAATCTCCTTCACACGATCCCAGTGCCGCTTGAACGTGGAGCGTGCCATGTTCATCATGTCTGCTGCCTGACGTTCGGAACATCCTTCCATGATAAGCCGGCACATTTTCTTTCCTTCCGGATCGAGTTCTTCCAGTGCCTGAAGAAGCTCTTCCAGCAGAGCGGCGTCTTCCACGATGGATTCAATCAAAGGCGCATCATCCGCCAGAGTCTCGTACAGCGTGATGCCTTCATCGTCGGAATTGATCATTTCCATATCCAATGACAGCATATTTCCTGCTGTGCGGAAGGAACAGGTACAGCAGTCACCGCCGCAAAGATACCAGCTCTGACCGGGACAGCTGCAGCGCTTGTGATAATGTTCTTTCTTGAACGTGCGCCAGATCGGACGGTAATACTCGTAATAGACTTCTTCGGATACGGGTTCATAGATGCGCAGTTCGGGGATATAAATGAAATACTCGCTTCTTTTGTGCTTGTTTGCCATGATAGCTCCTTTCAGATCCGTGAATCCTCAAGGAGCCGTCACCATTATCCGACAGAACAGAAAAATGGCCAGACTGATGCCATAGTTATAACTACAGCATCCTTCTGGCCATCTAGCAGCTCTGAGGATTCAGTGTTCAGCATATTTACTTGTTTACTTTTTTTCTACAGGTTTTTCTTCGATCAGTTTGAAGCCGAAAGCGCCCAGTTTCACACGGTACAGAACGCCTTTCAGAAGGATCGAAAGTGTGAAGGTTACAGGGTTCCATTTAAACAGCAATTTGCCATTGCCGGTACGTACTTCGAGTTCCATAAATTCCTCCATAATAAATACTGTTTTACTTTGTTTGTTCGTTTTGTTCGGATGGAGAATTTCACGGAAGTTAGGCGTAAGTCAAAAAAGAGAAAAGAAAAAAGCCGGATGATATGGAAACAAAAAGTTTCACAAAATCATCCGGCTATTTGGTAGCTCAATATATATGGCTCCGTTGCTCGGTATGGTTAAGAATATTCAGTTTGAATTCCACAACCTTCAGAAGATATTTATGCGTCAATTCAACATCAACTACATTGCTGCAATGCATGCATTTCAGCTGAACACCAACTACATGAATATCATCAAGATGGGCTGAGTCGAAAATTCGTTTTCCACACTCAGGACATCCATAAATGTAGGGTAATTGACTTATCTGTTTTTTCTTTTTCGGCATGTCTGACCTCCTTGAAATACAATCAACAGTTATTCTCAGAGGACCGGTATAGAGAAGAAATACCGAGGTACCGATTGTGGTTAGGGATTACGTTTCGTCAATGAACATCTTTCCGTCTCGCAGAAGAAGATACAATCTGACGTCTATGGCACGGGGGATTTTGCAGTTGATACTGCTCAGGGAATTGTTGCGAAGATCCGCGATGAGCGTTTCTGTCTGTTTGTCATCCAGTTTGTTTTCGATCTTGAATGTGTTCAGAAAGTATTGCTCCTCGATGGAATAGTATGTGCGTTCGCAGAAAGCATTGGAAATTCTCTGATAAACCCTCTCGAAGTTGTCCATATTGTTCTCCTTAAAGAAGGTCCGCAGTATTTTTTCTAAATCTTCTCGGCTCACATCAATGTACTTGGAGTTGAGACGAAGGTTTGCTTTTACGTACCTTAGCCCTTCATCAGTAAGCCTTGAATCTGTTATGACCGCACGGGACAGGGTAGGCATTCTCTTGGAGTCACCGCTGCTGACCGAAACCAGTGCACCGACACAGAGGCGCAGTCTGTTCTGGAATGTGTTGGGATCGTTGAAAATGTACTCAATGCTCTCTCCGTTATTGCATCGTAACTGGAGAAAGCCCGTGTTCGTGCTTGCGGATAATAACAGATGTCCTGCGTAAATTTTGGGTTTGCCGTCGTCCACAGGGACTTCAAGCGTTGCGCGTCCACCTTTGGCACTGTCTATCTGCAGTTTTGCCACGATGGGTTCTTCGGGTTCGTTGGTCCGGGTCGGGTGGAAGTACATATAGAAGTCACCGTTGTATTGCTGATAACGGTGGCCGCTGTAATTGTAATCGAACCCTTCTTCCGGTGTGATGGAGTTTTCTTCATTTCCCAGGAGATAGTCAATGGAAACATGGAGTGTTCTGGAAAGATAGATCACGAGTTTCAGACTTGCTGTTCTCTGGAAAATGTAGGTCTTCAGGTTGGCTTTGCTGATAGGATATCCCGCATCGGTAATCGCCTGCGCTATTTCGTCCCAGTCCAGACCGGAACGGACTTTGGCGTCTGCAACCCGTTCACAGAACAGTGCCCTATCGTAACAAGGCAAACCCGCTTCTTCATTATTTGCCATTAACTTTCATCCCTCCTTCTATGAAGCGGCAACTATGGTGTCGGATAAGCTTGCATATAGATGATAACACAGATCTGTCGCCGTGTCAATCAGAATTGAATAAAATCAAGCGAAAATGAATGCTGAAAAATTGGCGGGAATTTTGTTGTAATTCCACAAAAATGAATACTTGGTATTGTGTACAGTATATTTATTATGTATTATTGTGTCGAATTAACGGGGGCCCGTGGATAAATATTCGGTGATTCAGGCCACGAGTGGATGCATGTGGTGGAGAGAGGAGCGAGTGCCCATAAGTAAAGGGAAAATCATGTAGAAATGTGTCGGAAAGAAGATGTCAGTGGAGTATAAAAACTGTATGGATAATTATGCGCTGAAGAATCTCGAAAGATGGGGTTTCACTCATTGATGATTCCGAGAATATAATCGGTCTTTTCCTTGTCCAGTTCCACGCGAATCAGGTCTTTGTTCACCGTATTGCGTCCGGTTTCATCATTGACATGGAAGTTGATCCCCATACCGCTGACGTCCGGTGAAACACTGCCGGTCAGAAGCTTGCAGAATGCCGCTGCAATCAGGAAATCTCCGTACGGACTTGCGTGTTCACCGTCTGTGTGATACAGTTCGATATCCGAACGGGTCTGCTGTACTTCCTGCCAAATACGTCCGATGGGAGCGAGAAGAGCATCGTTTTCCGCCGCAAGCTTCCCACAGGTGTCGATCATTTTTTGCTGATTCTCGGGGAACCGCTTTTCCGCCCATGTCATGTACACCACCGGCTTCACACCGCAGCGATGGCAGAGGTCGATGATCTCCCCACCGGTTTTCAGCGTGGTTTCGATCGGCGGATACGGATGTGCTGCCTGCTGCAGAACGCAGTAATCGTAACCGCCGTACATCAGATTAAACCGCAGTGACGTAAATTCTCTGAGATGCCAGTCATAGTCCCGACCGCCGTACGCGAGCATGACAACCTCCGTTTTTTCACCGGTTGTTTTCTCTGCGAACCGAGCAAAAAGCTCAGGCATATCGTTGAAATAGGTATGGCTGTTGCCGATAAATAGTACTTACATGGTCTTGTACTCCTGTTTAGACAAGTATTTAATAAAGATGCAATATAGTCATCAGTATTGTAGCAAAGGATTGAGAAAAGATCAACAGTTTTTGTTGAAATGGCGAGGTTTTTGTGATATACTCTATTATAGATTATTATACGCTGAAGGAGCCGCTATGCTAAAATCCGGACTGTATGAAAAAGTAATATCCCGCGCACTTGGTGAGGAACTTGACGCATCTGCGGACAAGCTTTCCCAGACTGCGCCCATCGACAAAGCGGAAGCTTCCAAAGTTCTGGCGAAATACATTGCCGATATCGTAGAAAAAGGTCTCGATAATGTCGTTGACAACGGCGGCGACCTGATGACGCAGGTTGAACTGGCGAATAAAATCGTATCTACGATCAAGTTTGAAACCAAGGAATCCGAATACGATGGGATGGCAGTGGACGAACGTGCAGAACAGCTTCTGGCACTTTTAGATAAGCAGAACAGTATCTATGCAGTCAACAGCAAAGCGGAAATCGTTCGTCCGGAGACTTCCATTGCACAGAGTTCGCTTTTTACCGGTGCAGTCCACGAACCGCAGATGTTCACGGAACTGAAGAAAGAAATTGTTTCCTCCAACCGCATTGATATGCTTGTCTCCTTCATCAAATGGAGCGGTTTGCGTCTGATTATGGATGAACTGCGTACGTTCACAGAAAACGGCGGCAGTCTGAGGATCATCACGACGTCTTACATGGGAGCAACGGACGTAAAAGCAGTTGAAGAACTGCGGCAACTCCCAAATACGGAAATCAAAGTTTCTTACGATACAAAGCGTACCAGACTCCACGCGAAAACCTATGTTTTCTATCGTGACACTGGATTCACTACGGCATATGTCGGTTCCTCGAATCTGTCCAATGCCGCAATTTCAAGTGGCTTGGAATGGAATGTCAAGGTGACCATGCAGGATCTGCCCGACACGATCCGAAAAATTTCTGCAACATTTGAAAGCTATTGGAATTCCTCTGAATTTGAAGATTACGATGAAGCACAGCGAGAACGGCTTGAAAAAGCGCTGAAGGCGGAAAAGTATTTTGAAAATAACAGCGATCAGCCGTATACGTTTGATATTACTCCCTACCCGTATCAGCAGGAGATTCTCGATAAGATCCGTGCGGAGAGGGAAGTCCGCGGAAACAATAAAAATTTGATTGTTGCCGCAACCGGTACCGGAAAAACAGTGATCTCCGCTTTTGATTACCGGAATTTCTGCAAAAAGCTTGGCAGACGCGCACG
>JAFUKI010000020.1 GCA_017467815.1 Clostridia bacterium
CAAGGCTGATGTTCGTAGATACTTTAGACATAATATCAACTCCTTTCGATAATAGTATAGCATATTATATCCCATTTGTCAACATATTATGTTGCATTTTTTACATAGACAATATTTTTGTGCGCGTGTTATATTGGATTTTCAACATATAAACATCGCATCTCCAAAGGAGAAGAAACGATAATTTTCCTTTTTGGCTTCGGTGTATGCCGCCATGATTCTGTCACGGTCAGCCAGGGCGGACACGAGCATCAGTAGGGAGCTTTCGGGCAGATGGAAATTGGTGATCAGGGCGTCCACCATTTTGAATTTGTAGCCGGGGTAAATGAAAATGCCGGTGTCAGCGTCCATGGGGTGGAGGATGCCGTTATCGTCCGATGCGCTTTCCAATACACGGCAGGATGTGGTGCCGACTGCAATCACTCTGCCTCCGTTTTTACGGCGTGTATTGATCAGCTCCGCAGATTCGGGGGAGACGGAGATAAATTCGGCGTGCATTTCGTGGTCGGCTATTCTTTCTTCTTTTACGGGACGGAATGTGCCCAGTCCCACATGGAGAAGTACGGGAGCGATGGCACAGCCTTTGGCACGGATCGCATCCAGAAGTTCGGGGGTAAAATGGAGTCCTGCTGTGGGTGCTGCGGCTGATCCCTCATTACGTGCATAAACGGTCTGGTATCTTTCGGGATCGGACAGCTGTTCGGTAATGTAGGGCGGCAGTGGCATGGATCCGAGCAGGTGCAGAGCTTCGTATACAGTCTGACATTCTCCCCGGGCTTCCAGACGAACCATACGGCATCCGCCCTCTCCGACAGAAAGAACATGACCGCGCAGCAGATCATCACCGAAGGTCAGGATATCGCCGGGTTTGGCACGCTTTCCGGGACCTGCGAGCGCTTCCCAGACATCATTTTCTCTCTGGCGAAGCAGGAGCAGTTCCACGGCACCCTGTCCTTCCGAGAGGATACGTGTACCGTCTTCCTGCATTTTGTACAGGCGCTTGCCGATGATTCTTGCCGGGATAACACGGGTATCGTTGATGACCAGCACATCCTCCGGATTCAGATATTCCAGAATGTCGCGGAAAATACGGTGTTCAAAGGTATACTCCGGGTTGGAACGGTTTATGATCATCAGCTTGGAGGAATCCCGGGGTTCTGCGGGTGTCTGGGCAATATAGGATTCCGGCAGATCATAATTGAAATCCGATAGTTTCAGATCGGTCGGCGGCAGGATGTTCTGGATCATTTTAGGTATCCCTTTCTACTCTTTTCATAATGTTATGATTTTTTCGGATAATCCGGATTGTTTGCAAAAAAATCTGCTGTTTTTTTACAAAAAACAGGAATTTTACAGTTTCACCGATTGACAAAACAAGTGGTTTATGATATTATATGTACGTACCCGTTCAGGCGGGTGCACATAAAATGTGATAGAGGAGCATTTCCGATGATTATTCCCTGACGAGGCGCCGTCAGCCATGCCATTCCGGTGCGGCAGGGAGGAAAGGCGAGAAGTGCCGAAGATTGGCAGAGGACGGTCTGGTAATCTGGGACGCTTTCCGAACAGGGTGCGTACTGTCACCGATATTCGGTGGAGGGCTATCTGTGTCATAGTCAATATTTGTCGGCTATTATTGGCAGACTGATGTGTCAACGACTATATTATAGTACACAGACAGCCGGTTTTCAACCGGTTTTTCTATTTTTCTTTTACAAAATTACTCTTTTCCGCCGGAATTGCGCGGTTTGGATGGTTTTGTTCCCAATCTACATTTACTCATGATCAAGAGGAGAGTTGACTATGGCTGCATTTACCAAAGACATTATTTTTACCGGCGCTTCCACTGCGCTTGTTACCCCTTTCACCCCGGAAAACGGTGTGGACTATGATGCATTCGGCAGACTGATTGACTGGCAGATCGAACAGGGGATCGATTCCCTCGTTATCTGCGGTACCACCGGTGAAGGTTCTACCCTGACCGACGAAGAACACAAGGAATGTATCCGTTTTGCAGCGGAAAGAATTGCGGGCAGAGTTCCCATGATTGCTGGTACCGGTTCCAATGATACGGATTATGCCAATACCCTTTCCGTTTATGCCTGCGAAGTTGGGGCGGATGCGCTGCTTCTGGTTTCCCCCTATTATAACAAGACTACGCCCAAGGGATTGATCCGCAGTTTTCTGGATACCGCTGAAAAGGTCAACAAGCCCATTATCCTGTACAATGTTCCCTCCCGTACCGGCGTGAATATTACCATGCCCGTATATCGTGAACTTGCCAAGCATGAGCGCATTGTTGCCGTTAAGGAAGCTTCCGGCAATCTGAGCCAGGTTGCAGAAATTGCTGCTGAACTTTCCGATTCTCTGGCTATTTACAGCGGTAATGACGACCAGATCGTACCGATTCTTTCTCTCGGCGGTAAGGGTGTTATTTCTGTTCTGTCCAACATTATGCCCAAGGAAACCCATGACATCTGTGCCAAGTATATGGCCGGGGATGTTGTCGCTTCCCGAGATCTTCAGCTGAAGCTGCTCCACCTGATCAACAGTCTGTTCATTGAAGTCAATCCGATTCCCGTGAAGACTGCCTGCGGTCTGATGGGACTTTGCTCCGATGCAATGCGTCTGCCTCTCTGCGAGATGGAAGACAAGAACAAGGAAGTGCTGATCGGCGCTATGCGTGATGCCGGTCTGCTGAAATAATTTCATAGAACCATTTTCCGGCGGGAAGTCGAGGGTTTTCGGATAACTCCGCTTTCCGCCGGCTTTGTTATGTCAGAAAAGAAAGGATATATCGTTATGATCGAAATACTTTTGTCCGGTGCGTCCGGCAGACTTTGCTCCGCGGTTGCCCGTCTTGCGGCTGAGCGGGATGATGTACATATTCTTGCCGGGGTGGAAATTGCGCCCTGTGATCTTCCCTTTCCCGTATATGCATCCTTTGACGAGATCACCACTGTTCCGGATGTTATCATTGACTGTTCCCACCATTCCACAGTTTCTGCTCTGCTTTCCTATGCGAGAGCCCATTTTGTACCTGTGGTTGTCTGTACCACCGGTCATACGGACGAAGAAGCGGCGATGATCCGTCAGGCTGCCAAGGATATTCCTGTGCTGAAATCCCAGAATATGTCTCTCGGCATCAATGTGCTTGTGGATCTGGTAAAGCGTACGGCTTCCATTCTGGGGGACGAATACGATATCGAGATCCTGGAAGCGCATCACAACAAGAAACTGGATGCTCCCAGCGGTACGGCGTATATGCTGGCTGAGGCGGCTAAGTCCGTGAAAAACGATGCGGAATTTGTATACGGCAGACACGATGTGCGTCAGGCACGTGACAAGCGTGAGATCGGTATTTCCAGCATTCGCGGCGGTACCATTGTCGGTGAGCATGAAGTTATTTTTGCCGGTCGGGATGAAGTGATCAAAATTTCCCACAGTGCCGGAAGCCGGGATCTCTTTGCTACCGGTGCTTTGAAGGCTGCCCTTTATCTCTGTGGTAAAGAAGCCGGTTTTTATACGATGGAAGATGTTTGCCGGGATTGATTTCCGGCTTTTCCATCATCATTTTTAATAAGGATCTGACTATGACCAAGGTATATAACAAGCTTGTCCGCGACCGTATCCCCGAAATCATCGAAAAATCCGGTGCGTCCTGCAAGACGGAGATCCTTTCCGATGCGGAATACCTGAAACGGATCGATGCCAAGCTGGACGAGGAACTGGCGGAATATCACGCGGATCATACTATCGAAGAACTGGCGGATCTGGTCGAAGTGATTCATGCCGCCGCGATTGCCCGTGGATACACTCTTGAAGAGCTGGAGAAGGTACGAGGCGAGAAAGCGGCGAAACGTGGGAAATTTGAAAAGAAAATTCTGCTCAGGGAAGTAATTGAGAATGGGAATGACTGAAGCTTATGGCGTTTTGCAAAAATATTTTGGCTACTCTTCTTTCCGGGATGGGCAGGAAGAGGTAGTTTCTGCCATACTTACCGGACGGGATGTGCTTTGCGTGATGCCGACGGGTGCCGGGAAATCCCTGTGTTACCAAGTGCCTGCGCTGACCCTGCCGGGGATCACTCTGGTAATTTCGCCGCTGATTTCCCTGATGAAGGATCAGGTGCGCTCCTTGAAAAGTGTGGGAGTGGATGCGGCTTATATCAACAGTTCTCTCACCTACAATCAGTATCTGCGTGTACTGAATAATACTGCGGCAGGAATGTACAAAATCATTTATGTGGCGCCGGAGCGTTTGGAGTCCGCTGATTTTCTGAATCTTTGTGCCGGACTGCATATTTCCCTTGTTGCAGTGGATGAGGCGCACTGTGTTTCCCAATGGGGACAGGATTTCCGTCCCAGCTATCTGGGAATTCTGCATTTCGTGGCTTCCCTTCGCGCCAGACCGGTACTTGCAGCTTTCACGGCGACTGCGGCGGAACATGTGCGGAACGACATCCGTTCCCTGCTGCAGCTGCAGACACCTTATGAATGTGTCAAGGGTTTTGACCGCCCGAATCTGTATTTCGGTGTGCAGCAGCCGGAAAATAAAAAACAAGCCTTGCTTGCCCTTCTGGATCAGCGCAGGGAGCAAAGCGGTATTGTATACTGCATGGCGCGGAAAACGGTTGAAGAAATCTGTCAGTTTCTGCAGGCAAACGGTTTTCAGGCATCCAGATACCATGCCGGGCTTTCCGATGATGAAAGACGGATGAATCAGGATGATTTTCTGTATGACCGTGTGACGGTTATGGTGGCGACCAGTGCTTTCGGAATGGGGATTGACAAGTCCAATGTTTCCTATGTCATCCATTACAATATGCCGCCGGATCTGGAAAGTTATTATCAGGAAGCCGGACGTGCCGGTCGGGATGGGTCTTCGGCGGATTGTATTCTTTTATTCTCGCCGGGGGATTTTTATACCAACCGCAGTCTGATCACACGACAGGAAGGTGTGCCTGATCTTTCTGAGGAACAGCGGGAATTTCTCCTTGAACGTTCCATGAGACGTTTGTCGGATATGTTTGATTACGGCAGTGCCACGGATTGTCTGCGCGGGCGGATTCTGCGGTATTTCGGTGAAGACGGTATGGATGCCTGCGGGAATTGTTCCAACTGCCTTGCGGAAATGTTGGAGATCGATGCTACAGTTGATGTGCAGAAGATTCTGTCCTGCGTTGTCAGAAGCGGGGAGAAATATTCCACCGGTACGATCTGTGCTGTATTACAGGGCAGTAAGAATGAAAAAATACGTGAGGCTAAGCTGGATTCCCTGAGTGTATGGGGGATTATGAAAGACAATACGCCGGCGTATATCAAACGTGTCACAGAATTTCTTATTGCCGATGGATTTCTGGAGTGCATCGGTGATTTCAGGATACTGAAAACCACTCCGAAAAGCCGGGATATTCTCAGAGGGAACAAGCAGGTTATGATCAAGCTTCCCGGTGATGTACAGATCATAAAATCCGCCAAGCCGAAGAAGAAAAAGACGGCTGCAGGTAAGCCTGTCAGGGAAAAGACGGTAAACAGCAGTCTGTATGAAAAACTCCGGGAACTGCGTACCGGACTTGCGGCTGAAGAAGAAGTTCCGCCGTTTTACATTGCTTCCAATGCTCTGCTGGAGAAAATCTGTTCGTCTCTGCCGGGGTCCCGCGAAGAACTTTTGGCAGTACAGGGCATTGGTGAAGTCAAATATGCGCGATACGGGAAACAGATTCTGGATGTGGTTTCCGCCTGGCGTAATGGTATGCATACGGATGTGTACGAATATTCCGAAAGCAGAACTACGGCGAATGAGGTTCCTGCCGGGATGTATGAGCTGCCTCCTGTTTCCGATGCGGATGCGCCGCCGGAAGATTTGTATTACAATGCACCGCCGGAGGACCTGGAGCAGACTGTTTCTGCCGCCGAGACGGTTCTTAAGCAGAACATAAAGAAATCTGCACCTAAGAAAAAAGATCCTGTTATGCGGGCAGAATCTTCGTATGACAAGGGACTGCGGACGTTGGGATATGACCGTACGGATGCACCGTGGGATGCGGAAGAAGATGAAAAATTACGGAAGGAAGTTGCCGAAGGATTTACGCTGATTCAGATTGCCAAAATCCATGGGCGTCCTGTTTTCGAGACATTTTCAAGAATGAAAAAACTTGGACTTGCCTGAAAACAAGAAAAAAGATTGTCTTTCAAATACCGGCAATCTTAAAACAATCCAATATTTCTGTTGCAAAACTCCTTTTTTTGAAGTTTTTTGAAAAGAGGGAGGGGTGCAGGGGAGGGAGAAATACTTTTTCACAAAAAG
>JAFUKI010000134.1 GCA_017467815.1 Clostridia bacterium
TACACCAAAATTCTCTGTTCCTATACTTATATTTCAATTCACCGAATTGTTCATACAGAATGGTAATGCTTTTCCCTTTTAAGTATCCCATAAAACTTGATACTGAGATATTTTGGGGTATCTCCAATAACATATGTATATGGTCTGGGCATACTTCTGCTTCTAATATCTTTACTCCTTTCCAGTCACATAACTGTCGCAATATTTTCCTTATCGCTTCCCGTTTCTCTTTATAGAATACTTTTCTTCTATATTTTGGCGCAAATACCACGTGATACTTGCAATTCCACTTTGTGTGTGATAAACTGTTTATGTCATTTATACTCATCCTAAATGACCTCCTTTGCTGTTTTTGTGCAGTTGACAGCCGCACTTCTATTTTACAGCAAAGGAGTTTTTTGTCAGTCTCATCTATGTAATTTCTTTGGAACCACGCGTCTAACGCGTGGTTTTCGGTATACAAAAAGCCGCCATGCACACGATGACGGCGCACAGACCGGCAAGCAGTCTGGATTTATGTTTGTTCGGTTTCATTCTGATCCTCCGTTTTTTCTGACGGCATGGGAGATTTTATCAGCTTTTTCAGAAGTTCGGCAAGCTGGTCGGGTGTGATGCCCATTTCACGGACAGTACCTACGATGTCGAGGTTTTCCAGTTCCGTGATTTGTGCGTCGATGGCATCACACCGGGTGTCAATGGATGCTCGTTTGGCGAGAAGTTTTTCCATCTCCGCTTTCAGTTTGGGTATTTTCGGGTTCATTTTTTCTCCTTTCTCTGGGATTATTCAAAAAGTTCCGGCTGATTCCCGGATGTGGTCAGATACACTTCGTACAGTTCATACTGTTCCTCCGTCAGCAGAGACTGCGCCAGTTCTTCCAGAGGGGTATAGGTCAGCGTCACCGTACAGATGGAATACAGATACGGCACCCGTTCTCCATCCACAAACCTGTACCGGGTTTCACGCCGGATAGTTTCCGTAAGCCGATACTGCAGTCCAAAGATGGTATCCAGAAACATATCCACATCCTCCGGGGTATAGTCCCCATACACCGCCGACAGAATCGCCGCAAGCACATGGGGATCGTGACCCTCCACTTCACCATAAATCCGGTATTCATTATAATCGGGGTACCGGATTTCATAGGTATCCAGATCGTTCTGCAGGTTTTCTTCCATAATACAATAGGTTTCTTCTACCGCCAGAATATCTTCCGTTTCGCTGGGGTAGGTGGTCGTTCCGATGGCGTTCAGTCCGCTTTGGACGATTACGGAACAGGAGGAAATAAGGCTGGTAAAAAACAGAAGCAGGGCAAGAATACAGCCGATTACGATGAACATTCCTTTGTGGTTGACTACATATGCCACAACCTGTCTGGCTTTTTCCTGCAGAGTCAAGGCAGCTTTCCCGGCAATTTCGGATGCTCTTGCGGATTCCTGCGAGGTTCGCTTCGCTTGGGCATATTCCTGTTTGATCCGTTTTTTCTGCTGTGCTTTGGATGCTGCCCGGACTGCAGCTTCTGTAAGATACACGCCGCTGTCCAGTGCATTGGTACCGGCATTATCGTCGGATTCATGGAATCTTTTATGTACCTGTGCGGATGCCATATGCCCCGGCAGATCGTGGATCAGTCTGGACAGTGGCTTGTTTTCTTCCGCAAATCGCAGTTTCTCAGCCATCGGGATTCTCCATCAGCTTGATCCGGATACGATCTTTGCCCAGCGGGGTGATGAGGGTGTACACACCTTTGTGTCCGCTGGAAGTACAGTAGTCCCGCACGATGAACATACCTTCATTGCCGGGTTTGTTGTAGGGCATCAAATTTCCGGCAGGACAGCGGTACATAAACTTAGCTTCCACCAGAAACTTGCAGAATTGCCATTCTGGTACTTGAAGCTCCTTTGCGGTAGCACGGATGTTGGTGCAATCCTCCGGATTGACATAAGCATCATAATACTCCGCCTTGGGTTGTACCTGTTGTAATGCAGCTGACAGATTTTCTGCACGGTTATGCTCCTGCATCAGCTGCTCTGCCATAACCATAATCAGTTCCGGATGTTCCAATACCTTCTGCAGCATAGATTCTGTCATATATGCACCGTGCTTCCGGATAGTGGGCAGAACTTCAGATGTTACCCAGTGTTTGAATTTACGAGCAGACGGTAATTTACTGGCGAGAACCAAGCTGTACAATCCGGATTCGTTGATTACGGGTACTTTCTGTTTTCCGCCAGTGGTGAACGTTTCGTTCACCCCTTTATCTTCCTCGAAAACATGGTCCCGGATTGCTTTTTGCGGATTTGTATATCCCAATGCCAAGGCAACATCTTTTCCAACAAACCACGGTTCACCGCCAATCATCAGAGTGCGTACATTGCCGAATTCTTCGCTGGTGAAAGTTGAAATTTTGGTTTCCATTGTTGTTATCCTTTCCTTATCATTCTGTGTTTTCTTTCATAGTTTCAAGCAATTTGGTAGTCATCAAGCGATAGAGCAGCGTATCCTTCGGGAACCGATCCACAAACGGCAGGATTGTCGAACCATAAAACAGCAGTCCTTCCCCCTCCCCGGAGTGGGTTACATACGAAAGCTGATGCGGGGAGATATTCAGTTTCTGCGCCAGAATCTGTCTGTCCCCAGCCGCTTGATTGAGCATATAGATGTAGTCGGAGTTTTCGAGGATGTTTTCTACCTCTTTTGACGCAAGCAGGTCGTAGGGTAGGGTAAAGGCGCCTTGCCACCGCTGGCGGCAGGTTTCCTACACCCTCCCTCGGAACCGGACTTACTCCTCTCGAAGTATCCGGCTCCCCATTAGTAATTGACGTATTGATTAGTGTCTGTGTATTCTTTCATGGCACTTGCTGCAAACAACAAGCGTTTTCCGCCGTTTCTTCTTCATCACGGTTTCCCAATCGGAATTACCCAACTCGTTTAAGTTCCGTATCACGTGAACCTCGTACAAGTCGGCTTCTTTACACCCACATAATTCACAAACTCTGGCATTAAGCCGTTGTCTGATAGTGGTTTTCCAGCTAAATTTCTTTCTCTGATAGATGATGTCACTCGCTTCGCCACGCTTACAATCAGCGATTTTAACGGGGCGTACACGTTTAGTCCCCGCTTTGGTTTCATAAGGGACGGACCATGTTTTCCCGTCTTTATACTGGCGAATGATTTTGCGGATACTGGTTTTATGCTTATTGGCAATCGTCTTTAAGCAACTGTACTCCATGAGATAGCAGAAGTAGTCCAGCGTGTGATAATCACAGGCCAGATTGTAATAGTTGCATAGTCCTCTTGCTTCGGCATTGTACTGTTCCACAATCTCATAATCCGCAAGGTTGAGAAGTCCGGCTCTGTGTATCGGCTGGAACTCCCCGTTTTCCTTTTGGCGAATGGCCTTCTTTGCAAACATGAATTTCTCAATCTTTTCCGTATGGGGAATAGTAAGGGCAACTTTCATGTGCAGGGTACGGGATTTTCTCCACGTTCCGTTCTTCATTCTGTGACCTTTGACTTCCTGATTTCTGCGGACGCATATATCGTAGCCAATGAAGCGGACTTTTTCGGAACTGTGCGTTATCAGCGTCTTTTCTTCGCTCAAAGTCAATTTCAGCTCTGTGCTTAGAAATTCTGCGATTTCGGCTTTCAATTCCTCACATTCCTTTTTCGTGCCGCACACCCCTGCCAGCCAGTCATCCGCATAACGGACAAAAGTAAATTTCTTGTTGTCGGCAGGTTTGCAGGGCAGATTGCTCATGGCTTTCTTCTGCGCCTTATACTGGTTAATCAGTTCTTGTCTTGCCGCTTCATCGGCGGTATGGTCAATCCAGTAGGACAGTCTTTTTAATTCTTTGTTTGCCGCATGATATTCCGGTGTCTGATATGCAGACCTCGGTTTATCAAAGCGTTCTGCAATTTCCCGAAACTTCTTGTCCAGTTCATTTAGATAGATATTCGCAAGTATCGGAGAACAGATACCACCCTGCAGGGAGCCGCTGTAAGTGGCGTTGTACTTCCAATTCTCGACATACCCAGCTTTCAAAAACTGGCGAATGATGTTCAGAAAACGACTGTCTTTGATTTTCCTGCTCAAAATCTCAATCAGTTTTTCGTGATTGATGTTATCAAAACAGCCTTGAATATCGCCTTCGATAAACCAGACCACGCCTGTGAAGTCAGAAGAAATCTGACGGAGTGCGGTATGACAGCTTTTGCCCGGTCTGAAACCGTGGGAATGACTGTCAAAGACAGGTTCATAGATAGCTTCCAAAATCATTCTGACAACTTCTTGCAGGAGCTTGTCACGGAATGACGGGATACCCAGCGGACGGAGTTTTCCGTTTTTCTTTGGAATGTACTCACGTCTTACAGGGTTAGCCTTATAGGTTCCGTCCTTTAATGACTGGATTAACTCTTTTACATAGAAGTCACTGAAACCGTCTGCGGTATCGTCGTTGATACCCTGTGTTGTTGCACCTTTGTTTGCATAAAGTTTCTGATAGGCGGCATAGTAAATATCTTCACGGAGTAAATATCTGTAAAGCCTTGTAAATACGCCGTCTTTGTGTTCGCTGGAACACTTTTCGATACGCTCTAAAATTTCAGATGTTGGTTTCATTGAGGTTTCTCCTCCCTTTCATTCTTACATTTTAGATGTTACTGACTGGCTCCCTTCGCCATGTAAGGGGCGTTACCCCTCTCGGACTACTATGGAGCCTCCGTTGCCATATCCGGCGAATGGGCTGGACTTAGGCAATCCCCAGTTAGCGTTGTGCTTAGGTCAATGAAGATTGTCGGATATGCTTTCGGTTCGTTATGACGTGTTCTCACGCCTGTTTCATAACGTGTTGGCAGTTGCCCCGCCGTAAAAGATGACGTGACAGCGTTATGACATGGGTTTCAAGACTTTTCCCACACCTGCAAAAAACAGGAACTGGAACCTTACATTCGATAAACCCAATCTTATCCTCGTATCTTCTTAATATCAGGAAACAGTCGCACCTAAGTCTTTCGGTGACTATCCCTTTCTCTGCCATGCGATGTTCCCGTAAAGGATTTCTCCTTAGTCGGTAAGGCAGAATATTTCGCACACTGCTGTGTGCGGCAGTACCTTAAACTGCTTTGCACAACACCCTATCTGGGCGCACCTTTACATTCTGCGTCAGTCCCGTGGGTATCCCGCCCCACTTACGGAACCGCTTCCAGATTTCCACCATGTAGGCGGCGGTCTGTTCTTCTTTCAAAAGAAGGTGACACTCATCCACATAGTATCGTGTGGATTTCTGTTCATCCCGGTTGACAGTAACACGGTTCCATACAGCGTCCTGTACAATCAGCATACCGATTTTCTTGAGCTGTTTTCCCAGTTCCTTTATATCGAAGCTGACAATCCGGTTGTCGATATTGATGTTGGTACGGTGGTTGAACACATTCAATGAACCAGTGACATAGATTTCCAGTGCCGTTGCGATGTACTGCGCTTCTTTTTCATCCTGATTCCGGAGAGCATTATATAAATCTTCAAGAATCGGCATCTTCTCCGGCACGGGATCGTTGAGGTAGTCTCGGTAAACAAGGCGAATACAACGGTCGATGATGGTCTTTTCAACAGGCTGCAATCCTTCTTTGCCGCCGACGATCAGTTCACAGAGGGAAAGGATGAAGTCTGCTTTCAGTGACAGCGGATTTTCGTCATCACTGTAATTGAGGTTCAAATCCATCGGATTTACATAGTCACTGGAAGTAGGCGAAATGTGGATCACCTGACCTTTCAGATGTTCCACCAAAGTGCCATATTCCGCTTCCGGATCGCAGATGATAATATCATCGTCCGTCACAAGGAATACATTAGCAATTTCTCGTTTTGCCGAGAAGGATTTACCGGAACCGGGAGTACCGAGGATCATACCGTTGGGGTTCTTCAGCAGTTTCCGATCAACCATAATCAGGTTGTTGGAAAGGGCGTTAAGGCCGCAGTACAGGGCTTCTTTTCCATCCTGAAACAGTTCCTGTGTGGTAAACGGAATGAATACCGCCGTGGAAGATGTGGTCAGTCCACGCTGGATTTCGATCTGATTCAGACCGATGGGCAGACTGCTCATAAGGCCCTGTTCTTGCTGAAAATCCAGACAGGTGAGGATGCAGTTATGCTTCTGCGCAATGGATTTTGCCTGTAATACGTTGTTTTTCAGCTGTGGATACTTGTCACCAGTATTCAGAACGACGAAAGTCATGAGGAACATTCGCTCATTCCGGGACTGTAAATCCTGCAATAACTTTTTCGCTTCTGTACCGTAAGTTACAAGGTCGGACGGGAGGATGTCGAAATCGTACCCACCCCGGACAGCTTTTTTCTGTTCCTCAATCTTTGACTTATCGAGATCTGTGATTTTCCGCTTGATGGTTTTGATTGCCGTAGTCTGATCGACGGACTGAATGTGCATGGTGACGATCAAACTGGATTCCATATTGAGAAAATCCGCCAGCAGGCGGTCATTCAGTTCTGGTGCGATGATTTGCAGGAAGGAAGCTGTACCGTACTTATTGCCCATGTGGAAGTGCTTGCCGGTTCTGAACTCAAAGGAAGATGGAGCTATAAAGTCCTTCACGGATAGACCGCTTGGGGCAAGCCAGTCCCATGAGAAGGAGAACGGTTCCGGTTCGTCAAGATGGAAGATACCGTACATCACTTCCAGACGCTCATACCCATTCAGCGTTTCCGCTTTTACGCCCAGACGTTTGAAGTTGTTGAGAATATCGGTTTCGATACGTTCCAGACGGGGTTTCGCCGTCTTCACGCTGTTGGCTTCAATGGTGAACGTGAGATATTTGGTCTTGATCAGTCCGTTATTCCCCTTGGCAAGCTGATTTTTCAGCATATCCGTGTATTCCTGGCGGATAGCATCAAAATCATCGCCCTGCAGCGGGATTTCAAGGTTCTGCGAATAGCTGTCCCGATTGGCGGAGTGGTTGATGAAAGAAAGCTGAAACTTGATGGAAGAATCGAAATAGTTGAGGAAATCGCACCATCCATCGAAGATAGCTGACTTATCATCGTTGGTGTTGAGCATATAGTTTATATCCGCAAATTGGATAGTCTTTGAATAGGTATTATCCGTCACACGGCAGATTCCGTCCGGATACATCCTCTGAAACGGGATACTGTCCTGTGCGCTCATCGTAGTTCTGTCGTTTGTCTTATATCTGGCAAGTATTGCTTCAATCTGCTTTTTATCGCTTCGTGTCAGCTTTGCCATGCAGTATTTTGTATACCTCCGTGTCCAGTGAATTTTGTTTCTCTAAGGCTGCGTAGAAGTTATTGGTACGGTAGAGCCGCTGTTTGGGGCGCAGGAACATCACGTTTATCATGTTTTTCGCCACTTTTTCCAGCGGCTGACCGTTCTTTTCGTACAGAGCCAAAAGAAAAAACGGCAGCATCAGAAATACCATGATGAGTGCCGCCGTACTTGTGCCGATGTATGGTTTTGTGAGGAAAAACAGCGGCACACCGACCAGCGCACCGCCGCCGAAGCAGACAAGCTGCCGCTTCGTAAGGTTAAAGAGGAATTTTGTTTTGACATTGGTTAAGTCTTTGGGGACGGGAACGTATGCGATAGGATCACCTCCATCAGTGTGCGCCTAAGATGGCTTTACTTAGTGAGCCGGTCTTGAACAGAGAAAAGCACAGCAGAACCGTGTACCCCATACA
>JAFUKI010000135.1 GCA_017467815.1 Clostridia bacterium
CAAGGTTGTTCGCGAACTGACCGGTCTGGGTCTGAAGGAAGCAAAGGAACTGGTAGAAGGCGCTCCCAAGACTCTGAAGGAAGGCGCTTCCAAGGAAGAAGCAGATTCCATCAAGGAAAAGCTGACTGTAGCTGGCGCAGAAGTAGAAATCAAGTAATTTCTGCAAATATTTGCGATCCCTTGTGTTCAATAACCGGAAACAGACATCGTTTATACGGTGTCTGTTTTTTGTATGCAGATGGGGTATCAAGAATAGACAACTCGCATTATGCCAGAAAAGAAAAATACAGAGAACTTGGATATTGAAAAACACCGTGTTTCGATGTATAATTAGTATAGTAATCTATTTGTATCATACAGAGGTAATCATATGCAGAAGCAAAAACGTGTTGTAACCATTCAGGATATTTCCTGCTTCGGAAAATGTTCACTGACCGTTGCACTGCCCCTTCTTTCCGCGATGGGTCTGGAATGTGCGATCATTCCCACAGCAGTGCTTTCCACCCATACCGGTGGGTTCAAAGGCTGGACCTTCCGTGACCTGACCGAGGATATTCCGGAAGTATCCGCACACTGGCAGAAGGAAGGTCTGACCTTCGATGGTCTGTATACCGGATATCTCGGTTCTCCTCTGCAGGCTGCCATGATCTGTGACTTTGTGAGAGATTTCAAACCGGGACTTGTATTCGTAGATCCGGCGATGGCGGATAACGGAAAGCTGTATGCCGGTTTTAGCGACGAAATCGTACCGGCAATGGCAAATCTGTGCGCCATGGCGGATATGGTTGTCCCCAATATTACGGAAGCATCCCTGATCACCGGAATTCCTTACCGTGCGCCCGGTGAATACGATGAAGCATATATAAAATCCCAGCTGCAGGCACTTGTGGAAATGGGTGCAAAGCAGGCTGCCATTACCGGTGTGCGTTATGCCGGCAGTGATCAGCAGGGTATTGTATCTTTGAACAGCGCCAACGGAGAATATGTGGAATATTATACGGAAAATCTGCCTGTATCCTGCCATGGAACGGGGGATGTGTACGCAAGCACAATGTTCGGTGCCATGATCCGTGGAAAAACCGTAGAAGAAGCCCTGAAGCTGGCTGCAGACAATACAGTTCGCTGCATCCGTGCAACCATGGGGGATGAAGGACACTGGTACGGTGTGCGTTTCGAAGACTGTATTCCTGCGCTGATCCGTGATCTGGGACTGTAAAGCAGATTTTGCGTGATAGTATAGTTAAAATATTCATTTCGAAATATCCATTTTGTAAAAATCAAAAGAAACAGGAGAAAGCCATGCTGCATCCTTTCCGTCATTTGAAAACTGTCACACGCCATAAATGGAAGGTGATGGTACATTGTTTCCGCTGCGGAATTCCATTGCGCGGTTTGCTGCATGATATGAGCAAATTTTCGCCCGAGGAGTTTATTGCCGGAATGCGTTACTGGCAGGGAAGCCGCAGTCCCAACGAAAAGGAAAGGGAACTGTTCGGCTATTCCCCGGCATGGATGCATCACAAGGGCAGAAACAAGCATCATTTTGAATACTGGACGGATGTCAGCATTGTAACAAACCAATACGAACCGGTGGAAATGCCCTTAGTGTATCTGAAGGAAATGTTCTGCGACAGAGTGGCGGCGAGTAAGATCTACAAGGGAAAGAATTACACGGACGATGCGGCTCTGGAATATTTTCTGCGTACCAAAGTAAGGGACAAGATGCATGAACGGACAGCCTATGTTCTGGAAAAATGGCTGCGGATGCTGGCGGAAGAAGGAGAAGCGAAAACCTTCGCCCATATCCGCGGGGTAAACGAAAAAACATGGGAAGCGGAAAAGAAATAAGCCTGTCCGGCAGAGAAACTTTTTATACAAGTTGTACCTTGCTATTGGATGGGAAATATGCTATAATATTTATACATCCGTCGGACGGAAATGAGAATACAAACAACTTGAATGCGTTATGAGGTGAAAATATGGGTGGATTTTTCGGTGCAGCGTCCCGTGAGGACTGTGTATTTGATGTGTTTTACGGTACGGACTACCATTCCCATTTGGGAACAAGACGTGCGGGACTTGCCTTCTATCATCCGGAAGAAGGATTTGAAAAAGCCATTCACAGCATTGAAAGCACGCCCTTCCGAACAAAATTCACCTCTGAATTCAATTCCATGAAGGGTATCTACGGAATCGGATGCATCTCCGATTTTGAAGCCCAGCCGATTTTTGTGCGTTCCCACCACGGTTCCTTTGCGATCACCACGGTCGGCAAGATCACAAATTCGGATCAGATCGTAGAAGAGATTCTGAAGAACAAGACCCACTTTTTCGAAATGCAGAACGGCGAGATCAACCAGACGGAACTGGTAGCCGCTATCATTAACCAGAAGGACAATTTCATCGACGGTATCCGCTATGCCCAGGAGATCATTGAAGGTTCCATCAGTATGCTGATCCTGACGCCCCTTGGTATTTACGTTGCCCGTGACAAACTGGGCCGTACCCCCATTGCGGTAGGCAAGAAGGACGACGGCAGCTTCTGTGCGGCATTCGAGGATTTCTCTTACCTGAATTTGGGTTACAAACATTATAAAGATATGGGTCCCGGCGAAATTGCGGTCTTTACACTGGATTCTTTCACTACTCTGGTACAGCCGGGCACAAAACGAAAAATCTGCGCATTCCTTTGGGTATACTACGGCTATCCTACTTCTTCCTACGAAGGTATCTCCGTGGAAAAAATGCGTTACAAATGCGGCGCATTGCTGGCGAAGCGGGATAAAGAACAAGGGGATGTCCACCCGGATATCGTAGCCGGTGTGCCGGATTCCGGTATTGCCCACGCGATCGGTTATGCAAATGCATCCGGTATTCCGTATGTCCGTCCGTTTATCAAGTATACCCCTACATGGCCCCGTTCTTTCATGCCCCCGTCCCAGGCAAAGCGTGATCTGATCGCCAAGATGAAGCTGATTCCCATTACCGAGCTGATCAAGGATCAGAGCCTGCTGCTGATTGACGACTCCATCGTAAGAGGTACACAGCTGCGGGAAACCGCGGACTTCCTGTACGAAAGCGGTGCCAAGGAAGTACATATCCGTCTGGGCTGCCCGGCGATCATGTACAGATGCCGGTATCTGAACTTCTCCCGATCCGGTTCCGACCTGGATCTGATCACACGCCGTATCATCGTGGAACTGGAAGGCTGTGATCCTGAACCGGAGATTATTGCGGAATATGCGGATCCGGATTCCGAAAGACACGCACGCATGGTGGAAAGAATCCGTGATGAGATGCATTTCACCTCTCTCCGCTACCCCAGACCGGACGATATGCTGGAAGCCATCGGCTTACCCGATGATGAAGTCTGCACGTACTGCTGGAACGGCAGAGGCTGATATAATATTGAATCATTTAGCAGGGGAGGAAAGACTTTTCACGAAAAAGTTTTTCCTCCCCCTCAGTTTCTGCGAGTAAAGATGAAACAAAAAATAAAAATCCCCAAGGCGTTTACCTTGAGGATTCAACAGCGGTACAGGGATTCGAACCCCGACATACAGAGTCAGAGTCTGCTGTGCTACCGTTACACAATACCGCTATTTGTTTGTTTTGAGATGTTTTACTCTCAACGGGTTATATTATACCAGATTGTTCCTTGATTGTCAATACCTTTTTTGAAAAAAGAAAATATATTTCTGCAATTTTTTTGAGTCGATTCTGCCTGTCCGGGAAGATAAAGTGCAGGAAATTACGGGAAACAAAAATCCCTCCCTTGCAATTTGTGTATAATTATGGTATGATATTCTCATACTTATAGTATCTCAAATCGGAGGTACTTTATGCGTGCATATCACTTTTTTATGAAATTCTGGCGTTCCTTTGTCATCGGCTTCCGCTGCGGTATGGTTACCCTGTTCTGCATCGGCGCTGTGCTGGGTGCGTTATACCTGCTGGCGTTCAGCGGGTGAAAGGAGAATGTATGAGGCTGGATAAATTTCTGGCGGAATCCGGACTGTTTTCCCGGAGTGAAGCCGGACGGGCAGTACGTGCCGGCAGAGTGGCGGTTGGTGGGGAGGTTGTGAAAAATCCTTCCGTCCACATCCCGGAAGATGCGGAAGTATTCTGCGACGGTCAGCGTGTGTACTGGACGAAGTATCAATATATTATGCTCAATAAACCTGTCGGGGTGGTCAGCGCAACGGAAGACGGCGGCAGAACCGTAATGGATCTGCTTCCCCCGTCATGTAAGCGGCTGGATATGTTCCCCTGCGGAAGACTGGATATTGATACCACCGGACTTTTGCTGATCACCAATGACGGTCCCGGCGCCCATATGTGGCTCTCTCCCAAACGTCATGTCACCAAAACCTACCGTTTTACCTGTGTGCCTGCACTGTCGGAACAGGGAATCGCACAGCTGGAAACGGGTGTGGACTTAGGGGAATTTATCAGCGCACCGGCGAAACTCCAGATGGATGCCGGCAATCTTTCCGGAACGATCAGTATCACGGAAGGGAAGTTCCACCAGATCAAGCGGATGTTCCATGGCGTAGGCAGTGAGATCACTTCACTGGAACGGATCGCCTTCGGACCTTTGACACTGGATCCTGCCCTGGAACGGGGAGAATGGCGGTATCTGACAGAAGCGGAAATTACGGCACTGCAGGCACTGCTGAAATAAATATATATTAATATTGAAGGGAATGTATTTATGGATATAATCAAAATATTAAAAGACGAGCTGCAGATCACGGAAAAACAGATCACAGCATCCATTGCTCTGCTGGACGAAGGAAACACGGTGCCGTTTATTGCCCGTTACCGCAAGGAAGTAACAGGGGGACTGAACGACGAACAGCTACGTAAACTGACCGAGCGCCTGACCTATCTCAGAGGACTGGAAAAGCGGAAGGAAGAAGTGCGCGGACTGATTACCGGCTTGGAAAAGATGACGGACGAAATTGATGCAGCCATTGATGCGGCACTAACCATGACGGAAGTGGAGGATATCTACCGCCCCTTCCGTCCCAAACGCCGTACCCGTGCATCCGTTGCCCGTGAAAAAGGTCTGGAACCACTTGCGGCTCTGCTGATGGCACAGAAGAATACATACGATCCGCCCATTCTTACAGCCGCCGAAGGTTTTGTGGATGGGGAAAAAGGCGTGGAAGATGCGGCAGGCGCATTACAGGGCGCACAGGACATTATTGCAGAAGACGTATCCGACAACGCCGAATACCGTAAGCTGCTGCGTACCCTGACTTGGAAAAACGGACACATCTGTACGAAAAAACTGGCAGATATGCCGGTATATGAACAGTATTACGAAGTGAAAGAACGCATTTCCGCCATTCCGTCCCACCGTGTTCTGGCGATCAACCGTGGGGAAGCGGAAGGCGCGATCCGTGTATCCATTGATATGGAACAGGATATCGTGAAAAACGCCCTGTTCGCCGAAGTGATCACCAACCCGAAAAGCCCGGCATTCACATATGTGGCTGCAGCGGTGGTGGACAGCTATGACCGTCTGATCGCACCTGCCATTGAACGGGAAATCCGGAACGAACTGACGGACATTGCCGGCGAGGGTGCGATTCATCTGTTTTCTCTGAACCTGCGGAATCTGCTGCTGCAGCCGCCGCTGAAGGGAAAAACAGTCCTGGGATTCGACCCCGGCTACCGTACCGGCTGTAAGCTGGCTGTAGTAACCAAAACCGGCAGCGTGGCGGAAACCGCGGTGATCTATCCCACCAAGCCTCACGAAAGAATCGAAGAAGCCCGCAAAAAGGTGACCGATCTGATCCGCAGATACAAGGTAGACGTGGTTGCCATCGGAAACGGAACGGCGTCCGGAGAAAGCGAAATGTTCATCGCGGATACTCTGGCATCCCTCGGTTGTGATACAAAGTACAGCATCGTCTCCGAAGCAGGGGCGTCCGTGTATTCGGCATCCAAGCTGGGCGCGGAAGAATTCCCGGATTTTGATGTTACCGAAAGAAGCGCCGTGTCCATTGCCAGACGGCTGCAGGATCCTTTGGCGGAACTGGTGAAAATCGATCCGAAATCCATCGGTGTGGGGCAATACCAGCACGATATGAAGGAATCCCGGCTGGATGAAGCACTGTCCGGCGTAGTGGAAGATTGCGTAAACGCAGTCGGCGTGGATCTGAACACCGCATCCTGGTCCCTGCTTTCCTACATCGCAGGAATCAACGGTACAACGGCAAAGAATATCGTAAAATACAGAGAAGAAAACGGAGAATTTCCGGACAGAGCATCGGTGAAGAAAGTACCCCGTTTCGGTGCGAAGGCGTATGAACAGGCGGCAGGCTTCCTTCGAGTACCGGGCTCGGATGAAATTCTGGACAATACCGGCGTACATCCGGAATCCTACCACGCTGCAAAAAAACTGTGCAGTCTCCTGGACTATCCGGCGTCCGCACTGGAAAACGGCAAGGGGCTGTCGGATCTGGGTGCAAAAGTCAAGGCTTACGGCATAAAGAAGCTGGCGGAAGAAATCGGTTGTGGGGAAATGACTCTGGCGGATATCGTAAAAGAACTGGAAAAACCGGGCAGAGACATCCGTGACAATCTGCCTGCCCCGATTCTCAGAGAAAAGGTACTGACACTGGAAGAACTGACCGTGGGACAGCAGCTGACCGGCACGGTGCGGAATGTGGTGGACTTCGGCGCATTTGTGGATATCGGCGTACATCAGGACGGACTGGTGCATATCTCCGAGATCACGGAAAAGTACATCAAACATCCCTCCCAGGTGCTTGCCGTGGGCGATATTGTACAGGTTGCCGTAAAATCTGTGGACACAGCACGGAAACGGATCGGTCTTACCATGAAAGGTGTTCCCGGAAATAAAGTTTAATCTTAATTAAATTAAGATGTTTTCTGCATGAAGCAGTGCCCTGAAAAAGGAAAACGGCATTTGTCATGTACAAAATGCACAAATAAATAAAATGATTTTCGGTAAAAAAAACGCTTCCCAAATGACGATTTTTTTGGTACAATATAGGACAGTAAAACCTGTCTTTTGGGTTGAATTATAATTTTATCAGAATATAAATCCAAGGAGGATTATTCGATGGCAAGCTTATCTCTGAAACACATTTACAAGAAGTATCCCGGCGGCGTTACTGCCGTATCCGATTTCTGCCTGGATATCAAGGACAAGGAATTCCTGATTCTCGTAGGTCCTTCCGGTTGCGGTAAGTCCACTACTCTGCGTATGATCGCTGGTTTGGAAGAAATCTCTGAAGGTGAACTGTTCATCGGCGATAAGCTGGTTAACGACGTTGCTCCTAAGGACAGAGACATTGCGATGGTATTCCAGAACTACGCTCTGTATCCTCATATGTCCGTATTTGACAACATGGCATTCGGTCTGAAGCTGCGCAAGACTCCCAAGGAAGAAATCAAGCGCCGCGTAGAAGAAGCTGCCCGTATCCTGGATATTACCCACCTGCTCGACAGAAAGCCGAAGGCTCTGTCCGGTGGTCAGAAGCAGCGTGTTGCTCTGGGTCGTGCAATCGTTCGTAACCCCAAGGTATTCCTTCTCGACGAACCTCTGTCCAACCTGGACGCTAAGCTCCGTGCAGCGATGAGAACCGAGCTGACCAAGATTCACCAGAGAGTTGGTACCACTTTCGTATACGTTACGCACGACCAGGTCGAAGCTATGACCATGGCTACCCGTATCGTAGTTATGAAAGACGGTCTGATTCAGCAGGTTGACTCTCCTCAGAACCTGTACGACAACCCCGTAAACCTGTTTGTAGCAGGCTTTATCGGTACTCCTCAGATGAACTTTATCAACTGCGTACTGGAAAAGAAGGGTGCAGATTACTACATCACATTCGGTTCCAACTCCCTGAAGCTGCCTGCTGAAAAGGTTTGCGATGCTCTGAAGGAATACGAAGGCAAGGAAGTTGTTGCAGGTATCCGTCCCGAATGTATCCATGACGACAATGCTTCTCTGAAGGCTATGTCCGATGCTATCATCGAATGTGACGTTGAAGTTACCGAACTTATGGGTTCTGAAATCTATCTGTACCTGGTAAGCGAAGAAACTTCCATGACAGCTCGTGTATCTGCTCGTTCCACCACTCGCGCCGGCGACATTGTAAACGTTGCTTTCGATATGGCAAGAGTTCATCTGTTCGACAAGGATACTGAACGCTACATCATTCACTAATTTGCGTACATTATTGCTGAAAGTCATTGGACTGCAGACTGAACAGGTCTGAGCAAAACATAATCACAAAGAAAAGGATGAAGTAAAATTCATCCTTTTTGTATGTTAAAGATCGAATTCTTTGTCCATGTAAGGGAATGGTCAGTGTGGAAAAAAGAAAGCGAAATAATAAGTGTATTTATTTCACATTTTATAGATTCGTCGCATAAATGCGACAAAGGGGAGATTATTATGCGATTCATCCATACATCCGATCTGCATCTGGGAAAGCGTTTGGGCGAATATTCTCTGTATGAAGACCAAAAAGCGATGCTGGACTGGCTCTGCGATTTGTGTCGGGAGAAAAACGCAGATGGCATTCTTATAGCCGGGGATATCTATGACCGTTCCAATCCGTCCGCCGAATCTGTGGCGTTGTTTGATGGATTTTTGAGCCGTCTATCTGCGCAGGGGACCCTTGCCTTTGTAATAAACGGCAATCACGATGCTCCGGAACGGGTCTCATACGGCGGAAAACTGTTTGCCGCCCAGGGGATTTATGTGTCCGAGGTGTTTGACGGGGAAGTGCGCCGGGTGGATCTAACCGATGTGTATGGGGAGCTGCATATCTATCTCCTGCCATTCGTAAAGCCGGTTCAGGTCAGGGAAGCGTATGGGACGGAAGCGGAGAGCTATACGGATGCCCTGCGTGAAGTCGTCTGCCGCTTACAGGTGGATACAGAGACGCGGAATATTCTTGTTGCCCATCAGTATATCACCGGTTCAGCACATTCGGAATCGGAGATTTTTATGGGTGGGTTGGATAACGTGGATGCTTCCGTACTGGCGGATTTCGATTATACAGCGCTGGGGCATCTTCACCGGTGTCAGCGTGCCGGCGGTGAGAATATCCGTTATTCCGGCTCTCCCCTTGCCTATTCCTTCGGAGAATGGATGGATTCCAAAGGGGTTCTTCTTGTGGATGTGGGAGAAAAGGGCAGAACGGATACTGCATTTATCCCCTATACGCCTTTGCATATTCTGGCGGAACTGGAAGGAAGTTATGCGGATCTGACCAGTCATGCTTTTTATGAAAAGATGGACAGGGATGTTTACCTGCGGATCTTGCTGACCGATACTACGGAAGTACCGGACGCTATGGCAAAACTGTCCGTGATCTATCCCGGGATCGTGCGGCTTGAATATACGCATTTCAACAAAATTGTATCGGAAGGCGTGATCGAAGGGGAAGCCGTGTCTGAAAAGATTTCTCCGATGGATGTATTTGCTTCCTTTTTTGAACAGCAGAATGACTGTGTGCTGAATGAGGAAGAAATGCAGTATCTGGAACAGCTGATTCGTGGTTGGGAGGGTGCAGAATGAGACCGCTTTTACTGAAACTCTCCGCATTCGGACCGTACGCCGGAGAATATACCATAGATTTTGCAAAACTGGGCAGCAGCGGGCTGTATCTGATCACCGGGGACACCGGAGCAGGCAAAACCATGCTGTTTGATGCCATAACCTGCGCTCTGTACGGCGAACCCAGCGGTTCCGGCAGGGATGTGACTATGCTCCGCAGCAAACAGGCCGATGCCAAAACCGCAACCACAGTGGAACTGCATTTCCTCTGCCGTGGGGAGGTGTATCAGGTCAGCCGATGCCTTGGCAAAGAACGTGTGTCCCGCAGCGGTGAACGGGTCGTGGTAAAGGGACAGGATGCCCACTTGATCTGTCCCGACGGCAGAATTGTAACGAAACACAGCGATGTAACTGAAGCGGTAACAGAACTTCTCAGACTGGATCGAGCCCAGTTCCGTCAGTGTGCCATGATCGCACAGGGGGAATTCCGTGAACTGCTTTTTGCCAAAACGGAAGACAGACTGACCCTGTTCCGGTCTTTGTTCGGTACGGATGTGTACAAATATATCACCGCCCGTCTCAGTGAAGACTGCCAGGAAGCCAGACGCGCCTACGAAGAAACGGACATCCGCCTGAGACAATATGTATCCGGGATTCTGTTTGCCGATGCCTATCCGGAAACACCGATACTGAAAGAGATCTGTGCAGAACCGTGGATGCGCCGGGACGAACTGACGGAAGGACTTTCCGCTCTGATCACATGGGAAGAAGAACAGCACGGACGATATACCCAGAGACTGGAAGCACTTTCTGCATGGATCAACGGGATTTCCGCACTGATCGGCAAAGCGGAAGGGGATGCCGCCGGAGAATTGCAGCTTGCCGAAAAAGAATCCGAGCGTCAGAGGGCGGAACAGACAGCTGAGCGGGCGGAAAAAGAATATAAAGATTGCCTGTCGCAGAAAGCGGAAATGGATGCTTTGCGTCAGAAGATCCACCATGCCGAAGCTGTGCTTCCGATCTGCCGCGAACTGGAAAAAGGACGCAGAGAAGAAACCGGATTGGCAGAAGAACAGATGGACCTGGAAGAAAAACTCACTGCCATATCCGCCCGGCTGGAAAAACAGCATACACATCTGGCAAAACTGGAAACGGAAGCGCAGGAAATGGCAGATGCCCGTGTACAGTATCTGGAAACAGAACGAGTCCTGCAGGAATACCGTACACAGAAAGAACGTCTGGACGAAGGCATGACCGGCTGGAACACCTGGCAGAAAGCACTTGCGTTTTGGAAAACAGCCTGTGAAGGATATCTGGAAGCGGACAAGAAAGCAGAAGCCGCCGGCGAAACATACCGTCATATGGAAAGAGCATATCTGGACGGACAGGCAGGCGTTCTGGCAAGAAATCTGAAAGAAGGGGCACCCTGTCCCGTCTGCGGTTCCGCCGAGCATCCTCATCCCGCTGTATATACAGAAGAAATCCCAACCGAAAGTACATTGCAGGAATCCCGGAAAGCGTACGAGAAGCTCCGCAGTACTGCCGCAGACAAGGCAATGACAGCCGGACGACTGCGTGGCAGCGGAGAAAATGCGGCAGCGGAATTCGGCGCACGTTTTGCCGGAATATTCGGGGATGATGAACCTGTCGTCTGGGATGCACCGGCAAGCTGGATGCAGGAAAAATTGGATTCCGCTTTGGAAGAAATCCGGAGAAGAATCACGGAATGTGAAAATGAGCGAACCCTCTGGCGGGAAAAATGGGATCGCGCGGAGAAGATAACGGCGGAGATCCGAAAGGAAGCAGAGGACTGCCGGCTGAAAGAAGAAGAACAGGTTCTACTGCGTGAAAAATATACCGCCGTATGTGCGGCAAAAGAAGCGGCGCATCTCCATAACGAACAGCTTGCCGCCGCAGTGCCGGAAACCACCGCACAGGATCTGGAAACCTCCATGAGATCCTGGCATACAGCATTGGCGGAATACGAAAGAAAGCAAACGGAAGCGGAACAGACCTGGCGCAAGGCGGAAAAAGAACGGGCACTGCTGGTATCGGCTGAGCAGACCCTTCGTGAAAGTCACCGTGACAGCATAGCGCAAAGATTGCCGGAACTGGAAAAACAGCGTGACGAAGCCATGACGGCAAAACAGCAGGAAGAAAAAAATGCTGCCGACATTCACGCCGGAATTACCGTCAACCGCCGCATATACCAATCCATACAGGAAATGTATGTACAGTATGCGGAAAGAGAAGCACGGTACCGTATGCTGAAACGGCTTTCCGATACTGCAGCGGGCAATCTGTCCGGCAGGGAAAAGATACCCCTTGAGATTTACGCCCAGATGCATCTGTTTGACAGAGTGGTGCGCAGAGCGAATATCCGACTGATGGCTATGACGGATGGACGTTACGAACTGATCCGCCAGACGGAAGCCGGAACCAAGAAGGGCAAAACCGGACTGGAGCTGGATGTGATCGACCATTACAGCGGCGGTACGCGGAATGTCCGCAGTCTCTCCGGCGGTGAAGCATTCAAAGCATCCCTGGCATTGGCACTGGGGCTGGCGGACGAAACGGAATCTTCCTCAGGCGGCGTGCATATTGATGCCATGTTTATTGATGAAGGATTCGGCTCGCTGGACAGCACCTCCCTGCAGACGGCTGTGGATACTCTTGCCGGTTTGTCGGAAGGATGCAGGCTGATCGGAATCATCTCCCATGTGCAGGATCTGAGAGAACGGATCGACCGGCAGATTCAGGTAACCAGGGACATTACGGGGGAGAGCAAAATCCAAATCTGCATCTGAAAAAGTCCATGTTCCGGCTTCTCAAATGACATATTCACCAAAATTTCCGGTGTGAAATTGTCAAACCCATGCAAGACTACAAAAATGCAGAAAATTTAGCAATTTACTTGACTAAAGCGCTAAAGTGGTGTATACTATATACACTCAAAAAATGTTGTTATAGGAGAAATCTGTGAAAGATACAATCTTACGGAACGAGGAGAAAGCGGTGTTTGCACTGCGGACTCTGTATGAAAATTTCGGATATACCCAATACCGTATGTCCCGGTTTGAAGAATACGATTTATATCAGGAAAACAAGCAGTTTCTTGCCAAAGGGGAGATCATTACCTTCAATGACCGTGACGGAAAACTCCTGGCACTGAAGCCGGACGTGACATTGTCCATCGTGAAAAATGCCCGCGCCGGAGAACAGCTCAGAGAATATTATAACGAAAACGTGTATCGTACAGTAAACGGGGAATACCGTGAGATCATGCAGGTAGGTCTGGAATGTATCGGTGATATTGATCTGTATTCCACCTGTGAGGTATTGCGGCTGGCGAAAAAGAGTTTGGAAATCATCAGCGACAGCGCCATTCTGGACATCACCAATGCCGGATTTGTTAACGGTCTTCTGGCGGAAACGGGACTGGCAGAGAACGAACAGGCACAGCTTTCCGCCTGCATCGCCCAGAAAAATCCCCATGATCTGGCATCCCTGTGCAGCAGTTTCGGTGTTTCGGAAGAGTTGTCTGCGCGCCTTGTGAAAACCGCATCCCTGTACGGCAGTTTCGCCCAGGTGGAAGCGGAAGCCATGTCTATGGTCATGAATGAGGAAATGCAGAACGCGCTGGATGAACTGCGTCAGATTGACAATTATTTCAGCGGTATCGGTGAAAACAGCGGATTCAACGTAGATTTCTCCCTGATGAATGATATGCAGTATTATAACGGCATCGTGTTCAGAGGATATGTGGAAGGTGTGCCTGCCGGTGTACTTTCCGGCGGACGGTATGACAGACTGCTGGGAAAAATGGGAAAAGGCAGTGATATGGGCGCCATCGGTTTTGCGATCTATATGAATCTGCTGGATCTGTATTTTGACGACCGCAGAGAATACGATGTGGATATTCTGGTCACCTACGACAGCGGCGTGGATATGGCGTCCCTTTCCCGTACCGTGGATATGCTCATGGGCGGCGGCCGTACCGTAAGAGTGCAGAAACAGGACAACGGCAAGATCCGGTGCAGAGAACGGTTCCATTTCGGCGAAAGGGGGCTTGAAATCCGTGGATAAGACCATCAACATCGCCCTTCCCAAAGGGAGACTGGGCGAAAAGGTATACAAAATGCTGGAAGAACTGGGTTACGGCTGTCCCGGTATTCTGGACAATTCCCGGAAGCTGATTTTTGAAGATGAAGCGAAAACAGTGCGGTATTTCTGGGTAAAGCCTTCGGACGTTGCGATCTACGTGGAACACGGTGCGGCGGATGTAGGTGTTGTGGGCAGGGATATTCTGCTGGAATACCAGCCGGATATTTACGAACTGACTGACCTTGGATTCGGCAAATGCAGAATGTGCGTAGCCGGAATCAAGGATGTGACGCCGAGTACGGACAGAGCCCTGCGTATCGCCACCAAGTTTGTTCACATTGCCAAAAAGTATTACGCCGAAAAGGGAAGAGAGATTGAGATTATCAAACTCAACGGTTCCATCGAACTGGCACCCATACTGGGATTGTCCGATGTGATCGTGGATATTGTGGAAACCGGTTCCACCCTGAAGGAAAACAATCTGGAAGTCAAGGAAGAAATCCTGAACATCAGCGCCCGTTTTATCGCCGGAAAAGCCGCATACCGGTTCAAAAATGCCGAAATCGGTGTGATGACGGAGAAGATAAACAGCTGGTTGGCGGCTAAGGAAAAGGAGAATGAAAAATGATTCGTACCTTTATCAAAAAAGATATACCGATTGAAAAGATTCTGGAACGGGGGGATCTTGCCTCCGGTGTGGAAGAAATCGTAGCCGGAATTATTGCGGATGTACGGGCAAACGGCGATGAAGCACTGTTCCGGATGACGGAGAAGTTCGATAAAGTAAAACTGGATTCCCTTCTGGTAACGGAAGAAGAAGTCGATGCGGCATACGATGCCATGGACGCGGAAATGAAGGAGATCCTCGCTGAATCCGCGGCAAATATTGAAGCATTCCACAGACGCCAGGTGCGCAGTAATTTTGTGGTGAACGATAAGGACGGCGTGGTGCTGGGTCAGAAAATCACCCCCATCGCCAGGGTCGGTCTGTATGTGCCCGGCGGAACGGCACCCCTGCTTTCCTCCGTGCTGATGAATGCCATTCCCGCCAAAATTGCCGGATGCGGTGAGATCGCCATGACCACTCCTCCGGGAAAAGACGGTAAGGTAAATCCCGCGATTCTGGCAGCCGCCAAAGTTGCAGGGGTTACAAAAATCTATAAAATAGGCGGCGCCCAGGCGATTGCTGCACTGGCTTACGGTACGGAAACCGTATCCCCCGTGGACAAAATCGTGGGTCCCGGCAACGCATTTGTGGCGGAAGCGAAAAAGCAGGTGTTCGGACGGGTATCCATTGATATGATCGCCGGTCCCAGTGAAATTCTGGTTCTGGCGGACGAAACCTGTGATCCCGTTGTGGTGGCGGCGGATATGCTGTCCCAGGCGGAACACGACAAAATGGCTTCTGCGATTCTGGTCACCGACAGCGAGAAACTGGCGGCGGAAGTCAGTGCGGAACTGGAAAGACAGATTCCCCTGCTGCCCAGAGCCGAGATCGCCAGAGTATCCATTGACACCGGCAGTAAGATCATCATCACCGAAACTTTCGCCCAAGCCATCGAAATGGCAAACGAAATTGCACCGGAACATCTGGAAGTCATGTGCGACAATCCCTTCGATTACCTGTCCCAGATCAAAAATGCCGGCAGTATTTTCCTCGGCAAGAACTGCCCCGAAGCACTGGGCGACTATTTTGCCGGTCCCAACCATGTTCTGCCTACCAGCGGGACAGCAAAATTCTCCAGCCCCCTGTCCGTAGACGATTTTATCAAAAAGTCATCCTTCATTTATTATACGGAAGAAGCGCTGCAGCAGGTTGGTGAAAAGGTCAATACCTTCGCCAGACGGGAACAGCTGGATGCCCATGCCCGTTCCGCTGTGGTACGTTTCCGCAGAGATTTCTGGGACGACGAAAACTGAAAGATCATGAGGAATACCGATATGCCCTCTTTTTTCTCATCAAAATATCAACATCTGGAAGCCTATACCCCCGGTGAACAGCCACGGGACAAAGCTTATATCAAACTGAATACCAACGAATCCCCGTATCCGCCGGCTGAAGGTGTACTGAAAGCCATTTCAACCGAAGCGGTGAATGATCTGCGGCTGTATTCCGATCCCACCTGTCTGGCGACCCGGAAAGCCATTGCCGACAGATATGGCGTGGAGCCAGAGAATGTTTTCGTATCCAACGGTTCCGATGAAAGTCTGGCATTTCTGTTCATGGGTTTTACTGAACCGGGTGCGGTTTTTGCGGATATCACCTACGGCTTTTACAAAGTATTCGGTGATCTCTACGGCGTGGATTATAAGGAGATCCCGCTGAACGACGACTTCACACTGCCTCTGGATGCATTCTGCCGGGCGAAGGGTACAGCATTTATTGCCAATCCAAATGCACCTACAGGGCTTGCCCTGACCACTGCCGAAATCGAAAAACTGCTGCATTCCGATCCCGACCGTCTGGTTGTGGTGGACGAAGCCTATGTGGATTTCGGGGGAGAAACAGTGGTGCCGCTGGTGAAGAAGTATCCGAATCTTGCGGTGGTACAGACATTTTCCAAATCCCGTTCCCTGGCAGGCGCGCGGCTTGGATTTACCATTGCATCGGCGGAGATCATTGCCGGTATGGACAAGCTGAAGTATTCCACCAATCCCTACAATGTCAACCGACTGACTCTTCTTGCCGGCAAAGCTGCCATTGAGGACGAAGCCTATTTCGAGAAGACCAGAAACGCCATCATGGAAGCCCGTGCTTATACTAAAGCCGAACTGGAAAAGCGGAATTTCACGGTAACGGATTCCAAAACCAATTTTCTGTTTGCCAAAACCGACAAAATGGATGGCGGCGAACTGTATAAAATGCTGAAAGACAAGGGCATCCTTGTACGCCATTTCACAGCCCCGAAAATCTGTCAGTACAACCGGATCACCATCGGCACCATGACAGAAATGCAGACCTTTATTGCAAAAATCGATGAATGTTTGGGTGAAAGAGAAGGTACGGATCATGCGTGAAACCATCATTGAACGCAATACTGCGGAAACACAAATCAAACTGAAACTGAATCTGGACGGCGGAACGGAATCCGCGATTGCCACAGGATGCGGTTTTCTGGATCATATGCTGACCCTGTTTGCCAGACACGGACATTTTTCTCTGTGTGCAGACTGCAAAGGGGATACCAATGTGGATTATCACCACACCACGGAAGACATCGGCATCTGTCTCGGTGAAGCGTTTGCCAAAGCACTGGGGGATATGCGGGGTATCAAACGGTATGCCCACATCATTCTTCCCATGGATGAAGCGCTGATCCTTGCGGCGGTGGACGTGTCCGGACGGAGCTATCTTGCCTATGATGCCGCGATTCCCACAGAAAAAGTAGGGGATTTTGATACGGAGCTGGCGGAAGAATTCTTCCTCGGTTTCACCAGAGCCGCACGTATCACACTGCATATCCGTCAGATGGCGGGCAGCAATTCCCACCATATCATCGAAGGAATGTTCAAAGCATTCGGACGGGTCATGGCGGAAGCCTGTGCCATTGATGAACAGTACAAAAACGAAATCCCGTCCACGAAAGGAATGCTGGTATGATTGCAATCATTGACTATGGCGTAGGGAATATTTTCTCCCTCTGCAGTTCTTTCGATACCATCGGCGCCAAAGCGGTACTGACAGCGGATGCGAATGTGGTGCGGAAAGCGGACAAAATCATTCTGCCGGGTGTGGGCGCTTTTGCGGATGCGGCAAAAAAACTGGCGGACTGCGGTATGTGGGACGTAATTCTCTCCGAAACAGCCGCCGGGAAACCGCTGCTTGGCATTTGTCTCGGTATGCAGATGCTGTTTGAAAAAAGCCACGAATACGGCGTACACAACGGACTGGGTCTGATTCCCGGTGAAGTGGTACCCATCGCTCCGGTGGTGCCTGCGGATTACAAAATCCCCCACATCGGCTGGAACGGTCTGCATTTCCCGAAGGATAAGCCGAAATCCCCCCTGTTCAAGGATGTAGATGAAGGGGAATGTGTATATTTTGTACATTCCTACTATGGAAGCGGCTGTGATGCGGCTGTTATTGCCACCACGGAATACCACGCAGAACTGACAGCAGCGGTTTCCAAGGGCAATGTATACGGAACCCAGTTCCATCCGGAAAAAAGCGGTGATGTGGGCTTGCGTATTCTGAAAAACTTCGCACAGATGTAACCTGCAGGGAACTTTCGGGTGGCAGATACGTCCAATCCTGTGTAAGAATCCGTAACTGCAGGAGGTATAGTATGAAGCGAACCGTATTATTATTTTCGGTGATACTGAGCATGATCCTGTTGTCCTTGCCTGTTGTGGCACATGAGGTATGTAGTGTACACAGCAATGATTACCATACTATTGATGGTCAGCTGATACAGTATGTGGGTGATGGATCTTTTGAAGAGTGGAAGAAGAAAGTTGAGAATTTGCCCGGTGAGGATGGATGTCCTTTTGCCATGAATATTTATCGTTTTATCCATGAATTGGAGATTCCCCAGACAGTATTTGCAGATATAATCTGCACGCATGGTTTTTGGAATTATGATTATCCTGTGGAACTTCTCTACAGCACAGATGCAGAAACAGTAGATACCTACTACCGGAACTGGCAGGACAGGGAAGATTTGCTTAAAATCAAGAATTCGAATCTGTGGATGAGACTGAAACTGATGCACTTGGCAACAGAGATGGAAGAGTATCGTATATTCTATGACAAATATCACCGGGAGGATCAGCTTTTGGCTTACAGTACAGCGGATTTTGTCCGTGTTACCGGGATTGCCAAAGAAGACCTGCAGACACTGTTCAGGTCCTGGGAGACGGTAGAATATTCCCAGTATGATTTTGACCTGCTGTACGAACTGGCAAAAGAACCCGAGAAGACCACACCGCTGGCAAAGGTCAACGAAGATCTGCTGTTCTGCGGTCTGCCGGTAATCGAAGAAACGGTTTATGCTTCCCCTCAGACCGGGGATAATACGCAAACGGCGGCAGTGGTCTGTATCATCTCCGCTTTGCTTCTCTTGATAACGATTCCGGCTATACGAAAAAGGAGAAAATAACTTTATGAATATTTTACCGGCGATAGATTTGTGCGGCGGACAGGTTGTCAGACTGTACAAAGGTGACTATAATCAGAAAACCGTATACTCCGACGACCCGGCAGCCTATGCCCGTTCTTTCCGGGAAGCCGGTGCGGAATACCTGCATCTGGTGGATCTGGACGGTGCAAAGGCAGGAGAAGCGGTGAACCTCCCCCTGATTTCCAAAGTGATCCGGGAAAGCGGTCTGAAAGTGGAAGTGGGCGGCGGTATCCGTACGGAGGAAACCATCAAACAATATCTGGATATCGGCGTACTGCGTGTCATTCTCGGTACCATTGCCATCACGGACAGAGCATTTCTGGAACGTATGGTGAATACTTATGGCGAAAAAATTGCGGTGGGTGTGGATATCCGCGACGGAATGGTTGCCACCCACGGCTGGACGGAAACCACATCCGTGTCGGTGCGTGACTTCTGCGATTATCTGGAAAAAATCGGGGTCAAGACCATCATCTGTACCGATATTTCTAAAGACGGTGCAATGGCGGGTACCAACCGGGATCTGTACCGGATGCTGAAGAACGAATATTCCCTGCAGACCGTGGCGTCCGGCGGCGTATCTTCCCTGGATGATGTACGTGCCCTTGCGGAAATGGATATCTACGGCGCCATCCTCGGAAAAGCACTGTATACGGGAGACGTAAATCTGGCCGATGCTGTACGCATTGCAAAGGGGGAAATGAAATGATTACCAAGAGAATTATCCCCTGCCTTGACGTAAAAAACGGCAGAGTGGTAAAGGGTGTCAACTTCCAGGGAGTTGCGGATGTGTCCTCACCGGTGGAACTTGCGAAATATTACAGTGACAACGGCGCGGATGAGCTGGTGTTTTACGATATCACCGCATCTTTCGAGGGACGCGCTCTGTTCTGCGATATTCTGAAAGAAGTGGCAAGTACCATCTATATTCCCCTGACCGTAGGCGGCGGCATAAATACGGTTGCGGATTTTGACCGTGTGCTGAAGTGCGGTGCGGATAAGGTCAGCGTGAATTCGGGTGCCATCGCCAATCCGGATTTGATCGAAGAAGCGGCAAAAATTTACGGAAACCAGTGCGTGGTGCTGTCCTGCGACATCAAGCGTGTGGACGGACAATTCCGGCTGTTTGCCAAAGGCGGCAGAGTGGATACCGGCATTGATGCCATCGAATGGATACGACAGGGCGAAGCCAGAGGCGCCGGCGAAGTGGTTGTCAACAGTATTGATACCGACGGTGTGAAGAAAGGCTTTGATATAGAAATGCTGCAGGCAGTATCGGATGTGGTTACGATTCCGGTAATTGCTTCCGGCGGTGCTGGCTGTATCGGGGATTTTGTTGACCTGTTCAAGACCATCCCCACCATGGACGCAGGACTTGCCGCATCCATCTTCCATTTCGGAGAAGTAAAGATTTCCGACCTGAAAGATAAGCTGGCGGATGAAGGAATCCCGGTACGGAAAATAAAAGGGAAAAACTGAGTAGATCGGAGGAAAACAATGCTTACCGTAAATGAACTGAAATTTGACGAAAAGGGTCTGATCCCCGCGATCGTGGTGGATGCCAACACCAAGGAAGTGCTGACCCTTGCCTATATGAACAGAGAAAGCCTGGAAATTTCCATGAAGGAAGGCACAACCTGCTTCTGGTCCCGTTCCCGCAAAGAGCTGTGGCGCAAGGGAGAAACCTCCGGTAATAAGCAGCATATCGTGGAAATCATCGCGGACTGCGACAGAGATGCCCTGACAGTACTGGTGAATAAAGACGGTCCGGCGTGTCATCTGGGCAACGAATCCTGTTTTGTGGATCCGGTGTACATCAGCGAGGACCAGCACGCATTCTCCATCAAGGGTCTTATGAAGCTGATCGAAGGCAGAAAGATCGAAAAAACCGAAGGTTCCTACACAACCTACCTGTTTGAAAAGGGTCTGGACAAGATTCTGAAAAAAGTGGGCGAAGAGTCCACAGAAGTGATCATTGCCGGAAAAGCGGAAGACAAGAAAGAAACCGTTTACGAAATCGCGGATCTGATCTACCATGTACTGGTTTTGATGGTACAGATGGGTATTTCCTACGATGATGTAATCACCGAACTGGCGTCCCGTCATGTGATTGACCATAAGGTGAAGCAGGAGAAAATGACGAAGTAAGCAGTATAAATTGCCTTGTTCATACAAAAGCGGACAGGGCAATTTTTTATGTAATTCTGGAAAATTCCAAATCCCGCATCCGAAAATCCCCTGTCTGCTTTACACTTCTGCAAAAATGTGGTATAATGATAAGACACTTGAGAAAACAAGGAGAACACCGTGAAAAAACTGCTCCCATTCTTAAAACCGTATGTGAAAGAAAGTATATTCGGACCGCTGTTCAAGCTGCTGGAAGCTACATTCGAGTTGTTCGTTCCGCTGGTCGTGGCATCCACCATTGACATTGGGATTGAAGGACAAAATGCGGGATATATCGTGAAAATGTGCCTGCTTCTTGCCGCGCTGGGCTTCATCGGACTTGTCTGTTCGATTACCGCACAGTATTTCGCCGCCAAAGCATCGGTAGGTTTCGCCGCAAAAATCCGTCATGCCCTGTTTGCCCATATTCAGAAACTGTCTTTCACCGATCTGGACAAAGCCGGTACCTCCACGCTGATCACACGACTGACCAGTGATGTGAATCAGGTGCAGTCCGGGGTGAATCTGACCCTTCGTCTGCTGCTCCGTTCCCCCTTTGTGGTGTTCGGTGCGATGATTATGGCATTCACCATTGACGTACCTGCCGCATTGGTGTTTGCGGTGGTGATTCCTGTTTTGTGCGTGATTGTATTCGGAATCATGCTGATCAGTATTCCGCTGTATAAAAAAGTACAGATGCGGCTGGAGAAGGTGTTGGGTTCCGTACGGGAAGGACTGACCGGCGCGCGCGTGATCCGGGCATTCCGTATGGAAGAATCCGCCGAAGAACAATTCCGGGAACGGAATGAAGAACTGACTGCCGTTCAGAAATTTGTTGGAAAAATCTCCGCCCTGATGAATCCCGTGACCTATGTGATCATAAACGCGGCGGCTGTTGTGCTGATCTACACCGGCGCTGTCCGGGTGGAAATGGGGATTCTGACCCAGGGCGCTGTAGTGGCGCTGTATAACTATATGTCCCAGATTCTGGTGGAACTGGTGAAGATGGCGAATATGATCATCAACCTGACCAAAGCGGCTGCCTGTGCAAAGCGTATCGAAGATGTGCTGGAAACCAAACCCTGCCAGACTTTCGCTGATGTACAGCCGGAAACTCGGAAAAACGCCTGTGCCGTACAGTTTGATCATGTTTCCATGCGGTACGCCGGCGCCGGGGATGACTCTCTGACGGATATTGACTTTACCGCAGAAAAGGGACAGACCATCGGCATCATCGGCGGTACCGGATCGGGTAAATCCACACTGGTACATCTGATTCCCCGGTTCTATGATGCCACCGAAGGAACGGTTCTGGTGGACGGTGTGCCTGTGGAAGAATATCCGGCGGACACACTCAGAGAAAAGTTCGGTTTTGTACTGCAGAAAGCGGTTCTGTTCCAGGGTACCATCCGGGAAAACCTTCGCTGGGGAAACGAAAATGCTTCGGATGCAGAACTGGCGGAAGCAATGAAACTGGCGCAGGCCGGAGAAATTCTGGCGGATAAGGGACTGGATTATGCCGTGGAGCAGGAAGGACGCAATCTTTCCGGCGGTCAGCGGCAGAGACTGACCATTGCAAGAGCACTTGTCCGTAAACCGGAGATTCTGGTACTGGACGACAGCGCCTCCGCCCTTGACCTTGCCACAGATGCGGCACTGCGGAAAGCCTTACGGGAAATGCCCTATGACCCCACCGTGTTCATCGTATCCCAGCGTACCTCCTCTCTCCAGCACGCGGATAAGATCATCGTACTGGAAGACGGGCGGACTGTTGGTATGGGAACCCATGAGGAACTGCTGGTTGGCTGTGCTGTTTACAGAGAAATCCACGAATCCCAGACGGGAAAAGGCATACAGAAAGGAGGCAATCTGTAATGGCTAAGGATGCAAAGAAAAAAGTCCAATGGAAAACCGTAAAAGAAGTTCTGCATTATATCCGCAGATACCGGTTTCTGCTGGTGCTGTCCATACTGCTGGCTGCCGTTACCGTTGTTCTGACGCTGTATGTACCGATTCTGGTGGGGCACGCCATTGACTGTGCTGTGGGACAGGGCAATGTGGATTATGACGGGATCTTCGAGAATCTGATCAGAATCTGCATCGTGGTTGCCGCAACTTCCGTGGCGCAGTGGTGTATGAATATCATCCATAACCGGATCACATATCAGGTTATCCGGGATATCCGCAGTGAAGCCTACGAAAAAATCAGCCATATGCCCCTTGCGTTTATCGACAGCCATTCCCATGGGGAAATTGTCAGCCGGGTTATCGCCGATGTGGATCAGTTTGCCGACGGTCTGCTGGTGGGATTCTCCCAGCTGTTCACCGGTGTCGTGACCATTGTGGGAACGCTGATATTCATGCTGACCATCCAGCCGATGATCACCATTGTTGTGGTCGTGCTGACCCCCCTGTCCCTGTTTGCGGCATCCTTCATTGCTAAGCGGACGTATGAAATGTTCCGGAAGCAGTCCCAGACCAGAGGGGAGCAGACAGCGTTCATCAATGAAATCGTAGGCAATCAAAAGGTGGTAAAAGCCTTTTCCAGAGAAGAGGAAGTTTTGGAGACATTCGGTGAAATCAACGACCGGCTGGAAAAATATGCTCTGCGTGCCACTTTCTTCTCCTCCCTGGTAAATCCTACCACAAGATTTGTCAATAACATCGTATACGCCGCCGTTTGCCTTGCCGGTGCCTTTTCCGTGGTTGCCGGATATATGTCGGTGGGCGGATTGTCCAGCTTCCTCAGCTACGCCAATCAGTATACCAAACCCTTCAACGAAATTTCCGGGGTAATAACGGAACTGCAGAATGCCCTCGCCTGTGCCGACCGTATTTTCAGCCTGATCCACGAACCCTCTGAAGTACCGGACATTCCGGATGCCGCAGTGCTCCGATCTCCTGCGGGACAGGTGGATATCCGCGGCGTGCATTTTTCCTATGTGCCCGAAAGACCGCTGATTGAGAATTTCCATCTGTCGGTAAAACCGGGACAGCGTGTAGCCATCGTAGGACCGACCGGCTGCGGAAAAACAACGCTGATCAACCTGCTGATGCGCTTCTATGATGTAAATCAGGGGGAGATCCTCTTGGACGGTGTGGATATCCGACACATGAAACGGGACAGCCTGAGAGAAAGTGTCGGTATGGTGCTGCAGGATACGTGGCTGATGGACGGTACTGTCCGGGAAAATATCGCCATGGGCAGGGAAGCTACCGATGATGAGATCAAAGAAGCCGCCCGTGCCGCCCACGCTCACAGCTTCATCAAACGACTGCCCCAGGGATATGACACCGTGATCGGCGAAGATAAAGGCGGACTTTCCCAGGGTCAGAGACAGCTGCTGTGCATCGCCCGTGTCATGCTCCGTGTGCCGCCCATGCTGATTCTGGACGAAGCAACTTCCTCCATTGACACACGAACCGAAATGAAGATTCAGTCCGCTTTTGCCAGACTGATGGAAGGGCGAACCAGCTTCATCGTAGCACACCGTCTGTCCACCATCAAAGAAGCAGACATGATCCTGGTCATGAGAAACGGATCCGTAGTAGAAAGCGGAAACCACGAAATCCTGCTGTCCCAAAACGGTTTCTACGCAAAACTGTGGAACAGCCAATTCATCGCATAAAAATAAAACCGATATACCAGTCACCACGACCGATATATCGGTTTTTCTTATTTCAATAAAGCTTTTTGAAAGAGAGGGGTGCAGGGGAGAGAAAGCTTTTTCTCGAAAAAGTTTTCTCTCCCCTGCAAAAATCAATTTCTACTTAAAAAAATCGGAACAACTGCGCCGTTGTAGGTGTTGGTGATATATTCGTGTACTGCGTCACTGAGGAGAGCTTCGACCAGAGCGAGGACTCTGGGATCGTTTTCGTTGCCTTCCTTAACAACCAGAACGTTTGCGAAGGTCTGGGCAGCTTCGGATGCAGCGTCTTCGGAAGCGAGAACATCGTCAGCGCTCAGGTTTGCACCGAGGGCGTAGTTACCGTTGATAACAGCCACTGCAACTTCATCCAGAACGGTGGGCAGCAGAGCAGCTTCCATTTCGCGGATGTCATAGTTGTGGGGGTTGTCAATGATGTCATTCTTGGTGGCAGTCAGACCGGCACCTTCTCTCAGTGTGAACAGACCCTGTGCAGCCAGCAGCTGGAGAGCACGAGCTTCATTGCTGGGGTCGTTGGGAACTGCGATGGCAGCACCGTCTTCCAGTTCAGAAAGACTGTCAACAGTACCTTTGTAAATGCAATAGGGTTCGTAGTGGACAGCAGCAACCGGGATGAGATGCGCGTTGTTGCTGGTGTTGTAGTCATCCAGATAAGGCTTGTGCTGGAAGTAGTTGGCGAGTACATCACCGCTTTCGGTGAAATCATTGGGAGTGATGTAGTCGGAAACAACTTCGATCTGCAGGGTGTAACCCTTTGCAGCCATAGCATCTTTGCAGATTTCCAGGATTTCTGCGTGGGGGGTGGAGGTAGCAGCTACCTTGATGGTGTTCGCATCGGTTCCGCCGCAGCTTACCAGAACAGGCAGCAGAAGCAGAACGGAAAGGATGAGTGCTGTGCGTTTTTTCATAGTGATTTTTCTCCTTTTTAATTTTTATATTTTCATTTGCCGCGGATTCGCTTGTCACAGATTCTTGCAATGTAACTGAGGGATTCCTGCATGATCTGTACCAGAATAATCAGCAGCAAGGATGAAATATACATGATTTCCGGGGTGAAACGATACAAGCCGTATTGAATAGCCATCTGACCCAGACCGCCGCCGGCAACCAGATACGCCATGGGGGTGTAGCCGAGAATGGTGGTAAGCGCGATGGCGCAGCCGACAATCAGGGAAGGCTTCGCTTCCGGCAGAACCACCTTCATGATGATCTGCAGATTGTTGGAACCCATGGACTGGGCGGCTTCGATCACGCCTCTGTCCACTTCCTTGAGAGAAGATTCAATCATTCGTGCCACAAAAGGTGCCGCCGCGACGACCAGATAAAAGATCAGCGCATTGTCGCCCATTTTTGTTCCCACAATGATTTTTGCCAGCGGCTGAATCATAACCAGCAGAATAATAAAGGGAATGGAACGGATGATATTGACAATCACACCCATAACCGCATTCACCGGTTTGTTGGGGAAAATACTGTTTTCGGAAGTACCGTACAGCAGGACGCCGACGGGAATACCAATGATATAGGAAAACAGAGTGCTGAGCAGTGTAAGTTTCAGTGTGTCAAAAATTCCTTCACCGTACATCTCAAGCAAGCCGTTTCCAAATGCGTTTGTCAGAAACTCATTCATGATGTTCAACCTCCTCATAGGTGATTGCCCGGCTGTCCAGATACTGCTTGATTCTGGTAACAGCTCCTTCGTCATCCGGAAGCTGCAGCAGCATCTGACCATAGGCTTTCCCGCCGATATTCTTGGTATCCGCCCCTAAAATATTTACCGCCGTATGACATTCCAGGGAAAGGTTGGATATAACCGGCTCAAAGGAGGATTGTCCGTCAAATACCAGACGGATTACGGTGTTTCCGTGAATTTCGGCAACTGCGGCATTCTTCGGCAGGATCAGTTCCTTGGCGATTTCAGACTTCGGCATGACGAAAATATCTTTCACCGGACCGCATTCCACAACAGTACCTTTATCCAGTACGGCTACCTTGTTGCAGATCTGTTCCACAACCTTCATTTCGTGGGTGATAACGATAATGGTTACGCCCATTTTTTCGTTGATCTCCTGCAGGAGAGCCAGAATGGAACGGGTGGTGTTGGGATCGAGGGCGCTTGTGGCTTCATCACACAGCAGCACCTCCGGATCGGATGCCAGCGCACGGGCAATGGCTACGCGCTGCTTCTGACCGCCGGAAAGCTGTGCCGGATAATTGTACATTCGGTCTTCCAGCCCAACAACAGCCAGCAGCTTTTTCGCTTTCTCTATCGCTTCCTTCTTCGGTACCCCGGCAATTTCCAGAGGATAACATACATTTTTCAGCGCAGAACGCTGGGCAAGCAGGTTGAAATTCTGGAAGATCATGGAAATAGAACGGCGTGTCTGCAGCAGTTCCTTGGTGGAGAGGGAGGCGAGATCGGTGCCTTTGAACAGTACCTTGCCGGCAGTGGGCTTTTCCAGAAAGTTGATGCAGCGGACCAGAGTGGATTTTCCCGCACCGGACAAACCGATGATTCCGAAAATATCTCCCTTTTCCACCGTCAGGGAAACATCCCGTACCGCTTCGACTTCCGCCTTGTCGGTTTGAAAGGTCTTGGATACATTTTGTAATTCGATCAAGATAGTTACCTCATTTCTGATGAGATTCGGTATGATTGCGCGGAAATGGACAGTCTTTGCAAATATGAAAAAAGTCCGGAAAATTTAGAAATTCCCGGACGGATGTGGTATGGGTAACGGCAGAACCTCAGCAAGAACTGCAGGCACGACAAGAATACCCGACCAAAATCATCCGGGTACTGAACATTCGACCACAGCGGAAATTGTTTCTGACGAGCAATTCGAAATAGTTCTTCATAACCGTGCCTCCTTGTAAAGACTTGCCTTTATTCTTTGTTCATTATACCATGCTTTTCATAGCTTGTCAATAGTATTTTAAAAAATTGGAAGAAACAGGGAGATTCTCAGAGTCGATTCCATCGGATCACATATGGAAACGGCTGGAAAGCTCTGAGGAGAAAATATGCCACCGGAAAAGCACCTGGAAACAGAGAAGCAGTACACCGATGCTGATGCAGATCGCGGAAAAAGGACGGGCGGCGGAGATACCGGCGAAAAACAGAACTGCCGTGATCACCGTACCTACAAGACTGGACATAAAGTAAATGCCGTAAGCCGAAGCATTCCGTCTGTCCACAATGGACATAACAAAGTAGAAAACATTCAGGGAAGCCGTGGTGATGGGGAGTACATAATTGATACTCCAGAACCGCCAGCCGGTAATTTTGTCCCAGATCAGACAGAGAATGAAAGAAATAATGGCTTCATACAGAATATTTTTGGGAATATTCCGCCGTTTCCTGTAGCCTACATTGATGATGATCCAGGCACAGATTACGGATAATGTCAGGGGGATGTACAGCGCCAGATGGGGGATGAACGCCAGGTTGATGATGTTGATAACCAGAATGGCGGCAATGGCGGCAAAGGTAGAGATGCGGAATATGAGATCGTAGTACATTCTGGTGGGAATCGTGGGATATACACCGAACTCTTCCGTTTCCACATCCGCAATTTTTTTGCCGCATAACGGGCAGTAACTGCGATTCCCGTGGATCTGTACACCGCATTTTTCGCAATATAACATAAATGAATTCCTTTCTGGGGGACGGGGATTCTTATTCTTGAATATCGTGGAGGGATTTCGGAGAATAGCTGGCAGCTATGGTCAGGTAAGGGTCAAACACTGCAATCCGGCGGAAAAATGCCCGTTCCACCTCGCGGCCTGCCATCACACCGGAAAAGGCGATGGTCATCTGGTCTTCATAGGAGCAGACGCATATCTGCTTGATGGGGGTACTGTTGGCAATCATGAACCGCTTTACATAGGGCGTGATGGAAGGGGGCAGATCAATTTTTCCGATATTGGAAAGACAGATGGTACGGTGCTTCAGGGTGCGCTTCTGGGAACGGGACATGACGATATTTTTGATGGCAAGAGGGGCGATGCGCACAAAGAAATTCTTTTCCAGTCCAACCTGCCGGTCAATGATCTCCAGCAGATGCTCTTTGGTCAGCTGCTTTTTGAAAGCCTCGGCAACCCCGGCACATATATCGGAAAACTCCGTACCACTCTTGTTGAAGTCGTAGAAAATATCAATCATGCCAAAGAAGTTCCGGACGGTATCCGAAGGGAAATAATTTCTCAGATTTACGGGAATGGCGATGCTGACCGGCTTTTTGCGGTCTCTGGGATCCATGGTGTCATAAATACTGGCAACCAATACTGCAGTGAGAAAAACGGTAATGGTTACGCCATGCTCACCGGCGGCTTTTTTGATGGCGGCAGTACTTGCCCATCCTTCGGTGATCAGCTGTCTTAAATCCGGTGATTTGTGTTCGTGCAGATGGTATACTTTCTTTTTGCCTTTGCCCAGTACAGCCTGAATGCGCCAACGACTGCTGGTGGGGGTGAAATACTGGTTGAAACTGTCCGCTTCCTGCTGTCTGACCGTACCATCCGTACCCAGATCCACGGAAACACTGCCGATCTCACCGTGTACACGCATCAGATAATGAGCAGCGATGGTACGCAGGAACAAAAGAGCACCTGTGCCGTCCGTTAAGGCATGGAACACTTCCAGATGAATCCGTTCCTTATAATAAAGGACGTCGAACAGCAGGTTGGGGTTGTTCCTGTCGTTTTCTTTGTCATACAGAGGCTGAAAAGGGGTAGCATTTTCTTCATGTACTTTGGGAACCCGGTTGGTCTTTTCCAGATAGTTCCAGAAAAAGCCGTTCTTCAGTATGCAGTTGAACATCGGGAACTCGTCTACGGCATCTTCCACTGCCAGTTGGAGAACAGCCGGATCAATGATTTCGTTCAGCTGACAGGTAATCCGGAAAACCTCACTGTCCTCACGGGTGACCAGTGCCGGAAAAATTTTGGCGGCATTGTCCAGACGCTGCCAATGGATCACTTTATCTTTCCACATTTGTTACTCCAAGAAATTGTTTGATATGTCTGTAAATATTGCGGGTTATAGGGGTTGCGGGGGGAAGGCTGAACATACCGTGAATACCGTTGGGTATAAAACAATACTTCAGCGGCACACCGTCTCTGTATAACCGTCTGCCCAGTTCTTCATCCTCGTCACGCAGGGGATCAAATTCCATTGTAATCAGAAGTGTGTTCGGCAGACCGGAAAAATCCGTATTCCGGAGAGGGGAGAAATAGGGCTTTTTATAATCTTCTTCCGAAGAAGCATACAGCGCCATGTAATCCCGCAGTTTTTTGACGGTCAGAAGGTAGTCCGTGCCGTTTTCCTGTACGGAAGGGAATGGCACATCTTCTCTGTAATCGCACCACGCGGCAGGATAAATCAGAAGCTGTTTGCACGGCATCATACCGCCTCGGTCACGTGCCATCAGGGAAGTGACAAAGCACAAAGTCCCCCCGGCACTGTCACCGCACAATACGGTCTGCTTCGGGTCGGTCTGGTACCAGTCCTCACAGTGGGACATGATCTGCTGAAAAGCGGCATAACAATCTTCCGGCCCGGCAGGAAAAGGATTTTCCGGGGCAAGGCGATAATCTACCGACAGAACTTTGTAGCCTGTCTGAATGGCAAGATTGGCACAGATCGGGTTGTAGCTGTCGAAATCCCCTGTAACAAAACCGCCTCCATGGAAAAACAGCATAAGCGGTGCGATCTTTCCGTCCCGGCTGAATGCCCGAACCAGAATATCCCGCTCCGGCATTCCGTTTCCTTCCGGGATGTGCAGGATCCGTTCCATCATGTTGCAGGAGGATTTATTGTAATAAGGGCGCGCATTTTTCTCAAACTGCCGGGTCTTGTCATAATTGTTCAGCAGATCGGCGTCGTAACCGGATAATGCGCTCAGAGCTTTTTTGACAATTTTGTTCATACGGTACCTGCCTTTGCAGAGCGTACAGAGAATACTCTTCCTATTATATATAGTTTACCATATTTGACAAAGAAATGCAAGAGAGGACTGTTGTATCCCTGCATATTTTGTTTTTTAGGTGGAATGGATAGGAATACAGGGTATTTAATGAGGGGAACTATTATGAAAGCCATAGATCATATTACACTCGGTACGTATTTTGCGCGGAAATACCGTTTGAACAAAAGGGAAAAAACCGTATTCCTCCTTGGCAATATTGCGCCCGATCTGAATCCGTTTACGTATATTACCACAAGCCGGGGGGAATTGTTGCGGGGGCACAGTTATACATTCAAACGTAAGAAGATCGAAAAGATCCTGGAGAGCAGCAGGAAACATTCGCTTTTCTGGTGGTACCGGGTTGGGAGAATGTGCCATTATCTCACAGATTCCTTTACAGGCGCCCACGATGAACGAAGAAAAATGTCCATCCGTCATCACAAAGCCTACGAACACCGGCTCCATCACCATTTTCCCCGACTGCTGAAAATCTATATCCGGCAGAAACAAAGAGAAAAAACGGAAATTCCCGGCAGTCTCAGCCAATATATCGCAAAACTGCGTGAAAAATATGAAACATCGGAGAACAGCGTGGAAACGGACAGCATGATGATTCTGGCGGCAGTGGGAAGCGTACTGGATGTCCTGACAGAACAGATCGGGGAATAAAAACAACCGATCCTGCATACTCCCCCTCGCAAATGTGCATACTACACCGGCAATGATTGTTACGAGGTGGAAAACCATGAACTTAAGACCTGCGCGTCCCGTATATATACGATCCTGGGGCAGTATTGTTGGTAAGAAAGAACACGAAGGTCCTCTGGGGGAACTGTTTGACCGATACGATGATGCAGATACCTTTGGTAAGGATACTTTTGAGAAAACCGAAGCGGAAATGCAGCGGCTGGCACTGGATACGGCACTGAAAAAAGGCAATTACCAGCCGGCGGATATTACCGCACTGTTCGCAGGGGATCTGGTGAATCAGTGCATCGCCTCCCATTACGGACTCGTACCCTTCAAGATTCCGTTTGTGGGTTTGTTCGGAGCCTGTTCCACGGCGGCGGAAGGACTGATGCTTTCTTCCCTCATGACAGGTGCCTATGCCAACCGCTGTGCATCCGTGACATCCTCCCATTTCTGTACCGCGGAAAGACAGTTCCGCTATCCCCTGGAATACGGCGGACAAAGACCACCTACAGCCCAGTGGACCGTCACGGGATCGGGTGCATTTGTATGTACCTCGGTACCGGATGATTTCCGGGATTTCGACGGTGCCTATCTGCCGCGGATCATGGACGTGATGCCGGGCAGAATGGTGGACGGGGGGATCAACGATGCCAACAACATGGGTGCGGCAATGGCGCCGGCGGCACTGGACACATTGGATCGGTATTTTGCCAATGAACATAAACCGGAGGATTTCGATCTGATCATTACCGGGGATCTGGGCATGGAAGGAAATGCGATTCTGGCGGATCTGGCGGAAACAAAGGGACTGGCTGTATCCGGCATATTGTCCGACTGCGGAAAAATGATCTATCGCATGGACACATCGGACTGTCACGCCGGTGGATCGGGATGCGGATGCAGTGCGGTGGTACTGGCGGCGGATCTGCTGGGGAATATCGTAAACGGATCACTTAGGGATGTATTGTTCATCGGAACCGGTGCGCTGATGAATTCCATGTCCCTGTATCAGGGGCAGACCATCCCAGGGATCGCGCATGCAGTGCATATTCACGGGGAGGCGAGAGGATAATGGAACAAATCATGTCCTATGTGTGGGCGTTTGTTATCGGTGGACTGTTCTGTGTGGCGGCGCAGATCCTGATCGACAGAACGAAACTGACACCGGCAAGAATACTGGTGGGATATGTGGTGATCGGTGTGATTGCCGGTGGGCTTGGAATCTACAAACCCCTTGTGGATTTTGCGGGATGCGGCGCAACGACACCCCTGACCGGATTCGGGTTTCTGATTTCTCAGGGCGTAAAGGAAGCGGTGGACAAGGACGGTCTGCTGGGGGTGTTGACAGGGGGACTCACGGCTGCGGCAGGCGGTATTACGGCAGCACTGTTTTTCGGTCTGGTTATGGCTATCTTCACCAAAAGTAAGCCTAAAAGATAGAGCTGTCGGGTGTTCCGGCGTTTGAAATCACCTTGAAATTGTGCATCATACACAAAATAGTAATAAAATAATATGCAAAATAACCAAATGAAAGAGCGAAAACAAATCCCTATTCGGCACATGGGAGAAAGTGTCTGAAAGGTATTGACTTACCAAAATCATTCGCGTATAATATAGGCGTAGAGAAAAAACAAAAAGAAACGCAGAGCAATCGGAGGAAAGCGGGCAAGAGGTTCGCTGCCGAGCGCGGAAAGAGCGTATTATCAGGAGGAATGAATATGATCTGCAACAGTAAGTACCTGTACAAAATCGAACTGGTTACCGCAACTGACGTAGCCGAATTCAACAAAATCGCAACCAAGTGTCCCGGCAGTGTCGTAATTCTGAACGGCATGAACGGCAAGAAGCGTCTGAACGCAAAGAGCTTTCTGGGTGTTCACCTGGCAAGAATGGCTTGGAACGAAATTTATGTAGAAACCGATTTCGACAGCTATTTTGAATTTGAAAAGTTTATTTGCGAATAAGATTGAACAGAATAGAAAAAACGGACTGCCCGTACGATTCGTATGAGCAGTCCGTTTTGCATTTATTCAATTACAGTTCCGCTTCTGCGACACGGACAACCAGATTGGTACCGTAGGGGAAGCCTGTCGCGTTCATGGCGAAGGCACCGTTGTCATAATTGTATTCCAGCACTTCGTCATTGTCCACCCATTTGAGGGACTTGATACCTTCCGGAACACCTGCGAAAGTCTTGAAACCGGCGCCGCCGCAGTTCACGGTTACATTGCTGTTGCCGGAGATGGACAGATCATGGATGAAGAAATACAGCTTATTGCCGTCACGGAGCGCGAAGTTCTTGGAGTGATTGATTCCCTTGATGCCGCAGGGTTTAGACTTGTAGATGCAGTTGCCGGTGTAGCGGATCCAGTCACCGATACCTTCCATCAGAGCCGCCTGCAGAGGAGTGATTTCACCTTCCGCGTCGGGACCTACGTTCAGCAGATAGTTGGCACCCACTTTACGGCAGGCACATAAGGTTTCAATCAGTTCTGCAAGAGATTTGCAGTTTACGTCCTTTGCACCGTAACCCCAGTGTGCGTTCATGGTGTGGCACATTTCCGCGGCAACATATTTGGGCATACCCTCTCTGTTCATGGGTTCGGGACGTCCCTGCTCGTAGGTAACACTGTCCAGTTCCGTATTGCCGATCACACCGCGTGCGCCGAGACCGGTGTTGTTTACGATGATCGCATCGGGCTGATGTTTGCGGATAAGGGCGTACAGCTTGTCTTCTTCCCAGTCTTCCTTGGGTTTCCACCAGTTGCCGTCGAACCACAGACCGCCGATCTTACCGTATTCCGTACAGAGAATTTCCACGGAATCTCTCAGATACTGCAGATAGGACTTGAAATCGTTGTCGAAATCGGGATGATACCAGTCCAGTGTGGTGTGATAGAAGAAGGGAATGATCCCTTCCGCACGGCAACCGTCCACAAAATCCCGGATCAGGTCACGGCCGACGGGGGAATGTACCGCATCATATGTATTCAGTCCCTTTGTATCGAACAGAGAGAAGCCTTCATGATGGCGTGTGGTCAGAGTGATGTACTTGGCACCGCCTTTTTTGGCGATCTGCGCAATCTTCTGCCCGTTGAATTTGGAAGCGGTAAAGGTATCCTGCAGTTTCATATATTCTTCCTTGGGAATCTGGTGATGACACTGAGCCCATTCTCCCTGACCCAGCTGGGAATACAGTCCCCAGTGAATAAACATACCGAATCCCAGTTCTTCAAAGTCAGCGATTCTTTTTTCCGGTACCGGAATAGCCATAATAAACCTCCCTATATGCAAAAATGCAATTTAATGGTAGTTTGATTATATCATAATCCCCGAAACAAGTCAATAGAATACTATATCAGCATGTTCCATAATTTTACATGGACGGCAAACTATAAGGGGGATATGTATGAACAGAAAGGCCGTATATATTCAGTCTGCCTTGCTGTTGGCACTGGTAAACATCCTGCTGCGGGGAGCCGGTGTCAGCTTCAACGCATATATTGCCCGGAAAATCGGGGCGGAAAGTATGGGACTGTTGTCCCTGACCATGAGCGTGTACGGTTTTGCGGTGACGCTTGCTACATCCAGTGTGAATCTGGCGGCAGTGCGGCTTACGGCAGAGCGATGTGCCTGGATCGAGGGTGCGGACAGGGGATCCTACCGGAAGACCATACGCGGTGTTTTAAAATCCATATGCGGATACAGCCTGCTTTTCGGATGCGGTGCGGCATTGCTTCTGTGGATTTTCGCCGGCGGCATTTCCCGGAATTTGCTGGGGGACAGCCGTACTTTCAGTTCTCTGCGTGTCCTGGCGCTGAGCCTGCCGCCGATCGCGCTGACTTCAGCCATGGCAGGATACTTCACCGGAATGCGAAAGATCGGGAAAAATGCCCTGCTTGCCATACTGGAACAGGGTATGAAAATTCTGGTGACCGCAACGGCATTGGTTCTGACATCCCCGACAGGTTCTGTGGAATATATGTGCCTGGCGGTGGTCGGCGGATCTGCGGTATCGGAAGCATGGTCGCTGGTTACATCTATGATCCTGTACCTGACGGATTCCAGAATGCCCAAAGGAACCATCCCCGGTTCCGGAAAAACCACACGGGAAACCCGCTTCCGTGATGCCGCCAAAATCGCTTTGCCCACAGCGGTGGGTTCCTATGCCAGACAGGGACTGGTAACGGCGGAGCATCTGACCATACCGTGGGGGATGAAACAGCACGGCAGCGACCCGGAATCCGCGATGGCTTCCTACGGTGTACTGCAGGGAATGGCACTGCCCGTAGTTCTGTTTCCCTATGCGGTGATCGGATCCTTTACCGGGGTACTGATTCCGGAGATCACAGCATTCCACGCCAAGAAGGAATACAGAGATCTGCGGCGGATCATCGGACGGGTACTCAGATATACGTTTCTGTTTACCGGTCTGTGCTTCATCATATTTTTCTGTTTCGCCCGACAGTTGGGTGTGGGGATATACCACAATGAAGAATCTGTGAAATACATCCGCATTCTGGCGTTTCTGGTGCCGTTTATGTATGTGGATACGGTAACGGATGCCATTCTCAAGGGAATGGGGGAACAGGTGTACTGTATGAAGATCAACCTGGTGGATGCCGCCTGCAGTCTGGTTCTTGTAGCGGTGCTGACGCCGGTGATGGGACTGTACGGATATATTTTGTCGATGTTCTTCTGTGAGATCGTGAATCTGGGCTGCAGTGCATGGAAATTGTGGGACTGTGTGGCGAAGACGAAGGGTAAGGAACTCCGTTAAAACAAAAAAACACCGAACCGATACCAGTTCAGTGTTATCCATGACCCGTAGGAGAATCGAACTCCTGTTTGCGCCGTGAGAGGGCGCCGTCTTAGCCGCTTGACCAACGGGCCATTTAATATGCTCATATATTATAGCATATTCAAAAAAGAATTGCAATAGTTTGAGAGAAAATTTTTCATAACAGGGAAGCCGAAAATGTAGGCGAATTCCCAAAGTAAATTCCACAGTAGGAAAGGAGTGGAATTTAGTATGAGAAACGATGGAAATAAGAGTGGGAAAAGTAAAAAAGAAGAATGAAACAGCCCCAGATTACAGCCAAA
>JAFUKI010000136.1 GCA_017467815.1 Clostridia bacterium
CTTCGGGATATACTTCGTTTACAACACCTTCGTTGGTCATGAAGATTGCTGCTGCGCCCCAGTCTTTCAGAGCGGTCAGACCCAGCTTGTATTCACCGGGGTCGTTTTTCTTTATCTGTATGTTGATGTCCAGAGTGATTGCATCAGCAGCTGCCAGTTCTTCGAGCTTGGCCTTGAAACCGCCGGCTCTGTCAATACCGGTGCTGGTAGAGTCGTGCTGGATAATACCAACCTTGAGACCGTGAACAGCCATGCCGTTGTCCTTCAGATACTGATAGAAGTTTTCAGCGGCAACACCTGCAGCGGCGTAGTTGTCGGTAGCTACGCTGCCAACGGTGGGGTCTTTGCCTTCGGTGATATCAGCGCCGCCGGAATACAGACCGGAGTCAAATTCAACTACGGGAATGCCCTTGTCGTATGCAGAGGTAAGTTCATCAGCAAAACCAAGACCGATGCTTGCCAGAACGATTGCCTTGATGTCCTGGGTGTTCAGAGCGGACTGAACCATTTCGCGCTGTGCGTTTACATATTCTTCGCTTTCAGCAGTGGGGCCGCGGAAGGTGATCTTGTAACCCAGATCAGCACCAGCCTGTTCTGCACCGGCTTTAACTGCCTGCCAGAATGCATGGGTTTCGCCTTTTGCTACAACTGCAATGGTACCTTTGCTATCACCGGAGTCTGTGTTTCCGCACGCAGCAAAGATGAAGGTGCACATAGAGAGTGCCAGAATGATCGCCAGAACCTTAGTGAATTTTTTCATGAGAAACCTCCATTAAAAATAATTATTATAAAAACAATTACGTTTTTATACAGAATGAATTGGGGAATTGCCGGGGATTACTTCTTAGCCGATTCTTCCGCTTTCAGCTGAGGTACTTCCGTCTTCAGCCGCATTTTCAGACCGGCAAGTTCTTCGTTGATCTCAGCAGCACGTTTTGCCGCCTGATCGTTGTTCTTTGCGGAAAGGGTATAGTCTTTTTCGATGTTCAGCTCTTCTATGCGTTCCTTCAGTTCTTTCTTCAGCTTGTCGGATTTCTTTTCGATTTTTACCTTATTGGCAGATTTCTTTTTCAGAACATCCAGAAGTACCGCGCCCACAACAATGATACCGGTTACGGTATAGGTAATGTTGGTAGCGGAAACAACGCTTCCTCCGCTGAGAGCCATGTTCAGACCCTGACGGATAACTACGAGGATCACAGAACCCAGAATGGTACCTGCGATGGAAGCCGCACCGCCGGTTGTGCTGGTCCCGCCGATATATACACCGGCAATGGCGTCCAGTTCCATACCGTTACCGCTGGCAATGTTCAGGGAAGGGTTGGAGGCGGTGTAGAACAGTGCGGCAAGACCGGCAAAGAAACCGCCGATCGCATAGGCTATGATCTTGTACTTGTCAACGTCAATACCGGAAAGACGGGTTGCTTCTTCGTTGCTGCCGATGGCAAGAATGTATCTGCCCACCTTGGTCTTATACATGACGACCATGCAGATGACGGTAAGAACCAGCACCCATACAATACCGATGGGGAAGCCTTCATAGTTGGTGAAGATCTTCTGGAACCATCCGGTCGGGGGATACTTGACAGCCGCAGAGGTTTCGCGCACCGCTTCGGAAATTACTGCGGTGATACCTCTGGACACCAGCATGGTGCCGAGGGTCGCGATGAACGGTGCGATCTTGCATTTTGCCACCAACAGACCATTGAGCAAGCCGAACAGCAGACCGGTCAGCAGAATGATCGGGATGGTCAGCCAGAGTATTCCTTCTTCCTGAGCAACGCCGGTTCCGCAGATGGCACCTGCCAGAACGGAAGAACCGATGCACACCGTACCGATGGACAGATCGATACCGCCGGTTGCAATGACAAAGGTTACACCAAGAGCCAGAATTGCGTAGGGAACAAGGGATTTGCTCATGGTCAGCAGAACGCCCTTGTCGGCAAAACTGGGATTGATCAGCGTGAAGATGGCGAACAGGGCAACCGTTGCAAATACGATCACAATATTCTGTTTGCCGTTATTCTTTATGTATTTTATGGATTTAACACCGAACTGACGCAGAGAACCGCGCAGATTCAGTTTGGCTCCAAACGGATTATTCGTCTGTTTCATATCAATCCTCCATCTGTCGCATTTATGCGACGAACAAATACAAGGGAAAAATCCTGTTTCCCGAAGAAAATGGAAAGTGGTAGGTTCCGCTTTCCAAAAGATTTTTTTAAGTGTAAAATAGCCATACTTACGATTTCGACTACTGAATTTTCACACTAAGTATTCTCCCGCATCGTAGCAAGCTGCATGATATTTTCCTGATTGGCTTCGGAGATGTCCAGCTCACCGGTTTTTCTGCCTTCGCACATTACCATAACACGGTCACTCATACGAAGTATTTCCACAAGCTCGGAGGAAATCATGATAATGGATTTGCCCTGCTTGGAAAGCTCGTTCATGAGCGTGTAGATCTCACTCTTTGCGCCAACGTCAATACCGCGGGTCGGTTCATCGAAAATCAGGATGTCGCAGTCCTGGATGAGCCATCTGGCAATAATGACTTTCTGCTGGTTGCCGCCGGACAGATTTTTCAGTATCTGATCCATGGAAGGCGTTTTTGTGCGGAGTTTTCCGTTATACTCAGCCGCCTCTTCCTTCAGCTTCCCGTCGTTAATGATACCGGACTTTACGTAACGGTCCATGGAGGCGATGGCGGTGTTTTCCGCAACGGATTTGAGCAGCATAAGTCCGTATCGTTTCCGGTCTTCCGAAAGATAACCGATACCGTTCTTTACCGCATTGGCAGGGGATTTGATGTCTGCCTTTTTGCCGTTTATGTAAATCTCACCGCTGTCGAAGGGATCTGCACCGAATATGGCACGGGCAACCTCGGTTCGTCCGGCACCCATAAGTCCGGAAAGACCAAGGATTTCACCCCGACGCAGGACAAAACTGACATCCTTGATTGCTTTGCCGCTGCAGAGATTCCTGACTTCCAGAACCACTTCCGCATCATCGGGTACTTCGCTGTGGGTCTTGGGGTCTTCGTATACAACACGGCCGATCATCATGTTGATGATCTGATCCTTGGTAACTTCTTCCGTATTGACGGTACCGATGTATTCGCCGTCACGCATTACGGTGATCCGGTCGGAAATTCGCTTGATTTCATCCATACGGTGGGAGATGTAGATCATCCCGATACCTTTGGATTTCAGGTCATACATGATCCGGAACAATTCTTCGATCTCCGCCTGGGTCAATGCTGCGGTAGGTTCGTCCAGAATCAGGAGCTTACAGTCCCTGGAAACCGCTTTGGCAATTTCCACCATCTGCTGTTTGCCGACGGTCAGGTTTCCGAGGGTCGTCTGGGGATCGATTTTGATTCCTATATGTTCAAACAGCTTTTCGGTCTCCTTGATCATTTCGGCATCTTTGATGAAGGTTTTCCCAAGCATTTGTTCTCTGCCGATAAAGATATTCTGCGCTACTGTCAGATGATTCATCATGTTCAGTTCCTGATGGATCATGCTGATGCCGGCGTGCTGTGCTTCACCGATATTTTTTACCGTGTAGGGAGAGCCGAGATAGGTCATCTCACCGCCGTCCGACTGGTAAATACCCGTAAGCACTTTCATAAGGGTGGATTTTCCGGCGCCGTTTTCACCGACAAGTGCGTGTATTTCGCCGCAGCGCAGATCGAAATGAACATTCTTCAGTGCGTGAACACCATGAAACCGTTTTTCAATACCGTTCATTTCCAACAGCAAATCCTGCATTAATGTGATCACCCCTTTACTATATCTCTGTATATTGTACCCCTTTACGGAGAATCTTTCAATAGTGTAAAATATAAAAATATTCACAAAAAAACACACAGTTTTGCATACCCCATATTGCAATAAAACAGGGCGTGTGCTATAATATAGTGGAGAAAAACGGGGTCGGATTATGAAAAATGTCATTTTTAGTTATTTTTTGACGGATTTTCTGTGATAAAATTTACAATTTATGAAAAAGCAATAAAAAACATAAATATTAGGCGTTATTTACAAAAAACGGAAGGTGAATTTGGAGATAATGATGGAACAGAAGCGAGAAAATTTTCAAACAGAGAAGAGAAATACAGCAGTTTCCAAGGCAGAATCTGTAAAGCTGGATACGAAATGTTTGTACGCGGGAAAGATGGAGAGGATCAAACAGTGGCAGGAGAATCCCCACGGTCATCCTTTCTGTGAGATCCTGTTTGTTCTGTCCGGTGCAGGCGAAGCAACGGTTGCCGGCGAAACGTACCGCATCCAGAAAGGGGATATTATTGTGTACAACCCCTACACTGTACACAGTGAATCCACAGTGGGCGACTCCGGGATAGAACTCGCCTTTTTCGGCATTACCAATTTTCAGGTAGCCAATCTGCCTACGGATTATCTCATAGCGGAAGACGCTTCTCCCGTACTGCATACGAAAAAAACGGAAAGCAAATTTTCCTTTTACTTCAGATCCCTTGTGGAGGAAATGTCCGGGGATGAACAGTACGGCGAACTTATGGCAAAATACTGGGCCAGACTGATTCTGATCGGTGTCCTGCGTCTTGCCAACATTTCGGAAGCAAAATTTGTCACGAACGCTATCTTTACCAGAATACACCAGTACCTGTCCACCCATTATACGGAAATCGAGTCCATGGATCAGGTCTGTCAGGCACTGGGAATCAGCAAATACTATCTCTCCCACGTATTCAAGAACTATATGGGTGTGCCGCCCATGCAGTATGTCACTGGACAAAGGATGGCGTATGCCAAAAAACTGCTGTATGAAACAGATCTGTCGGCGTCGGCAATCGGGGAACAGTGCGGGTATAAGGATCATTCTCTGTTCTTCAAATCTTTCAAAAAATATGTGGGTGTCACGCCGCTGGTGTTCCGGGAGAAATCCAATCGGTTCTGGATGAATACAGAAGAAGAACTGCGGCAGATACAAAAAAATAAAAATGGCTGAACAGCAAGTTTTCTCTCGGAATTATATTGCATTAAAGGAAATAGTTTGCTATAATACATATGCGCGATATTACTAAGATGAAGACAGAAAGAATATGTATTTCCAAATACCTGTGACACAAAGGAGGGAATGATCATAAAACAGGAATCTCTGAACCTTGCCAGAAATGTTTATAAAATCGAAATGGAATGTATCCGTGAAATGGAAGACTATTTCGATGAAGCGGTTTTTGCGAAGGCGGTGGAACTGCTGAAAAATGCTCCCCGAATCGGCACAAGCGGCTGCGGACATTCGGGAATTATCTGCCAGCATCTGGCACATCTTCTTTGCTGTATTGAACAGCCTGCACGGTTTATTTCACCTGCGGAAGCGGTTCATGGTGCCAGCGGTTTTCTGCAGAAGGGGGACGTAATGGTCCTGGCTTCCAGGGGTGGCAAAACCAAGGAGCTGATTCCCATCGCGGAAATCTGCCGGAAAAAGGAAGTTTCCATTATCATGGTGACCGAAAATACGGATTCCATCCTTGCCCAGATGGCGGATGTTGTTCTGAAACAGCACGTCAACAGGGAAACGGATAAATACAACGCGCAGGGAACCACATCCACAACTGCCCTCTGCGTTCTTTTCCACACACTGACTACCGCACTCATGGAAGAAACGGATTTTCAGAATGAGCAGTTTGCCGTGATCCATCCGGGCGGCGCTGTAGGTGAACGGCTGAACAAAGACAAATAAAATACAAACAAAATATATAAAACACAATTTCGGAGGATTATCAACATGGAATTCAAAGTATTTCAGAAAGAACTTGAACTGCAGTCCAGAGGCTGGATCCCGACCTTCCACGATGTTTCCAAGGAAGTCATTGAGATCGTAGAAGCATCCGGCATCAAGAACGGTACCGTCTGCATCGCATCCCACCACACAACCTGTTCCGTTATGATTCAGGAATGTTCCCACGACATCGACTCTTTTGACCTGGAATATCTGCAGCATGACCTGTTGGATATTATGCGCAAAATGATTCCCGACTACGTAAACGAAGGGGATTATCGCCATCCCGGTCCGATCCACGCAAAGTTCGGTCGCTACGTAAACGAACCCGGTGACTTCACCTCCATGAACACAGACGGTCATCTCCGTTCCGTATTCTTTGGCAGAAGCGAAACCATGACCATCAAGGACGGTGTTCTGGACGGCGGTGAATTCGCACATATTTACTTCATCGACTGGGACCACGTACGCGCACGCCGCCGCCAGCTGAACGTAACTGTTATGGGTACTACCGAAGATGTAGGCGACAGAAAGTGGAACAACGGAGAAGTGATCAACACACTCCATAAGTTCACCGATGAAGAAAAGGCATTTGACGTACATTACACTCTCCAGCAGGAAAGATAAGAGAATAACTATAAATACATAGAAAGGTTACGAATGCCAAAATTCAATTTCGGTTGGGTTTTGGCAGTCGTACTGTGATGACATGGAAAAAAAGATTCGTACTCCCTATTTTGAGATCGGTACAAAGAACTATGTATGGGGCGATAAGCTTCTGGAATACGCTATTGCAGCGGACAAAGCGGCAGAGAAATACGATATTGACGTACTCTTTATCTGCCCCGCACTGGAAGTAAGACGTGTTGCGGAAAACACAAAGAACCTTAAAGTGTTCGTTACCTATATGGATACCCTTCGTCCCGGACGAGGCTGTGCAGACATTCTTCCCGAAGGCGTAAAGGATGCAGGTGCTGTCGGTGTAATGATCAACCACTGTGAGAAACCTATGAGCCTTCCGCAGATGAAGAAGACGATCGACAGAGCAAGAGAGCTGGATATGCTTGTTTTCGCTTGCGCCGATACACTTGACGAGGCAAAAGCCATCGCACAGCTTCATCCCGACATTATCAATCCCGAACCCTCCGAGATCATCGGCGGCGGCAAGGGCGCGAGTCCTATGGCATACGTAATGGATTCCATCAAAGCGATCAAGGAAGTTGACCCTTCCATTATGGTGGAACAGGCTGCCGGTATTACGTGCGGTCAGGAAGTTTACGATTTCATCATGGCAGGTTCCGAGGCGGCAGGTGCTGCTTCCGGTATCATGAACGCTGCAGATCCCATTGCCATGATCGACGAAATGATCGCGGCAACACGGCGTGCGGCAGACGACCTGAAGAAAAAGGAAGGAAAAGAACAGTAATGATCTACAAGGAAAAATTCAAAGTACAGTCCAATGATAAGATGTGTACTTTTCATAATGTAACTGCTGAAGCAAAGGAAGCCCTGAAAAAGTCCGGTATCAAAGACGGTATTCTTGTGGTATATTCCCATCACACAACCTGCGGCGTTATTACCCAGGAATGTGCTTTTGATATGTCCATGACCGGACTGGAAACTCTGCAGCAGGACCTGATCGAAGTATTCGAGAATATGGTTCCCACCCAGCGTAAGGAAGGTATGTATCTCCATCCCGGTCCGAAGGCGCTGAAGTTTGCTGAAGAACACGATGAAGACGCAAGAGGCTGTCACAACACCGACGCCCATCTCCGTTCTTCCATCATCGGCAGAAGCGAAACCATCGTTATTGATGACGGTGAGCTGGATCTCGGGGAATTTGGTTTTATCTATTTCATTGATTTTGATACCACCCGTGCCCGTCAGCGTACCGTACAGATCATGATCATCGGTGAATAAGGATATTGACTGTCATAACCGGAGGAATTGTATGAAAATCGGATTATTACCTCTTTATGTAAAACTGTACGACGATGTTGCATCGGATATCCGTCCGAGATTGAATGCTTTTTATGAAAAAATCGCTGTTGCTTTTGGAAACCGGGGTATCGAGGTGGTTCGTTCTCCTTTCTGCCGTCTGAGACCGGAATTTCATGATGCCATTTCTTTGTTTGAAAGAGAAAAGGCGGATGCCCTTGTAACCATTCATATGGCATATTCTCCTTCACTGGAAAGCATCGAAGCGCTTTGCGATACCACCCTGCCCATCATTGTTCTGGATACCACGGAAACCCTGGAATTCACCAATGAGCAGGATCCCGAAGAACTGATGTACTGCCACGGTATCCATGGCGTTATGGATATGTGCAGTATGCTGACCCAGAGAGGCGTGGAATACACCATCGCCGCCGGTCACTGGGAAACCTCCGATGTGATCGACCGTGTATGCGGCTATGTCCGTGCTGCCTGTGCTGCCGGCGCTTTGCGTAATGCACGTGTGGGACTGGTGGGCGAATCCTTTGCCGGTATGGGTGACTTCCGGGTTGCTTACAGCGAACTGGCAGAACGCTTCGGTATCCGTGTATGCAAACCGTCCACAGCCGATCTCAGAGGATATTATGAAAGCCTGACAGAGACGGAAGTGGAAGCGGAAAAGGCAGCCAACAGAGCTTTGTATGATTTCAGCGATACGATTATCGACAAGGAATATACAGAATCCGTCCGCTCCTGCCTGGCACTCCGCAAATATGTAAAAGACAACGCACTCACCGCATTTTCCGTGAACTTTATGCGTATCGGCCCCAATGATGCGGGGATCACTTCCATGCCCTTCCTGGAATGCTGCAAATCCATGCAGAACGGTATCGGTTATGCAGGGGAAGGGGATGTTATGACGGCAGCATTTACCGGCGCCCTTCTTGCCGGATATAAGGATACCACATTCGTTGAGATCTTCTGCCCCGACTGGAAGAACGATATCATTTTCCTGAGCCATATGGGGGAAGTGAACTACGGTATTGCGGATACCAAGCCCCTTGTATGCCGTGCCGGACGCAAATATGCCGCTGAGGATGAATATCCCTACGCAGGCTATGCACGCATGAAAGGCGGAAAAGGGGTATATGTGAACATCAGCCGCGCAAGGGAAGACTACCGTCTGTTTGTGGCTCCTGCGGAAATGCTGTCCTATGACCACGATACATTCACCGGAGCAATCCGCGGATGGATGAAGCCGGAAAACTATACAACCGCTGAATTCCTGGAAGAACACAGCCGCTGGGGCGCAACCCACCACAGTATTTTCGTATACGGCGCGACGGCTGAGGAAATGGAATACTTCGGCAAGCTGCTGCAGATCGAAACTGTGATTCTGTAATGGTGGATAAATATGACAGCTCAGAAAAAATTTATTATCGGTCTGGATATCGGTACTTCCTCCATCAAGGGGATTCTTGTGGCTTCCGACGGCAGTGAACGGTATACAGCCAGAGTACCCTTTGTCTATACCTGCCCGGAAAACGGTGGCGTGGAGATCCCGGCAGAGAAGTACCTGGAAGCCTGTTTCACCTTACTGAAGGAGCTTTCCGCCAGATTTCCCGGAAAAGGGGAAATCGTGGGCGTATCCGCAGCTTCTGCCAGCGGCAACCTTCTGCTGCTGGACGATAACAATGTGCCGGTTACGCCGATCCACAACTGGCAGGACAAGCGTGTAACGGACGAAACAGAACATATTCTGGGAGATTTCGATACGGATGCCTATTTCCGTTCCACAGGCTGGGCATTCGATAAGAAAACATTTCCCCTTGCCATGCTTTGCTGGTATAAATATCACCATCCGGAAATTCTCGCTTCCTGCGGCAAGGTTTGCATGAGTACGGAATATCTGTACTACCGGCTGACGGGTATGTGGGGCATCGGCACATCCGCCGGAACGCCCTTTTATCTGATCGATCAGGTAACGGGTACCTATAATGCGGACATTCTGGAACAGCTCGGTATTGACGCCTGCAAACTTCCGCCCGTCGGAAAGACCGGCAGTGTTCTGGGAACTGTAACCGAAGAAGCATCCGTACACTGCGGACTTCCTGTGGGTACACCTGTAATTCTCGGTACCTTTGATCATCCCAGTGCAGCCCGCGGTGTGGGGATCTGCCGGGAAGGACAGCTTTTGCTTTCCTGCGGTACATCGTGGGTAGGATTCTATCCCGTGCAGGAGCGGGAAAAAGCCGTGGCAGCCAAAATGCTCATTGATCCGTTTCTGTCGGACAACGGCGGTCCCTGGGGCGGTATGGTCTCTCTTGCGTCTCTCTCCGGACAGATTGAATCCTTTACCAGAACATATGTGGACAACAGCGATACCTGGTTCCGCGAACTGGTGGATCAGTCAGCCAAGAGTACATTCGGTGCCGGGGGATTGTCCATCAATCTTCTGGAAGCACCCGATGATGCGGAAATCCGGAAATACGAAAAACGGCATATCGCCAGAGCCATTATGGAGAATACAGTGAATATGCTGGCAGCCAGAATGGCGGAAATTGCAAAGTCCGGGATTGTCTGTGAAGAAGCCGTAATGGTAGGCGGACCTTCCGAATCTCCCTTGTGGGCAGAGCTGATCGCCGAAAAAACCGGTATGCGCGTAAAGGTGATGCATGGTGCATATGCCGGCGCAGTTGGTGCAGCGGTTCTGGCGGGTACGGCGCTTGGTCTGTATCCCGATCAGGAAAGTGCCTGTGCCGCGCTGCAGGATCGGGGATAAAAATGAGGTGAACTATGTACAATCTGGTAATCAACGATTATGACAGACAGGTGTATGAAAAGGAATTCCGGGATTTTCTGCCGGAGACTTTCATCGACCTGCATACCCATATCTGGAAAAACACCTTCACACCCCACGGGGATTCCAACGGCGGTGCGACCTGGACGAAACTGGTAGCCGATGAAATGACAGCGGAGCAGCTGCTGGATTCGTATAAACGGCTCTTTCCTGCCAATAAGGTAATTCCGCTTGTGTTCGGCGGCGTGGATCACCTGATCCGTGAATGCAACGATTATGTGTACGCTTCCGCAAAGGAATTCGGCTTTCCCATCCTGACACGGACGGATTATGCCATGACCGGCGAGGAACTGGAGGAGGAAGTACATCGTAACCATTCTCTGGGTCTGAAACCGTATCTGACAAACTGCCCGCCCTATATTCCGCCGAAGGAACTGCGTATTTTCGATTTCCTGCCCTATGAACATCTGGAAGCAGCCAACCGCAACGGCTGGATGGTCATGCTGCATATCGCCCGATCCGCCAGACTGCGGGACGCGCTGAATATTGCCCAGCTCATGGAAATCGAAAAGCGTTATCCCAATGTAAAACTGGTGGTAGCACACATCGGACGTGCTTACTCCCGCCAGGATATTGGCGATGCGTTTGAGATACTGAAGAATACCAGAAATATGCTGTTTGATTTCACGGCGAATGTATGTGACGATGCCATTATCGAATGCATCAAGGCTGTGGGAACGGAAAGACTGATGTTTGGATCCGACCTGCCGATCTCCATCATGCGTATGTATCGTGTGACGGATGAGACAGGATGGTATAAGAACGTAGTACCCCGCGGACTGTACGGCGATGTATCCGGGGATGCCCACATGATGGAAACGGATGAAGAAAACATCACTCTGATGATCTACGAGCAGATCCGCGCATTCAAACGCTGTGCCATGCAGCTGCACCTGACGGATACGCAGATTGAGAATATCATGTATACCAACGCGAAAAAGCTGCTGGAAGAAACCGAAAAGGATATATACGGCTGCTGAAAACAGATTACGCAATCGAATGAAAAGTTGAGGCATACCTGCTGTTGAAAGGTATGCCTCAAAAAATTTGTATATATTATTTCAGAAAAGTATCGAAAATACCGCGGACGATCTTTTTGCCGATTTCTCTGCCGATGGTATTCGCCGTACTGCTTATTGCTTTTTCAATAACCGACGTCTTTTTTCTGCCGGAAGATTTTTTTGTTTTTTCCTTTTTCTCTTTTTCTTTCTCTTTTTCCTCGGCTTCTTTTTCTTTTTCAGCTTCCTTTTCTGCGGTCTCCCGTTCCTTGGCGATCAATTCATACGCGGATTCACGGTCTTCCTCTTCTGCATATTTGTCACGCAGGGGACTTGCCAGTACCGCGCTTTGCAGCAGAACGGCATTGACAGCCTTCATACTGCTTTTCGGGGGGAGAATATTTGCTTTCTGTACGATGGAAGGAATACCGTCCGGGTCAAGAACCGAAACAAGTGCTTCGCCGACCCCCAATGCCTGTATTGCTTCAGCCGTATCAAAGGCTTCGTTTTCCCGGAAAGATTTGGCTGCCGCATTGAGAGCTTTCTGATCGTTGGGAGTATAGGCTCTCAGGGCGTGCTGTACGCGGTTGCCGATCTGACCGAGGACGCTCTCCGGTATGTCGGTGGGGTTCTGGGTAATAAACCAGACGCTGACACCCTTGGAACGGATCAGTCTTACCACCTGCTCCACCTTGTCCACAAGAGCCTTGGGTGCATCGTCGAACAGAAGGTGGGCTTCGTCAAAGAAGAAAGCCAGCTTGGGCTTGTCAAGATCCCCCGCCTCCGGGAACATTTCGTATATTTCGGAAAGCATCCAGAGCAGGAAGGTACCGTAAAGGAGGGGATGCTGGAACAGGGTAGAACACTCCAGAATATTCATCATGCCCCGTCCGTCCTCCGCCCAGTCCAGCCAGTCGGACAGATCCAGGGAAGGTTCGCCGAAGAATATCTCTCCGCCCTCATCTTCAAGGGTGAGCAGAGCACGCTGGATCGCACCGACGGACTGGGTCGAAATATTGCCGTAGGTCAGCTTGTATTCTTTGGCATTGTCTCCGACATATTGCACCATGGAGCGCAGATCCTTCAGATCAATGAGCAGAAGTTCCTTTTCATCCGCAACACGGAACACGATTCTGAGAACCCCGGTCTGCGTATCGTTCAGACCGAGCAGTCTTGCAAGCAGTTCGGGTCCCATTTCGGAAACGGTGGTACGGACAGGCAGACCCTGCTTGCCGTAAACATCCCAGAACTGAACGGGATAGGATGTATAATCAAAACCGGTCAGTCCCATGGTATCAATACTGCGGCGGATGTGTTTGTTTTCCGTACCGGGAGATGCCATGCCGGAGAGATCTCCCTTGATATCTGCGATAAATGTGGGTACACCCATATCGGAAAAGGATTCAGCAAGAACCTTCAGTGTAACCGTTTTGCCTGTACCCGTTGCACCGGCAATAAGACCATGACGGTTTGCCATGGAAGGTTCAAGATATACTTTTTCTGTTCCGGCAGCAAGCCAGATCTTGTGGGTGTCTTTTATATACATACTGCGTTCCTCCAAGATGCATCTTTATTATCTTTATTATAGCAGATTTTTTCCCGTTTGTCATCCGATTTCGCAAAAAACATTGCATTACACTGTCTTTTCCCATTTCCGACAGAATGGGTCTTATCGGTATATCCGATTTTGAAAAGTAAAAAAACAGACATCCTCAAAAACTCTTGCAAACCGCGCCGGAATATGGTATACTATAGGGACAGGAAACAAATGAGTCTCCGTACCTCAGTTGGATAGAAGGTTCGCCTCCCGAGGGTGTGTTATAATAAACAGCTTTGGAAAAAGACAATTGGTGATCTGTTTGAATTGTATATGTATGCGCTTATACATCAGCAGGATAGAGGGTCCGCCTCCTAAGCGGAACGCCCCCGGTTCGAATCCGGGTAAGCGCGCCAAAAGGGGGTGTCCGCGTTAAGCGGTCACCCCCAAAAATGTCTCTGGAAGGAGATTTTGGTAAATTACGGTGTATTTAAGGCAGATGTTTGCGGTTTGGAGATGTTTTAATGTCCCCAATGGCGGTTTCCAGATCTCCGGATCAAACGTCTGGTTGGGCGCATTGTGAATGTGGCGCCCCGTCTCCCTTTTCTTATTGCTCACTTTGCAAAAAACCAATTTATCGATGATTTATGATTTGATCCTATCAGGCTTGAAGCACATTTGTTCCCACATAGCAGGAGCTTCGATTTGCTCTGCGATTTTATCACCATCGAATTTCTCAAGGATAGCGGTTCCACCCATGCGATGATACGATCCACGGAATCCGAGTAAATAGAACATAGCCGCCAAAGGTCTGCCAACGATATCCATCATAACCTGTCTTTCCACTTCTTCGTCACCTTTTTGGTATGTAATACGATAATGAACACCTTTTTCCTTATCGTTGTAATCGTATACAAGCGTTCTTGCAACATGGCGTTTCGTATAGGGATCCTTAATAAAGTCTTTTTCCTCGTAGGTCAAGTGCCTGAAGGCATCGCCTGTCAAGATCTCTCCGTCCTTTGCGAGCATAAATATCGGCGTTGCCTTATATCCGTCTTTTTTGTTTGCATAGATGTACGATGAAACTACTACGTAATCGCCAATCTTGGCTCTGCCCCAATACCAATCGTTCATCAGAAGGATCATCAGCTTGTTGCCCCAGTTGTGATCGTGATAGCCAGTGCCGCAAAGCGTTATACTTTCATCCTTCGTTTTTAGTGTTCCCTTTACTTGTCCTTCAGGAACAGACGGAAGCCAAGCGAAGAAATCCTTTTTACCAAACATTATTTTGCCTGAATCGGGACGCCAAGAAGGAACACTTGCATCCAAGGTCAGCTTACATTCTGCCTCGTTGTTTTTGAAATAGATATCATAATGCGAGAGGTCGCCCTTGATGTAGCAATCCCCGATTCTGACGTCACAGCGGTCCTTCCCAAACGAATAGTCTTTCGACGCAAGGGTCGTGCGTATTTCCTTACCGTTCGGGCTGATATAATTCAGAGATACAAACGGCTTCAAAGCTTTTGCGAATGAGGTTACGGGTTTTGTATAAAAAATGATAACGAGGCTCGAACCGTCTGCATATTTGGAATCGAAATACCACCATTCATAACTCCCGCTTTTGGCTTCGGTACGCATACCATCCTCAAATATTTGTATTTTCTCCGTCAGACCCGCTTCTTCGGACTTTAACAATTTTACTTCACTCATATAAACACTCCAACAAATTTCAGTTTGACTAACCAATTGTACCACATAAACATGAAAATTTCTATACATGAAAGCAATAAACATCAGGAACATTTAGCGATCTTGCAAGTTCACTTCAATTCGAGCAGCAAAAGCTCCGAGGTATCTTCAAATGTACACGCAAAAGGGATGTACAGTATCCTCCCGTGCGAACCGTTCATACACTCTTGAACGCTCGCCATATCCACCGCCGCATAATATCAGTCTCATAGTATCCTCCATCTGTCGCATTATGCGACGAACAACTACAAAGATTTTCATGTTTTACCTGTAAAACAGGTGAAAAACTATACTTACGGTTTCGATTCCTGTATTTCCACACAATCCTCCGGGCATCTCATCAGAATGGTTTTTGCTGTAGTCCATTGTAACATTTTTCTATTGTAAAATCAATCCCCCGGCTGTCCGCCTTTCTGCTAAAACCGCCAAAATCCGTCATAATACTTGACAAAGACCGGAATCTGTGTTATACTATACCAAATGCTACGATCAGAAGAAGTACCCATGCCGAAGCCGCAAAGAGAACCGGCGGTTGCTGTAAGCCGGTGGGCAGGGTGGAGAAATACATCTGTGAGCTGCGCACCGAAAGGATTTCTCAGTAGGCTGCGACGGGCGTTCCCGTTACCGGACAGCGGCTTGATTGACCGTATGAGACCGTTTGCCTGAAAGCGGCGGTAAATTGAGGTGGTACCACGGTTTTTCCGTCCTCTGTGTGTCCTGATCGGATCTGCAGAGGCGTTTTTATTTTGTAACCGAAATGAGGTTTTGTTATGGTTATTACAGAATTACTGGAAAAAAATGCGAAATTATACCCGAATGATGTGGCACTTGTGGAGGTGAATCCCGCCGCACAGCCCAAACCCAACCAGACATGGCGTGAATACAGCCTGATTGAAACCACACCCGGCGGACGTTACCGCAGAGAAATGACCTGGAAGGAGTTCGATACCAAGGCCAATCGCTTTGCCAATCTCCTGCTTACCAGAAAAATCAAAAAAGGGGACAAAGTAGCGATCCTGTTGATGAACTGTTTGGAATGGCTGCCCATCTACTTCGGTATTCTGAAGACCGGCGCGCTGGCAGTGCCCATGAATTACCGCTACACCGGCGAGGAAATCAAGTACTGCGCAGAACTTGCCGATGTGGATGTGCTGATTTTCGGTGAAGAATTTATTGACCGTGTCGAATCCGTATATAAGCAGCTGCCCAGAGTGCGGGACTGGTTCTATGTTGGTCCCAACGCACCTGCTTTTACCGACAGCTATGATGAAATGGTAACTTACTGTTCTTCCGTTGCACCTGCTGTTCCTCTGGAAGAAGAGGAAGACGCCGCGATCTATTTCTCCTCCGGTACCACAGGTTTCCCCAAGGCGATCCTCCATTCCCATACATCCCTGATCAATTCCTGCCGTACCGAGCAGAATCACCACAGCCAGACCCGCGATGATGTATTTCTCTGCAGTCCGCCGCTGTACCATACCGGCGCAAAAATGCACTGGTTCGGCAGTCTCCTTGCCGGAAGCAAAGCGGTTATTCTCCGCGGTGTACAGCCGGAATGGGTTCTGCGTGCGGTTTCCGAGGAAGGCTGTACCATCGTATGGCTGCTGGTGCCGTGGGCACAGGATATTCTGGATGCCATCGACAGAGGGGAAGTGAAGTTGGAAGACTACAGACTGTCCCAGTGGCGTCTCATGCACGTGGGCGCCCAGCCTGTTCCGCCGTCTCTGATCAAGCGCTGGAAGAAAGTATTCCCCGGACATGATTATGACACCAACTACGGTCTGTCCGAATCCATCGGTCCCGGCTGTGTACATCTTGGGGTTGAGAATATCCATAAGGTCGGCGCAATCGGTGTTGCCGGACAACTGTGGGAAACCGAAATCGTTCATCCGGACGGAACTCCCGTGGAAGGGGAAGATGTGGGTGAACTGATCGTACGCGGTCCCGGTGTTATGAAGTGCTACTATAAGAACCCGGAAGCTACCGCCGAAATCCTGAAGGACGGCTGGCTCTACACAGGGGACATGGCAAAACGTGACGCAGATGGCTTTATCTACCTGGTTGACCGTAAGAAGGACGTTATCATCACCGGCGGTGAAAACCTTTATCCCGTGCAGATCGAAGATTATCTCCGTCAGCACGACAAGATCAAGGACGTTGCGGTAATCGGACTGCCCGACGAGCGTCTGGGTGAAATCGCGGCAGCCATCATTGAGATCAAGCCCGACATGACCTGTACCGAAGAAGAAATCAATGTTTTCTGTATGGATATGCCCAGATATAAGCGTCCCAGAAAGATTATTTTTGCGGATGTTCCCCGGAATCCTACCGGTAAGATCGAAAAGCCGAAACTGCGTGAGATCTACTGCGGCAAACGGCTTGTGGAAGCACAGACAACAAAGTAATACATCAGCAGGTGTTTCGTTTATCGGAATACCTGCTTTCTTATACAGTACTTTGCAGATATAAGTAAAATTTATCCTTGTATCAGCAAATTTTACGGAAACAGCACAGGAAATTGTGAAAATCACACGAAACATTTTGTTGTAACTGCCGCTTTTTTACATACTGTCTATTGCATTTTGCGTGAAATTCCTGTATAATTATCTATGTATATTGAAAAGAGTTTGTATTTTGGAATCATAGTCGGAATTATTGTAAATAACAAGGGAAAACAGATTCCCGGGAGATAGATAATATGTTGTCAGCTTTAAAAAATTTTGCGATTACACTGCTGATTGCTGCCGTGGTGTTCGGCGTGGTTGCCTATTTTGCCACACAGTTCGTTACGGCAACGGTAAGCGATATACTGGGTTCGGAAATGTCGGACTTGGATGATATTATTTCCGGTGAGGTGGATGATCCGGGGGGAGAAACGGAATCCGGCGGTGAGGTTTCTTCGGAAACCATCGGTGCGGATATTGTACTGCCTGAGATCGAAGGGAACAGCTTTTCCTTCCTGGTGGTATGTTCCGGCTACCGTCCTGAGATCTTTTCGGATTACCTTCCTTCTGTGGATGAACTCCATGATAAGGTAAATAATTTCAAAACCGCATCCGATTCCTACGGGATTCTGTCCAAGGAATACCGAGAAATTTCCGCGACGTCCATCGTTCTGGTGCGTGCGGATAAGGAAAGACGGGAATACACCTATACTTATTTCACACCGGAAACCAGAGTGCATACCAGCACGGGATACCTTACTCTCGGTGAAGTCTACGCCCTTCATGGGTATGACAAAATCGCGGAGTATGTACGTGCACTGACCGGTATCAAAGCGGATTATACTTTCCTGCTGGAAGGGTATAATATGGATGAATTCATCGCCAATTTCGGTGAGGTTGCCGCTTATAATCCGAAGAATATCTACGCGGAAGGGCAGTACCATACGACCCGTTCGGAAACCACAAGAGAATACATCAACGAAGACGGTGAGGAGGTCGTGGATCATTACAACAACTCCATGGTTCTGGAAATGGGCGATATCCGTTTCACCGAGTACACTTCCCATATTCTGAATACGCTGAAAGAACGTTCTTCTTCGGAAATCGAAATGAAGGGGACCTATTCCGTGGCGATTGTGGAAGCCTATGTAAAGAAACTGGCGGAACTTTCTTTGGAAGAGTTTTCTTCCCTGTTGGAGAAGGCTTTGAAGGTTCCGGAATATGTGGATCCCGAATCCAAGGAACCTGCTACCGCTATTCTGGAAAGCAATATCACCATAGAGGAGATCATTGCCGTCTACGATATGATCCGGGCGTCCAAAGAGTTTTCCTCATCCGTGATCCAGATACCCGGTAATTACATACAGGCAACGGATGATACCGATGCTTATTATGAACCGGATCTGAAAACATCCATCAAGCGTTTCATGCAGTACCGTTTTGTGGATGTGCAGGACGAATAACGGTTTCAATCTGTTTATAAATTAATCAACATATAAATATCGAAAGGACACAGCATTATGAGTACTCGCATGAACAATGAAACAAAGACAATGGAAAAAATTGTCGCTCTGTGTAAGAACAGAGGCTTTATATACGCAGGGAGCGAAATTTACGGCGGTCTGTCCAACTCCTGGGATTACGGTCCGCTTGGCGTGGAATTCAAGAACAATGTAAAAAAGGCATGGTGGAAGAAGTTCGTTACCGAATGTAAGTACAATGTAGGTCTGGACTCCGCCATCATCATGAATCCCCAGACCTGGGTCGCATCCGGGCACCTTGGCGGATTCTCCGACCCTCTGATGGACTGCAAAGTATGTAAGAGCCGTCACAGAGCAGACAAGCTGATTGAAGAATACGCTTTTGAAAACAAGGAAGATATCAATCCCGCCGGCTGGAGCGATGACGAAATGTCCGCTTTCATCAAGGAAAAGCACATCGTTTGTCCCGACTGCGGCAGCGGCGACTTTACCTCTATCCGTAAGTTCAACCTGATGTTCAAGACCTTCATCGGTGTTACCGAAGACAATTCCAACACCGTATATCTCCGTCCCGAAACCGCACAGGGTATTTTTGTAAA
>JAFUKI010000137.1 GCA_017467815.1 Clostridia bacterium
ACGTACTTCATTTCTGTGCACTGACCCACTTTTCAACTGTATTAACCGTCAGCAGGATAAACTAAATTCTTTCGCCCCTTCCGCGGTCAGCGCTGATTTGCATCCTAAATTGCTTTTCTCAAACATACAGCAAAGCTAACCTTACCCCACTACCAATAAAGCGGGGGAGTTCTTAGAGGGGTTTCGCTTCGGCAAACCCCTCTAAGTGCCGTCCGCACAGGACACCCTAAAAACTTTATTCCTAATAAAAAACAACCGTAGAACACCAAACTAACACAAAAAAAGCCAAAGATCCAATAAAACCATATGTCGAAATACAAACAAAACCCAGAAAACAAAAATCCCCACCCATTTTTTTGAAAAAGGTGGGGTGTGGGGAGGAAAAACTTTTCACAAAAAGTCCTTCCCTCCCCACATCAAATCATATTAAACAAAACTTATCTGTCTTCCCTGAAATAAGCCAATCCCAAACTAGCCGGAGGCTGATTCTCACGCTTTTTGCGTAGACTAACCACACAAAGCACAATGATGGTTACCAGATAAGGCGTCATTTGTACCAGGTCGATCATGTAGGATTTGAGCGTGATACCCAGAAGGTTCGGCAGGAACTGGTAGAGCCAGTATAAAAAGCCGAACAGGTACGCACCCCAGATGCCGTTGAGAGGTCTCCAGGTGGTGAAGATTACCAGCGCTACCGCCAGCCAGCCCAAAGCCTCGATCTGTCCCGTGGTCGCCCAGATGCCGTTGTTGTAGTCCATTACATAGTACAGACCGCCGATGCCGGATATGCCGGCGCCGATGCAGGTCGCAAGATACTTGTACAGGGTTACGCGAATACCCGCAGCATCCGCGGTGGCAGGGTTTTCACCTACCGCACGCAGATTCAAGCCGACTCTTGTCTTGTTGAAGAAAATATGCAGCAGAATCGCCAGAACGATTGCACCGTATACCAGAAATCCGTAGGATAAAAACATTTCCCCGAATACGCCCAGCTTGTCCGCAAAGGGGAATACCTTCGCCGAAAATGCCGCGTTGGTCATGGGCGCCGCGGTGTAGATCGCACCGTCCAGCATATATACGCCGCCGAAATTGGCAACGCCCATGCCGAATGTGGTCAGCGCAAGACCGGTTACGTTCTGGTTCGCACGCAGGGTGATGGTCAGGAAGGCGAAGATCAGTCCGCCGAACATAGCCGCCAGAAACGCGAACAGCAGGGCGATCAGTACGCAGATCACCGGATTCGGGTTCGCTGCGTTGTTTTCATACAGGTATGCGCTGATAAAACCGGCAAATCCGCCGAGATACATGATTCCAGGTACGCCCAGATTCAAGTTCCCCGACTTTTCCGTGATCGTCTCGCCCATGGAGCCGAACATGATGATGGTTCCGAACTGGATCGCCCGGAGTACCCATGCTATCAGATTAGTCATTCGCCTTACCTCCTCTGAAAATCAGTTTGTAGTTGATGAAGAACTCGCTGCCCAGGATGCAGAACAGAATTACACCGGAAATAATATCCGCCGCGTAATCGTTCAGACCGTAGGCAGAAGCAATTTCATCCGCACCGCGCTGGAGAAATACCAGCAGCAGGGAGATAAGCGCCATGTAGAAGGTGTTGAACTTCGCCAGCCATGCTACGATGATAGCAGTAAATCCTCTGCCGTCCGCACTGCCCGTGGAGATGATCTGGTCCTTGCCGGCTACGATCAGCATACCGGACAGACCGCAGATCGCACCGGAGATCGCCATGGTGCGCATCATGACCTTCTTTACATCAATACCGGCATACCGCGCCGTGTTTTCACTTTCGCCCACAACTGCGATCTCATAGCCGTGCTTGGTGTACTTCAGGTATATGTACATAAGGATCGTGAAAATCACTACCACAATCACATTGATGGTGTATCTTGCCCCGAAGATCATGGGGAACCAGCCTGCTTTGGAACCCATATTGATAATGGTGAACATCGGCGCGTCTCCGCGGAAGATGTTCGTGGCGCAGGCTACAATGGAAGTCGCCGCATAGTTCATCATCAGGGTGAACAAAGTCTCATTCGTACCCCACTTCGCCTTGAAGAATGCCGGAATGAATGCCCACAGCGCGCCGCACAGCACACTGGTCACCAGCATAACGATGATCAGCAGCCAGGAAGGCATGGAATTGCCGAATTTGATCATGCAGAACGCCGTTGCCAGACCGCCCATGAGGATCTGTCCTTCGCCGCCTACGTTCCAGAATCGCATCTTGAATGCCGGTGCCAGGGCGACGCCTACGATCAGCAGGGTCACCAGGTCGCGGATCATCCACATGATCTTCAGCTTATTGCCGAAGTTGGCGATGAACATGGTGCCGTAGATCTTGATGGGGTTCAGATCCGTTACCATTACGATAAACAGCGCGTCGATGATCAGGGCAAGCAGAATCGCCGCCGCACGGATGAATATCTTCTTTTTCAGAGAGACCCCATCCCGTTTTGCCATACGGAGAAGCGGCTCCCCGGCATGGTTCATATCTTTTGTTTTGTTCTGCGCATTCACTGTTTGTCACCTCGCTTTGTCATCAGCAGACCCACTTCTTCCTTGGTCGTGCTTCTGCCGTCTACAATACCGGATACCTGTCCGCCGCAGAGTACCAGAATACGGTCGCACAGTTCCACCAGTACGTCCAGGTCTTCCCCGACGTAGATAACCGCCACGCCCTTCTCCTTCTGTTCGTTCAGCAGATGGTAGATGGTGTAGGAGGTCCCGATATCCAGTCCGCGCACCGCATACGCCGTCATCAGAACGGTGGGAGACGCCGCGATCTCACGGCCTACCAGTACCTTCTGTACGTTACCGCCGGAGAGACGTCTTACCGGGGTGTTGATGCCCGGCGTCACTACCGCCAGTTCGTTCATGATATTTTCCGCCAGCTCGCGGGGTGCTTTTCTTTCGGTGAAAATGGATCTGCCCGTTTCGTAGGATTTGAGCATCATGTTGTCCGTCATGCCCATGGAGCCTACCAGACCCATGCCCAGTCGGTCTTCCGGCACGAAGGAAAGAGAAATCCCCATTTCCTTGATCTTACGGGGGTTCTTCCCTACCAGATTTTCCGGTGTATCTTCCTTATCCGGCTGGTAATAGGTGATCTTGGATGCCGGGGACACCAGCTGCAGACCGGCGATGGCTTCCAGAAGCTCCTTCTGTCCGCTGCCGGAAATGCCTGCGATACCCAGAATTTCGCCGCCGTATACATCAAAGCTGACGTCATCCAGTACAGTAACGCCTTCCTTGTTCACGCAGCTTACATGGGAGACCTCCAAACGCTTGATGGGATCCTTGGGTTCCGGTCTGTCGATGTTCAGCTCCACTTTCTTGCCGACCATCATTTCCGTCAGGGAAAGTTCCGTTGCGTCCGCCGTTTCCACGGTATCCACATATTCCCCTTTTCTCAGGATCGCCACTCTGTCGGACACGCTGAGAACCTCGTGGAGCTTATGGGTGATGATGACCACCGCCTTGCCGTCACGCTTCATTTCCCGCATTACGCCGAACAGCTTTTCCGTTTCCTGAGGAGTAAGCACTGCTGTAGGCTCGTCCAGAATCAGGATATCCGCCCCGCGGTACAGCACTTTCACGATCTCCAGCGTCTGCTTCTGGGACACGGTCATATCGTACACCTTCTGTTCGGGTGTGATATCGAAGCCGTACCGGTCGCAGATTTCCCGGATCTTCTCCGTTACGGTCTTCATATCCTGCCGGCCTTTTTCATGTAGACCCAGCACAATATTTTCCGCCGCCGTAAACACGTCCACCAGTTTGAAATGCTGATGGATCATACCGATGCCCAGCGCATAGGCATCTCCGGGAGAACGGATGGAAACCTCCTGTCCGTTCACAAGAATCTGACCGCTGTCGGGATAATAAATCCCGGCGATCATATTCATCAGTGTGGTCTTACCGCTGCCGTTTTCACCCAGCACGGAAAGAATCTCACCGCGTCGTACATCCATGGAAACATCATGGTTGGCGACAACTTCACCGAACCGTTTTGTAATGTTCCGAATCTCCAAAGCTTTTTCCATATACAAACCCCATACTGAAATTTCATTATATATGATGAACACCGAAAACACAAGTTTTTCACCATTCATCATATATAATAATGTGAGAAAAATCCCACCTCAAATTCCCCAAAGAAACAAAAAAATCCCTTTTTTAAAGTTTTTTTGAAAAAAGGGTGGGGTGCAGGGGAGGGAAAAATACTTTTTCGCAAAAAGTGTTTTTCCCTCCCCTGCAAAAATCCCCCCAAAACTTATCTTTCAGTAATACCGTCGATGATCAGGGTGAAATAAGGTGCGCTGCGGAAGGTGGATTCTGCGAAGTAACCATCGGTGATGGCTTCAACGACTTCACCTTCGTATACAACGGTCATGGTGGAGAAATCGATCCAGGACAGATCAACTTCTGCGCTGGTAACGGTTTCGCCGTTTACGGTGAACTTGGAAGTGTCAAATACGTGGAGAGTACCTGCCTTCAGGGCAGCTTCAACTTCTGCAACCTTTTCGGCAGTGCCTGCAGCACAGTTTGCGCTCAGTTCGGTGATGGCTACAGCGTCGTCGGAGTAACCCTTGGACCAGTCAGCGGCGATCTCTTCACCCTTCATAGCTGCATCCAGTGCATAGGTGTAGTACTTTTCCCAGTTATTGGAAGCGGAAGTCAGAGCGGCGTTGGGAGCGGTGTCGATCATGCTGATGTTGTAGCCAACGGAGTAGCAGATCTTACCGGACTTCTGCAGCTTTTCGGTAGCGGAAGGAGCACCGGTGGAGTCAGCGTGCTGACCGATGATAACGCAGCCGTTAGCGATCAGAGCTTCAGCAGCAGCAGCTTCCTTGTCGATGTCGAACCAGGAGTTGGTGTAGTTTACTTCCATAACAACGTTTTCCACAACGGAACGGATACCGAGGTAGAAAGCGGTGAAGCCGGAAATAACTTCGGCATAGTTGAACGCGCCTACATAACCAACCTTTACGTTACCGTCAGCGTCGAAGGAGTCGGGCTGGGTCTCAACGGTCAGGGTACCGTCAGCCATCAGTTCCTGCAGCTTCAGACCGGCAACAACACCGGATACGTAACGGGATTCGTAAACGGAAGTGAATGCGTTCTTGTAGTTATCCAGACCGCTGATGGCAGCGAAGTCGCCGGTCATAGCGATAAAGGTAACATCGGGATGTTCTGCGGCAACCTGTGCCATGTAGGTCTGGTGGCCGTAGCTGTTGGAAATGATTACGTTGCAGCCCTTACCTACCAGGTCGGTAGCAGCTTCCAGAGAGGAAGAGTCGGAGTCGGAAACCTTGTATTTCCAGTCGATCTGGGAGTCAGCGATACCAAGGTTTGCAGCGGCGGTCTTGATGCCCTGGATATGAGCAGCAGAGTAGCCTTCGGTTTCGTCCCCGATCAGGATAACGCCGATACGGAAATCGGATGCGGAATCACAGCCGCTGAACAGAACTGCGGTAGTACATACCAGAACTGCAGCAAGGATCAGGGAAACAAGCTTCTTGAACATGTCTTTTTTCCTCCAAAAAATATAATAATAAAATCTATTCAAACCCGGTCGCCCGGAAATGAATCAAAACAGATCAGTCTTCCAGAAAACGGATGCCTTCTTCGGTCATAGAAGCGATCCGCGCCAGGCTTTCCACACGCAGACCCATGCTGCGCACCAGCTCGCCGCCTTCCTGATATGCCTTCTCAATGGCGATACCGGCACCGGCAACGGACGCACCCGCAGATTCCACCAGCTTCAGCAGTGCCACAAGCGCACTTCCCTTCGCCAGGAAGTCGTCAACGATCAGCACCTTGTCGTCCGGATTCAGGAAACGCTTGGATACATAAATGGTGTAGGTTCTCTCGTGGGTGTAGGAATATACTTCCGCCGTATATACGTCACCGAAAATATTGTTGGTGGGCGTCTTCTTGGCAAACAGAACGGGCACACCGAAATACTGCGCCGTCAGACAGGCAATACCGATACCGGATGCCTCTATGGTCAGTACCTTGGTAATCCCCTCATCCTTGAACCGCTTGTAAATTTCTTCCCCCAGCTGGCTCAGAAACGGAACATCCATCTGATGATTCAAAAAAGAATCCACCTTCAATACATTCCCGGCGCCAACAACACCATCCCTGCAAATTCTCTCTTCCAAAAGCCGCATACGCTTCCACCTCTCCTCGCCATCCCCAAAAGACAGCCAAATTTTCCATACACTATCATTATACACAATTCCCCCCCTTTTTTCAAGTATCCCCCACACAAAAGCCGTGATTTTTTTGTTTTTTATTGGTTTTTCGCAGGGGGGAGAGAGAAACTTTTTGAGAAAAAGCTTCTCTCTCCCCCCTGCACCCCCCTCTCACTTCAAAAACTTTGAAAAAGGGGGATTATTTATTTTCTGCATAAATTTAAGTCCATCCAACTCCACTGGTGAAAAACACACCCCAGCCAATCGCCCCAACTGTGTAGCCTTCCCCAAGAGGCATACCTGCCTCAGGGGATGGGGGACCACTGAACTTCGCATAAGTTCGGTGGTGGATGAGGTGTAACGTACGCTCTGAACCTACTTAATTGGTAACAACATTCTCTACTTATGTAAAACTCATACACACCCCCACCCCAAAAATCCCCCACAGACCGCTTTTCCCCAAAAACCATACCTCCCTCCCCTGCAAAAAACATCCAAACCCAAATTTCTCCCCCACACTGTGCTAAAATCCACGGACATGGATGTGGTAAAATGTAGGTGTACAGAAAAAGCGGTGTGCGGAAAATAACCGGCAAGGGAAAATCGCCGGAAACCGTTATTTTTCTACATTATTATATAGTACACGGAGGTACATACAGGATGTTTTTCAAAAAAGTCGAGGAATTCAAAAAAGTGGTGCGGGAAATGCGGATCGAGGATATTCTCATCCCCGAAGACCGCGTGCGGCGGATTACCCAGGATGAAAGTCTGGCGGCACTGTCGGACAGCATCGCACGGCATGGCATCATTGAACCGGTACTGGTACGGGAAGCACCCGATCCCCGGTCCAATGTGCCTGTCCGGATTTTAGTTGCCGGGGAACGACGGATCCGTGCCGCCAGAACCTGCGGATTGTCCACCGTACCCGCCATTGTGATCGCCGCCACCCAGACGGAAGCCGCAGTACTGGCGATTATCGAAAATCTCCACAGAGAGGATCTGAACATATTCGAGGAAGCCTTCGCCATCCGTTCCCTGATCGAGCTGGGCGGCATGACCCAGGAAACCTGTGCCAAGCGGTTATCCGTCAGCCAGTCCTATGTAGCAAACAAACTGCGTCTCCTGCGGCTGACTCCCACGGAACAGGAACTGATCCTGCAGAACGGCTTGTCCGAGCGTCATGCCCGTGCCTTACTTCGTTTTCCCGATGCCGACACGCGGATGGATATCCTGCAGGTTTTCATAGAACGCCAGCTGAACGTAGCCGCGGCGGAGGAATATGCGGAAGCGCTGCTCTGCGCCGATGCCCGCGGGGTGGAAATTGCCGCCAAGCCGGAGAAAAGCGAAGCCAGGCATCGTTTGATTATCAAGGACATCCGTTTATTCTACAATTCCATAGACCATGCAGTGGATGTGATCAAGCGGTCGGGCATTCCCGTTTCCTCTACCCGAAAAGAAACGGAACAGGGTACGCTGATCGAGATCCTCCTGCCCCGGAATGCCGGATAAGGCTGTCGTCCGAAACCGACAGAATGTTTCACGTGAAACAAAAATGCGCAGGAGTGTTTCACGTGAAACATTTTTTTGTTTTTTCTATAATTCATAATTCATTCACGCCGATGATCTTGACAAAAGAATGAAAATACACTATAATAAATGATGTATCCGTATAGTATCCATTGATCATCATTCAGGAGGTGTATTATGTCCGCATATGTGATCGCATTTGCCAACCAGAAGGGCGGTGTCGGCAAAACTACTTCTTGTATCAACATAGCAGCCGCCTGTGCTTCCATGGGTAAGCGCGTGCTTCTCATCGACAGCGATCCCCAGGGCAATACCACTTCCGGTCTTGGGATCAACAAAAAATCCCTGAAGTCCACCATTTACGAAGGTCTGATCGGCATCAAAACAGCGGAAGAATGTATTATTCACACCAGTTTCCAGGATCTCGACCTTGTGGCATCCAACATTCACCTTGCCGGGGCGGAATTTGAGCTGATGGACATGGAACACAGAGAAGCCTGTCTGAAGAATTTTCTCGCGCCTGTGGCAGATGCGTATGATCTGGTGATGATCGACTGTCCCCCTTCCCTGAGTCTGCTGACGGTGAATGCACTCTGCGCCGCAAACGGTGTGGTGATCCCCATGCAGTGTGAATATTACGCTCTGGAAGGGCTGACCCAGCTGATGATGACCATCCGGAAGGTAAAGCAGACGTACAATCCCGGACTTGTGATCCTGGGCATTCTGATCACCATGTACAACGCCCGTCTGAATCTTTCCGTACAGGTACTGGACGAAATCAAGAAATACTACGCCGACAAGCTCCTGCCCGTGACCATTCCCCGCAGCGTAAAGCTGACCGAAGCCCCCAGTCACGGTGAACCGGCGCTGTACTACGATCCCTACAACAAGGGTACGCAGGCGTATACGGAAGCAGCCAAGGAACTGCTGGGGCGTATTTAACATTCTTTTGGAGGAAACTCATGGCAAAAAACCGAGGTTTGGGCAAGGGTCTGGATCTGATATTCGAGGACAATTCCCTTGCCGATGAAGAAAAAGCGTCGGGTGGGGTACGCACACTGCGTATTTCCGCCATTGATCCCAAATCGGATCAGCCGCGTAAGAATTTCGATGCGGAAAGTCTGGCACAGCTGGCGGAATCCATCGCCGCAAACGGTATTCTGCAGCCAATTCTGGTGAGAGAAGCCGGAGAGAGATTCGAGATCATTGCCGGGGAACGCCGTTACCGTGCCGCAAGACTGGCAGGATTGACGGAAGTACCGGCGCTGGTACTGGATGCGGATGATCTGACCGCCGCGCGATATGCGCTGATCGAGAATCTGCAGCGGGAAAATCTGAATCCCTATGAAGAAGCACAGGCGTACCGTCAGCTGATCGACGAATACCGTCTGACCCAGGACGAGATCGGCGCACAGCTTGGCAAATCCAGAAGTGCGATCGCCAATTCCCTGCGTCTGCTGGAACTGCCGGAGGAGATTCGGGATATGCTGATAAGCGGCACTCTTTCCGCCGGTCATGCCCGCACCCTTTTAGGTCTGCGGAACAAGGCGGATGTTCTGCCTTTGGCACAGAAGTGCATCAACCGGAATCTGTCGGTAAGAGAGACGGAAGCGCTGGTAAAGAAGCTGAACAAGCATTTTCTGAAGATGGAAGAAGAAGAGGATGCCGGTGCTGAACCTCTGCACGTGGATTATTTTGCCTCTCTGGAAAGCCGGTTTACTGCCGCAACGGGGCGCCGTTGTCGGATCACGGAGACCCGGAACAAGAAGACCTTCCAGCTGGAATACCGCGACAACGAGGATCTGGAGAACATTCTGCGGAATCTGGCAGGCCGTGACTTTTTTGATTCCTATTGATGGGAAGGAGAAGCGGAATGGTACTAAGTACGTTATTTTTCGATAATTTCAGCGTTGACGGCACGATCATTTCCCTGCCCCTGCTGATCTGGGCGATCTTCATCGGTTTTGCACTGGCGATCACGTCGGCTACGGTGGACAAATTCTACTGCAAGCGGTTTGTGAAGGCATTGACGGTGCAGGGTGCGGTAAGTGAAGAAAGTGCTGTGACCCTGGACGAGCTTACGGTATCCGGGAAGGGGTACATCCGGTACGCACTGAAGCCGGGGAAGCATCTGGTGAAGATGGTAGCGAAAACAGAAGCCGGGGATGTGGTAAAGTATTATCTACCGGAAGAAAAGCGGATCGCGGCGGAGCTGCGGTATGAAAACGGCGAGCATCCGATCCGTGTACTGATCATCTGCATTGCGGTGCTATTTGCGGCGGCGGTACTGGTACAGAAATTCCTGCCGGAACTGCTGACGATGCTGGACAACATGATCACGCAGCTGAAGAATTCCTGATTCAGCAAAGGCAAACGAACGAAATGGGGTCAAGCAGCACAGACTCCAACTAAGGAAAGAGAAAGGATACCGGATAGATCCGGGCAAGAGATTATGCAGAACAGACAACCGAGAATGAATTCATCCTATCCGCCTGCGGGACGTCCGAGAAGAAAGGTACGCCGCCGCCGGAGTTTTGCATCCGTGATACTGACGATTGTGGTATGCGCCGCCCTGTGTGCCGGGGTATTATTCGCCGCGGTATATCTGGCAGGTGTGCGGTACATCAAGGTACAGATCGCGGACGACACGTACGTAAAGTTTTTGGGAACGGTAACGGATGACGGGTACCCGTACAAGGGACGGATCATCTATTCCGACGGCATATCGGCTGAAGTAAAGTTAGAAGAAAACCGGATCGAATATTCCAACGGTGACGTATACGAAGGCGGTCTGAACGAAAACCTGCTGAAAAACGGCAGCGGCAAGCTGACCTACGCCAACGGTGACGTATACGAAGGCAATTTCTCCAACGATCTGATCAACGGAGACGGCACATACAGCTACAACAATGGCGACGTATTCATCGGGACATTCAAGAATGGGGTTAAGGAAGGCTACGGCATTTACACCTTCTCCGACGGCTCGGTATACGAAGGCAACTTCTCCGCTGACAAGAAGAACGGTGCAGGCGAATACACCTTTGCCAGCGGCGACCACTTCATCGGCACCTACGTCAACGACCTGAAAGAAGGCAGCGGCATCTACACCTGGGCAAACGGCGACATCTACGAAGGTCAGTTCCACGCCGACCAGCGCAACGGCACCGGCACCTACACCTGGGCATCCGGCGAAAAATACGTAGGCGAATTCAAAAACAACCTCCTCAGCGGCAAAGGCGTCTACACCTGGCCCAGCGGCCGCGAATACTCCGGCTACTTCGAAAACGGCATCATCGTCCGCGCTACGGAGAATGAATGAGATTTTTGTTATTTTTTGCAGGGG
>JAFUKI010000138.1 GCA_017467815.1 Clostridia bacterium
GTCACCCCTCACGTAGGGGTGCGAATTGAAATTGACTACAACTGGGACGCGATCATGCGGATGTATGTCACCCCTCACGTAGGGGTGCGAATTGAAATTTCCTGCTCATTCTGTCCTCCTCCGAATCTCTCGGTCACCCCTCACGCAGGGGTGCGAATTGAAATCAGCTGGTGGAGTAGGTGTAATTTACCTTCTTAAGTCACCCCTCACGCAGAGGTGTGAATTGAAATGTTGACATTTTCGTGCGTGAATCTGAAATCCTTTCATCAGTATCTGAAGGAGATCGACAGTGCATTGTATCAGCAGTCGATCAATGCAGATATGCTGGAGATTGCATAGAATATGTAGCTGGTATCAGGTCTTCCGGAACATCTGAAGCCTCTGAACGTGGGAATTCTGATGTTTTCCGAAAGACCTGAGAAGTACTTCCGCTATGTCCGGATCGAGATTGCGGATATTCCCGATCTGACTAGAAGAACGATGGTGGAGAAAGTTTTTACCGGACCGATCCAACATCAGCTGCGGGATGTAATGGCGGAAACATCGATGTCTCTGAATGAGCTGGCAAAGGTGATGGGATACAAGGGAATTACCTTGAAGCTGACAAAGACAGTAGATGAGATGCTGACGTAAGGTCTGCTGGAAAGAGTGATGGGCGGAACGAGAGTGAAGTATAAGGTTGGCTGAATTTTTAGAAGGATATCACTTCATTTTACACATGGGATATTCAGCAGATTCTGAATAAATACGTACAAAAGACACCTTTTGCAGAGATTCTTACCTGAACCGAAAATCAAAACAGACTCCTACCTTGCGGTTCAGCTTCTGAAAAAGAAAAATCGCTGACGTTTGACACATCCGTTCGATGACCGGCAAACTCAGCGGTTCTTTTATATTTTCGATTCTCGATGACAAAAATAATATATGGCTGATTCGCGGTGACAATCCGCTATCGATCCTTCACTTCCCGGAAAAGAGGATGTACGTTTACGCCAGCACCGACGAGATTCTGTACAAATCCATCGTAGATTCGGTTCTGTTTGACGATCTGAAACGCGGGAAATATCAGCAAATTCCAATTACAACTGGCACGATCATGAAAATCAAACCCTCTGGCGAGATTCAGCGTGAGAACTTCATCTTCCGGGAGCATATCAGCCTTGCGTGGTGGGAATTCAGTTATTTCAAGGATCCATACGCCGTCGATCATGGAAGTGATTGCCGAGCTATACGATAAAAAGGAAGGTGGGTGAGAATGTAACGGAAAATACTCGGACTGACTGAGTTTCGAGCGAAATACCTGTGTCAAGCTTCTCCGAACAGAGATTTTTGACACAGGTATTCTTTTTTTATCGTTTCAGGGAAGTTGCAGAACCTGTGCCGAACACAGGAGTTGTTCCCATGTTCGGCAGGTGTTTGTGTTTCAGTTTTACCGCACGGTTATGTGCGTTTCATCATAAGCAGCGGAATCCGGATAGTATCTGAATTCTGCCGGATTTCCGTATGTGAATTTAGATATTCCAACACATCTTCGTCGGCTGCAAGAATCCGTCTGCCGATTTTGGTGTGGTTGATCTTCCGGATCAGTTAGTGATGAAAATTATTTTTTTACCATCATAGCGAAATACAAAAAATGACTGCATACCGCAAAGCATGCAATCGTGCGAAAAGTATGGACAACGTGATAAGGAATCCCACAGTGGAAGGATATTTCCGGGATTTGGGACTGTCACCGCTGTGCTGCCGGGACGATGTGGGTGAGATTCCAGTGTTTTTCGATCTGCTGGCGGAGAGGGGGGAGGGACGGGCATAATCCTCCGATGCGCCGACGGATATTGTTTCAGGATGGGATTATTTGGCGCAAATGGTATAAATACTGCACCTTATTTTCCACACGGAAAAAACTGCATGATAACATGAATATTTCCCCAAAATTCAACGTTTTATACAGAATACATTATATCACTTTATCTTTTTCTTGTCAACGAATTACCGGAACAAAAGGTGCACCTTACGTACCACTGCGCATCGGTCACATGAAGTTCATCTCCCGTCAACATACGCAAAGCAGAGGTGGTTCATGTGATTTCTTTATTTTCCCATAACGAAACCGCGTATGAAGCCGCCGAAGAAATGCTTGCGGAAACCGGAAAAGCGGCGGTGATACATCCTACGGGTACGGGCAAATCCTTCATCGGATTCAAGCTCTGCGAAACCCACGCAGAGGAATCCGTCTGCTGGCTTTCCCCGTCTTCGTATATCTTTGAGACACAGATTGAAAATCTGAAAAAGATCACCGGCGGATATGTGCCTGAGAATATCACGTTTTTCACCTATGCAAAGCTGATGCTCATGAGTGAAGCGGAGCTGTCAGAGATTCAGCCGGATTACATCATCCTCGACGAATTCCATCGCGCAGGTGCCGAAATGTGGGGCGAGGGTGTGCAGAATCTGCTGAAAATCTATCCGGACGCGCGTCTTCTCGGTCTGTCCGCGACCAATATCCGCTATCTTGACAATCAGCGCGATATGGCGGATGAGCTGTTCGACGGAAACGTGGCATCGGAAATGACTCTCGGTGAAGCCATCGTCCGCGGCATTCTGAACCCGCCGAAGTATGTGCTGTCGGTGTTTTCGTATCAGAAAGACTTCGAAAAATACCGGCGCAAGGTCAGTCAGGCGAAAAACAAGGCTGTGCGTGATGCGGCAGAGGTGTATCTCGATGCCCTGCGCCGTGCACTGGATATGGCTGATGGTCTGGATGAAATTTTCGCCAAGCACATGAGTGAACCTCACGGGAAATATATCGTCTTCACCGCCAACGCGGAGCACATGAGTGAGATGATTGCAAAAGTACCGGAGTGGTTCGCCAAGGTCGACAAGCATCCGAATGTCTACTCCGCGTACTCCGACGATCCGACGACATCGCAGGCGTTTGCCGATTTCAAAGCGGACAACAGCGGCCACCTGAAGCTCCTGTTCTGCATCGATATGCTCAACGAAGGCGTTCACGTGGACGATATTGATGGTGTCATCCTGCTCCGTCCGACGATTTCTCCCATCATATATAAACAGCAGATCGGCCGCGCGCTGTCAGCGTCAAGCAAAACGAACGCGGTGATCTTCGATATCGTCAACAATTTTGAAAACCTGTACAGCATTTCCGCCATTCAGGAAGAAATGCAGGTCGCCGTCAACTACTACCGCGATCTCGGCGAAGCAGATGCAGTCGTCAACGAACACTTCCGTATCATCGACGAAGTGCGCGACTGCAAGGCACTGTTCGATTCCCTGAACGATACCCTTGAAGCCTCGTGGGATGTGATGTACGGGCATGCGAAGACGTATTATGAACGGAACGGCAATCTGAACGTGCCGAAGCGGTATAAAACTCCCGACGGATACTCCCTCGGGACATGGATCATGACCCAGCGCAGGGTGAAAAGCGGGCAGATTTCCGGTCATCTCAGTGAGGACAGAATCCGGAAACTGGACGGGATCGGTATGATCTGGCAGAGCATCTCCGACATGAACTGGGAGAGAAACTACGCCGCGCTGAAAGCGTATCACGCGGAATACGGCAATATCGACATCAAAGCCGATTATGAAACCGACAGCGGCATCGCGCTCGGCTCATGGATTTCGAATCTCCGCACATGGCGTGCAGGCGGCGTGAAAGTGCAGTATCTGACCCCTGAGCGGATCGGTCAGCTCGATGAACTCGGCATGATCTGGGACAAGCTGGACTATCTGTTCGAGAAAAACTATGCCGCCGCCGCGAAGTATTACAAAACGCATGGAAATCTGGATATTCCCGCGGATTATGTCTGTCCGGAAACGCAGCTGAAGCTGGGTGTGTGGATCCATAATCTGCGTCAGAAATACAAAAATGATCCCGCATCCGTTGCGTCGGACAAGAAACAGCGTCTCGAGGCGATCGGAATGGAGTGGGAAAACAAATATGTCCGCCAGTGGAACGAAGGTCTCCGCGAAGCGGCATCCTATTATGAAAAACACGGAAATCTGAATGTTCCGAGCACATACCGCTCACCCGGCGGATTCCGTCTGTACAGCTGGCTGTCGAACCGGCGTGAGGAATACACCGCAGGCAGGCTGTCCCGCGAACGGGAAGAGGCGCTGAATGCACTCGGTATGGTCTGGACAAAGCCGGATTCGTGGCAGATCCGTTATCAGCTTGCCAAGGAATACAGCGGCAGATACGGCTCCGTGACGAAAATGCCCCCGGACTATAAACCGAACGGCATCTGGCTGTATAAATGGCTCAACGAACAGAAGCAGATTTACCTCGGCAAGCGGAAGGGAAAATCGCTGTCGGAGGAGCAGATGAGAAAATTAACGGAAATCGGTATGGAGTGGTAGAGATGTACAGAAATTTCATCAAACGGTTCGGGGATATCATTTTATCCCTTCTTGCCGTAATAATCCTCGCCGTTCCCATGCTCATCATCGCCGTCATTGTGAAGCTGACCTCAAAAGGTCCCGTCCTGTTCTGGCAGAAGCGGATCGGGAAGGGGAAGACGACGTTCATGATGCCGAAATTCCGCTCGATGTACACGGAAACCCCGTCCGATATGCCGACGCACCTTCTCATGGATCCCGCAAAATGGATCACACCCGTCGGAAAAGTGCTCAGGAAAACGTCCCTCGATGAGCTGCCCCAGATTTTTTCGATTCTCCGCGGTCACATGTCCGTCATCGGTCCCCGTCCTGCGCTGTGGAATCAGGACGACCTCATCGCAGAGCGGGATCAATACGGCGCCAACGACATCCGCCCCGGACTCACCGGCTGGGCACAGATCAACGGCCGGGATGAGCTCCCGATTGAGGTGAAAGCGAAGTTTGACGGGGAATATGTCGAGAAAATGA
>JAFUKI010000139.1 GCA_017467815.1 Clostridia bacterium
CACCAGATGTCCGCAGATCAGCTTCATGGTGGTGGATTTACCGGAACCGTTCTCACCGATGAAGCCGTAGATGGCTCCCGCGGGAACGGTCATATTCAGATGATCCACTGCATACATCCCGCGGAAACTCTTTGACAGGTTTCGTATTTCGATTGCGTTCATTGTTTATCGTTCTCCTTCTTTTTACATCATGGTGGCAAAAATGCGTGCCACGGATCGGACGGCGCTTTCGATCAGGCCGGTTTTCAGCATATCCGGTGTGATACGGATGCACTTTGCCAGTGTATCCTCCATATCCGCTTTCAGATCCCGGATACAGCTGCATTTATACATCCATACACCGTTCTCGAAGTGATGCACAAGACTGCGGTAATCCAGATTGATCGTGCCGATCATGGCGATTTCGTCATCGGCAAGGTAGCTCTTGGCATGAACAAAGCCGGGTTCATATTCATAAATTTCCACGCCCGCGTCCATCAGCCGTTTGTAAAAGCTCCGTGTGATGCCGAATACCAGCTTCTTGTCCGGAATGTGCGGCACGATGATCTTGATATTCACGCCCCGCAGAGCCGTGTTTTCGATATCCTGGCAAAGGTCGTTGTCGATGATCAGATACGGTGTGGTCATGTATACCGATTTTGTGGCGCCGCTGAGCATATTCTGGATCACGCTCTTGCCAACATTCCGCCTGTAGATTGGATTGGGGCCGTCGCCGAATGGAATGATATAGCCGTTTTCGCCGGAAATGCCGGATACCGGATACAGATCACTGCGTTCTTCCGGCAGCTTGCGAAGCTGAATTCCGAAATCCACGAGGAACAGTTTTGTCAGCTCCCAAACCGCTTCCCCTTCCAGCCGGATCGCCGTATCCTTCCAGTGTCCGAAGCGCACGATTTCGCCTATATACTCATCTGCGATATTCACACCGCCGGTATACCCGATCCTGCCGTCGATCACAAGGATTTTGCGGTGATTGCGGTTGTTGAATTCACTGTCGGCGTTACCTTTCATCCGGGAAAAAGGTGTGGCCATGATCCCCCAGGTACGCAGTATTTTATGATAGTTTCCGGGCAGGGTGGACATACAGCCGATATCATCGTACATGACGCGTACTTCCACACCGGCCGCCGCTTTTTCCTTCAATATATCCAGAATGGAGTTCCAGAACTTCCCTTCCTCAATAATGAAGTATTCCATGTAAATGAACTTTTCCGCATTCCGGAGATCTTCCAGCATATCACGGTGCATATCCTCACCAAGCGGGTAATATGTCTGTTTTGTGTTTATGAACAGATGGGATTCTGCTATACCCGTCAGCATTTTCGCCTGACTTGCCGCCACAGGGTTTTCTGCCCGCAGTTTTTCAAACAATTCTCCGCCGTCTTTTCTGTATCCGCGGTTTTTCAGGGTCTGCAGACGTCTGACGAACCGCTTCTGCAGGGTTCGGTTGTAGAACAGGAAATACAGCATAAATCCGGCCACCGGCAGGATCAGCACAAACAGCAGCCACGGGATTTTATAATCCGGATTGTCGTCTGACGCAATGATACGGATTACACAGGCGATTTCCGTTGCCCATGCCAGCAGGTAGAAATACGGGATATAGTAACAGCAGGCCAACACAATGCCGATGATTGCCAGAATTTCAAACACCGTGATAAGCATGGCAATGATATACCGGACAGGGATATAGGTATACTCCCGTTCTATTGTTTTATCGCCCGCCCGATAGCTGTATTTGCGTTTCATTCTGTTTCCTCCGTTTTCGTTTAAATGGGGGAAAAGCGACGCAGCGTCATTTTGTGACGTGCCCCGCTCTGCTGGATTATTCTTTATTTGTTCCTGGATTCGTCGATCCGCTTCTGTGCTTCCGCGATTCTTGCGTTGGCTTCCTGAACCTGTGCTTCGCGCTGTTCCTTCTGGATCTTCTTCATGGTTTCGGGATTGCCCATAGCTTTGGCTTCTTCGAACTGTGCTCTGGACTCAGCTTTGGCAGCGGCAAAGTTTGCCTTATCAACCTTGTGCTGTTCCTTTGCGGATTCCTTCATGTCGCTGAATGCTTTTTTCAGAAAATTTGCCATTGTTGTTTTCTCCTGTTCTATTAAAAAATATGAATTATCGGTTCATGATTCTTTCGCTGAGAGCGAGAATCTCGTCCGCATATTTTGCTTTGCGGACAGCAAGAATGTTTTTGTAGATCGGATAGTTGATGATTGCCATCACCATGCCGACAATACCGATTCCGATTCCTGGTATCATGGCGCCTGCCACTCCGAGAACTGTACCGATGTCGGTCATCACCAGGCTCATGCCGGCTCCCATAATGACAGCGCCGAGCCCGCCGAACACATATGCAAAGATATTGGCAGGACGCTTTACTTCCGCATCCAGAGCCCGGAGTTCTTCCAGATCGGAGGGCTGGCTTTCCATATACTGTGCGCGGATTTTCTGCGCGATGAAATTCTGGTCGTTCTTGTTCATTGTAATTCCCTTCTGCTCTGTTTTTGATGGTATGATTCTATCAGACAGATGTTTGTATTCTGATTCGGAAATGTTTGAGAAATGTTAATCTTTCTTTTCTTCCCCGGCGGATTCCCCGGACAGTCGCTTTCTGGTTTCTTCAACCGATTCGCCTTCCCTGGAAAAGAGCTTTTCGATCATTTTATCATTCACCTTGCTGAAACCTTCAACCGCGCCGCTTTCGATTTTCTTATACCCTTCGACCACGCCTTCTTCGATTTTCCTGTACCCTTCAACAACACCATCTTCGATTTTCTTCAGCCCTTCGCGGACAGTTTTTTCCACATTCTTCTTTTCCATAACGGTTTCTCCTTACGTTTTGTTTCTGTTTTTGTGATTCTATTTTACTGTATGCTTGTTTGTGATTTGATGAAGATTTGTTTCGGAAATGTTAATCCTGCTTTTTCGGTTTCTTCGGAAATCCCGGCGGTGTGCGCTGCGCTCCACTTGTTTTCCCCAAAGTAATCGCTGAGAGCGGCTGCTTTATCATAAAAGCACAGCAGCCATCCGGCTTTTGTCCGCGGCGGTGCCGGCGTCAGCGGAAACATATGATGCAGGATCATATCCCGTTCGGTACCGGTCAGATCCGGGTATCGGACGAGAGCGTTTTCAAGCGCACATTTCGGATGGGTAAAACCGTGAAAGCGGTGAGCCGGATTTCTGTCATGCCAGTCATATAAATAATAATCGTGAAGCAGTGCGCCTCTGATAAATTTCTCCAGATCCGTTTTGGTGCCAAACCGTTTATGATGCCTGTAGCAAAGATACGCCACTTTTACAGAATGATCATACACGCTCCCTTTGATGTGGTGCCTGTAATTTTTCATACTGTCATATTCTTCCGAACGGATGATATCCCTTATGATACGGTAAAATTCTATGCTGATCATATCTCACCCGATACTCCAAGGAAGCAGTTTTCCGGACACAATGGCGGCATACTCCGGTCATGCAGGACTGTCTGTACCTGCTGTACGGATTCCGCACAGTGATACAGGTATGCTGAAAAACATTTTTTGTTCATGAAAACCTCTTTGATATTTTATGAACACAGTATACCGCAGCGATGTTTGTGATATGATTCGGAAATGTTTCTGAAATGTTAATCCGTATTTTTGCAGGCAATGCGAAAAAACAGAAAAACATCTGACAGG
>JAFUKI010000140.1 GCA_017467815.1 Clostridia bacterium
ATGGTGAGCGTGAGATTGACACCTACGACCGATGTGCGCTGCCGTCAGTGAACGGAAATGTGTATGTGCAGGGAGGCGGATGGCTGGTGATGAATCCGAATGCGGCAAACAGCGAAAACGCGGCGGAGCTTCTGAAAATTCTGGCGCAGGAGGAGTTCAGCCGGAATCCGTCCCTGCCGACCTGTGCGTATGTGTATCCGGATTATTCGAAATATCAGCATGACGAGGATGTTTCGGACCGCATGCTTGAGGTTTACGAATACCATGGAACTCTGCTGAAGGACGCCAAGCCCCTGACGTTCGAGCCGGACGAATTCAGCCGGATTCTGCATCGGGAAGGACTCTGGACGGAATGCTTCAGCGGCATGTCTGCGGAGGAATTCACACAAACCCTGTGGGAGGATCTGCAAAAACGGATTTATGAGTGAGCAGATACAACAAAACCAATGCGGAAATGTTGTGAAATCCGCCGAAATTTTCCATAAAAGGAAATAAAACGCGAAAAAACAGAAACAAAACCGCCCCGGCGAACGTCTAAGGAAGTAAAAAAACATGGAGGACGAACATGAAAAAGATACTGCTGACTGCACTTGCACTGCTGTGTCTCGCCGGATGTACAGCGGAACAGCTCGGAGAAAATCTGCCGGGTCAGAAAAAAGAAAACGGAACGGAACAGAACGAAGCGAAACTGCCGGAGCCGAACGAAACCTACCGGATGGACGACATCGCGGACGGACTTCACCTGCTCGAAAACGCACTCTCCGTTTATCCGTACGAGAACCGCATTTATGCTGCAAACGGGGACAGCGTGGGGTATTACGATCCCGCGGATATGCAGTACACGTCTCTTGCCTCCGTTCCCGCAGAGCAGATTCTTGTGAATGAAGACGAGCTGATCGTGCGGGATGGGGAGAAGATTTCCGTGCTTGACATGACCGGCACGGTTACAGCGGAGTGGACAGTGGATGATATCAACACCGAGGACCGGTTTATCTGCATGTCTGCATCCGACGAGTTTATTATAGTGACATATCAAAAATCTACGGAAGAAAGCTTTGCTCAGTTTCTTACTGCTGTCAGACGTGCGGATGGAGTTGTGACCACGCTTGATTTAAGAGGAGAGCGTATTCGGATTATCCGATGAGCATTGCGCATGAAAGTGACGAACGCTTCATGATTCTGTCGACGTATTATCGTGAGAATGATATCATACTGCATCCCGGTGTATTTGAATATAACGCCGTAAAAAACACCATTGAATATCTGTACGATTTTGAAGGTGAGGTCAATGCGGATTATACAGATGGCTCAGTCTACTCCTTTACCAATGCCCTTAATGTCTGGCAGTTCATTGAAACTTCGGAAAACGGAGAAAAATCTCAGATAATGAGAAACATCCGGAAAGATCTTGCGAATCAGGCATTCTATGAAATAGCTGGATCGGTGGATGTCCGTAGAAATTTCAGCCGAATTTTCTATACCGGATATGATTATATCATCTGGGATAAGAACAATAAAATCATTTCCATATACGATGCCCGCAATTCCTCATCCGGACAGAACCTCAATGTATATTATCCCGTTTCGGAATTTGACGGACAAGTGTTTACAGAAGCCAATGTCGGTTCCATGAATTATGCACTGATGCGTTTTGAGGAATTGTATGACTGCTCCGTGGAAGGACAGATCGTGACAGTATCGGAGTTTCCGGAACGGCTCAGGATGAAACTTCTGGCAGGGGATAAAGATCTGGATATCATTCACATGGATCACTGCAATGAAGGAGATCTGCTGTCAGCAATTCTGCGTTATCAGCTGTATCTTCCGCTCGAGAATGAACCTGAAATTACGAAGAACTATGAAGCATTCGCGGATGGCGTGCGGGAATATATGACGTATGACGGACACCTGATCGGAATCCCCTATACATTCGGGGAAGAGGGAATTGTCGTGACGGAAGAATATCTTGAAACGGGTCTGCCTGTTCCCGATGCCGGATGGACGATCGATGATTTCTGGAACATCTGTGAAGCGTCAGCTGAATACTGTACTGACAGTATCGCTCTGACGCCGGAGCCGCAGAACTGGATCATCAAAGCGATCATCCAGAATGGCGTATCAGACGGAAAAATGAATCGTGACACAGTACTCGACGCTGTGGAAAAGCTGTATCGGTATCAAAAGCAGGGAATTATCGCAGGATATAGAGCAGTTTCTTCATTTCTTCTGGATTGCAGGGTCACAATCCCGGCGCAGTCCGGATTTTATAGTACGTCAGAATTAAACGGTACAGTTGTAGCCAAGCCCAGAATTGACGGCAAACGGTACGCACCGCTGGAGTCCTTTGTGTTTGCGTATCAAAAGACGGATGTTCCGGAACTGGCAGTAGATTATCTGTGTATGCTTTCCGGAGAAGAATTCGCGCCGAAAATTGATGATTTGAAAACCTACTTCATGAAAGATTTCGATTCCTATTTCACGATGAGCACGGACGACGACTACTCATGGATCAGCGAAAAGGAAGTCCCCATGGGCAGCAACGCGTACCTTGTCAAAATCACCTCCGATGTATTCCCGGGAACGTCCATGCTGACCCTTGACGAACCGTCTGCTGACGAAACGATTGCCGACGTGTTCAAACGTCTCTACGCCGACAAAATCACACCCGAGCAGGCCGCGGACGAGATTGTGTCCTACGCCAACTACCGGTATTTTGAGTAATTGATATGAAAAAACGCACCGACATCCTGTTTCTCCTGCCGTCACTGG
>JAFUKI010000141.1 GCA_017467815.1 Clostridia bacterium
GTAGCTTCCAGACTGCCGGTGTGACCTACCATGTCACCGTTGGGGAAGTTCACGCGGAGACAGTCGTACTTGCCGGATTCCAGTGCTTCGATCAGCTGGTCGGTGATTTCCGCACACTTCATCCAGGGTCTCTGCTCAAAAGGAACGATGTCGGAGGGGATTTCCACATAGGTTTCCAGTTCATCGGAGAACTTACCGCTGCGGTTGCCGTTCCAGAAATAGGTAACATGACCGTACTTCTGGGTTTCGGAGATGGCATACTGATTGATGCCGGTGTCTGCCAGATATTCACCCATAGTATTGGTGATTTCCGGAGGAGAAACGAGATAACGGGAAGGAATGTGCAGGTCGCCGTCGTATTCCAGCATACCGGCATACAGTACAGCGGGAACCTTAACTCTGTCAAACTTGTCAAAATCTGCACCGGCTTCGAATGCCTTGGAGATTTCGATGGCACGGTCGCCGCGGAAGTTGTAGAAAATTACGCTGTCGCCGTCTTCAATGGTACCAACGGGCTTGCCGTCTTCTGCAATTACGAAAGGAGGCAGGTCCTGGTCGATTGCCTTGGTTTCCCCACGGTAGGTTTCGATTGCTTCTTTCGCGGAAGCAAACTGTCTGCCTTCACCGCGTACGTGTACCTTCCAGCCTTCTTCCACCATGCTCCAGTTGGCTTCGTAACGGTCCATGGTGATCTTCATACGTCCGCCGCCGGAAGCGATCTTGGCATCTACAGTACCGTCAGCACGCAGATCAGCCAGGAATGTTTCAAAAGGTTCCACATATTCCAGCGCAGAAGTTTCCCCAACGTCACGGCCGTCCAGCAGAATGTGGATACGGATCTTGGCAACGCTTTCTTCCTTGGCACGCAGCAGCATAGCTTTCAGATGGTCGATATGGCTGTGTACATTACCGTCGGAGAACAGACCGATGAAGTGGAGCGTGCCGCCCTTCTTGGCACCTTCGATCAGGCTCTTCCAGGTGTCGGAAGCAAACATTTTGCCGGATTCGATGCTTGCGGAAACCAGCTTTGCACCCTGTGCGAAAACCTGACCGCTGCCCAGTGCGTTGTGACCGACTTCAGAGTTGCCCATGTCATCATCGGAGGGCAGACCTACAGCAGTACCGTGGGCACGCAGAGGGATCATGGGATAATTGTTCATCAGACGATCCAGGTTGGGGGTGCGGGCTAAAGCAACGGCGTTGGCGTCACCTGCGTGAGCAATGCCGATACCATCCATAACGATGGTCAGCACCGGACGAACACCGGCAAAAGAATTGTGTTTTTCGAGTTTTTTCATGAGAGATCTCCTTGCAATATATGATAATTTAAAATTTGACTGGGTTATGGCTGCTGAGAACCTTACCATAAGTTGATAAGGGGGATATTTGCCTTCTTTGCCATCCGGACGGTCTGGGCAGTTCCTCCCATTCCGGAACCGTTCCAATACGCGATGCACCGGGAACCCATTTCGATCATTTTCGCATTCCGGTCACGCATACAGCCGTCGTAGTATAAATCGCTTACATATACAATGGAATCCGCTTCATCCTTCAGATGCTGATAAGCCTGCAGATTTGCCACCGCAGATTCGCTGTTTACACGCATCCACCGTTCTGTCTGATTGCGGCAGGGAAGTACCAGTACCAGATGAATATCTTTGCTGAACCGTTTCGCCTGGAGCACAGCTCCGGCGGCAAGCATATCAAACCCGATGGCGCCGCCACTGAGAAAATACCGTATCCCTTCACCGTGTAGCTTCAGAATACACCGGAGAAGATCGGCGTACAGGGGACTGCGCGCACTTTCCGCAATGGCTCTGTGACCGGTGAACAGACAGGTGTTGTCCCTGGTCATATCTGTGGAAATCTGCGGATCACTCATGGCCGATACTCCTTGTAAGATGGTTTGCGGCCCGATAACGGCTTGACAGATCAGGCGGCGGTGTGTTATACTGATACTGTCGCAGACAGATTCAGGAAAGGGGGTGCGGTATATGGGAATTTACGTCCATACCGGTGACAGAGGGCTGGATGCCATGCTGACGGATTTTGCGGCACTGTGGAAAAAGTACAGCGGAAACGTCTGCATCTGCTCGGACAAAACATTGGCTGAAGCGGAAGCTGCCGAAGCGGACGGATATATCGTCCTGATCCGGGAATCCGCGTGGGCGTACAGTGGGGAAGGAAGCGCATTTCTGGCTGCCCATACACGCTGTCTCTGCCTGACCTGCCCGGTGTCCTATGCCGAACTGGAGGAAAGCCTGCTCCGTCTTGCCGGCGAATATACCGGTGAAATGGGGGATGGAACCCATCTGTCGGAACGTCATGGGGAATACGAGGTAACATTCGACCCCGCCGAAAGCAGCATTACCGCAAACGGCAATAAAGTTATTCTGACACCAACGGAATACAAACTGTTCCGGATGCTCTATGCCCACAAAGGGGAGATTGTCCCCAGACAGGCACTTGTAAGATCCGTATGGAAAGGTGAGATCGCCGGCAACCGCTGTGATGTACATATCGCCGGTCTGCGCCGCAAACTGATTCCCATATTCGGAAAAGGAGCACTGACCTGTGTGCGCGGAGCCGGATATGTCTTTCGCGGCTGACAGATAACGGAATTTTTACCGTACACTATATTATATCACAAAATACGCCAATGTACAGGCGTTTTGCAAAAACTTTATGAAAAAATTTGTCAGACGGATCTGCTGCATGGAAGTGACAGTCGGGTGCAGGGGAAAGTCTTTGCATAAATTTTTTTGTTTTTTTGGGAAAAGCTATTGACAAACGCAGGTGTTTGTGGTATTATATTTAAGCATTCGGTGTGCGGGTGTAGTTCAATGGTAGAATCCCAGCCTTCCAAGCTGGTCGTGTGGGTTCGATTCCCATCACCCGCTCCATTCTTTTTCCCAAAGGAAGAAGAAGCGGCGAAACCATTTAAATGTCCTTGTGGTCACCAGCACAGCAAGGTTCAACTATGTACCTTTAGCTCAGTTGGATAGAGCAACTGCCTTCTAAGCAGTAGGTCGAGGGTTCGAATCCCCCAAGGTACGTTTTCGGTGCAAGCCGATGTCAGGCGAAGAATTCAAGCGGATTCCAGCCAACCATCCGATATCTGCAGGCGACGGCTTGCGGATGCGGGTTTATCATATCGCTGTGGTACCATTGTGGTATACCGGCGGCTTCATGGTGGGCGTAGCTCAGTTGGTTAGAGCGTCAGGTTGTGGCCCTGAAGGCCGTGGGTTCGAATCCCATCGCTCACCCTCCTCAAACAGTGTATCACGGATACGCTGTTTTTTTATTTTTAATGTGATTGACAAGCAGAAGCAAATGTGCTATGATTGTATTGACTTTACGTACCAAAGGAGCATGACAGTATGACAACTGTGACAAAAAATGATATACTTGCAGCACTGCGGGAACTGGGTATTGAGAACGGGGATGTTGTACACTTCCATTCGTCACTCAAGAGCATGGGTCATGTGGAAAACGGAGCGGATGCCGTAATTGATGCCTTTCTCGAAGCGGTGGGAGAAGAAGGAACCGTAGCGGTGCCTACGCTGTCCCAGAAGAATTTTGACCGCGCATATGAAGACTGGACACTTGACCGCCCGTCGGATGTCGGTCTGATCACAGAAACCTTCCGTCTGCGAAAGGAAGCAAAACGCAGCGATCAGGCGACACATTCGGTAGCAGCCATCGGGAAACTGGCGGAATATATTACCGCAGACCACGGCAAATACGGTCTCCGTCAGGGTGCATACGGAGATACGCCGTTTGCAGTATCGTCTCCATGGCAGAAGTACCATGAACTGAATGCCAAGCTGGTATTTGTCGGTGTAAGTATGGGCTGCAATACTTTCAAGCACTACATCGAATACCGTGTGATCGAAGACAAACTCAGCCTGGTCAAGGATAAGGCGACATACGATGCACTACTCGGCAGGCTCCGGATATACGGCAGACCGGGCATGTGGCCGTACACGGACTTTATACGGCTCCAGAGCGTACTCGACGAAGCCGGTCTTCTGAAAAAAGCACCGTGCGGCAATACTGAATTTCTCTGTGCAAACGCAGCCGAAATGTATGATTTCTCCCGTGATCTTTTTGAACGTGAACCCGCAAAATGGTTGGGCGGGGATGTAGCGGAATGGGTGAAGCAGTGTGAAGCCGCCGCAGAATAATACGGTATATCGGAAATAAAAAACGGAGATATAGGGAACGTTTTCATCGTTCACACGTATCTCCGTTTTTTATTGTATAATCGCCTTTATTATCCCTTAACCCAGGAAACGCCATTCTTGGCATCCTTCAGTGTAACGCCCATTCCGGTCAGCTGGTCACGGATGGCATCCGCACCGGCGTAATCCTTGTTCTTCTTCGCGTCAGCTCTTGCCTGAATCAGCTTTTCCACTTCCGCTTTGAAAACTTCATCCACATCCGGTGTTTCACAGGTGATCACAAATTCCATATTTGCAGCGGCAGCTTTGGCGGCTTTGGCAGCAGCGGCAGCCTTGGCAGCTTCTTCCAGCAGTCCCAGGGACAGAACCTTGTCGAAATCCCGGATCAGTGCCACTTTGGTCGCATCATTGGTTTTTGCCTTCAGCACATCGTATACAGCGGTGATGGCCAGCGCAGTGTTGATGTCATTGTCCATGGCGTCGGTGAAACGGCTGTGCAGAGCATCGTACTGTTCGGTATCCACAGCATCCGTACTGTTCAGATCCAGTGCGGCGATCTTGGCGATCAGCTTGTTGTAGGCAGTCTTTGTGCTGTCCATACCTTCCCAGGAGAATACCAGGGACTTGCGGTAATGGGACTGGAGGCAGAACAGACGGTAAACCAGAGGATTGTAGCCCTTTTCTTCCAGCAGGGATACGGTCAGGAATTCACCGCTGGACTTGGACATCTTTCCGGTGTTGGTGTTCAGGTGGAGCACATGGAACCAGTGCTTGCACCAGGGATGACCCACATAGGCTTCGCTCTGGGCAATTTCGTTGGTGTGGTGGGGGAATGCATTGTCGATACCGCCGCAGTGGAGGTCGCAGTATTCACCCAGATGCTTCAGGCTGATGGCGGAGCATTCGATATGCCAGCCGGGATAACCGATACCCCAGGGAGAATCCCATTTCAGCTCCTGATCTTCAAATTTCGACTTGGTGAACCACAGTACAAAGTCCGTTTTGTTCCGTTTTGCCGTGTCTTCTTCCACGCCTTCACGTACACCGACAGCAAGATCATCCGCTTCCTGCTTGTTGAATACATAGTATTCTTCCAGCTTGGAGGTGTCAAAATATACGTTGCCTTCTGCGATGTAGGCATAGCCTTTGTCCAATAACCCCTGAACCATGGTGATGAATTCCGGGATGCAGTTTGTGGCGGGTTCCACAACATCGGGCGTCTTGATGTTCAGCTTGTCACAGTCGGCGAAAAATGCATCGGTATAGAATTTCGCGATTTCCATAACCGTTTTCTTTTCACGCTTGGCACCCTTGAGCATCTTGTCTTCACCGGTGTCCGCATCACTGGAGAGGTGTCCTACGTCAGTGATGTTCATAACGCGCTTTACATCGTAACCGGAGTAACGGAGATACTTTTCCAGTACATCTTCCATGATGTAGGAACGCAGATTGCCGATATGTGCAAAATGGTAAACGGTAGGACCGCAGGTATACATGTTTACTTTGCCGGGTTCATGGGTGATAAATTCATCACGGGTATGGGTCAGAGTGTTGTACAGCTTCATTGTCTTATCCTTTCCTTTTCAGTTCGATTGCAGGATCATTGCATATTGCCGGTATTGTCGGCAGAGGGTGCGCCGGGATGTCTGAGCAGGACGTACAGAGAAATGATCATCACGGCGATGGAGATAAAGTAGATGCCCAGCAGCAGAATGGGATTTTCAAACACCAGCCAGAAGGATGTCAGATTGAAAAACATATGCGCAACTGCGGAGGGCAGAATGGAATCATACCGCCAGGTCAGCAGGGAGAAAAGAATCCCCACGACAGCGGCATAGATAACAGCGATGGGCGTACCGTGGCACAGACCGAAGATCAGGCAGGACAGCAGAATGGTCACGCCTTTGGGGAATGCACGGCGCAGACGGGAATCCACCAGTCCGCGGAACACAAGCTCTTCCACAAATCCGGTGAGAACGGCGGTAGAGAGAATATCCAGAAGCAGACTTGCCCCTTCTCCCACATAACTGTACTGTTCTTCCAGTCCGAGAAGCCAGGATTCCGGCAGGGGGATAAATCCGAGGGTGATGGAGATCACCACATTGAATGCCGTGCCCATGACAGCGCAGAGCAGAAGGGTACTGAAGGGAACAGGACGGATGCAGGCTTCCGTGAACAGATTTTTTCTGCGCAGTCCGAACACAAGGGCAAGAACAAGAATTGTCAGCACGGAAGAAATGAGCGTGATCAGGGAGATATTGGACATAACATTTTCCAGAATGGTCTCCATATCCCTGTCGGTCAGCACGCCGCCGTTGCTCATCATGGTCTGAACGGTGAAAGCGGCGGAATACGTACCGGACACAATTCCCTGAACGATCAGAAAAACGAAAACATACAGAATCGCCTTGCCAAGTGCTTTGAATTTCTTCGCCGCGCCGGATTCACGACGGATGGGCATACCGCAGCGGGTACAGAATCTTTCGTGAGGGGCAATTTCATTATGACAGTTGGGACAGAGCATGATCGTGTTCCTTTCGGTAAAAAGAGGTTTAATACATTATTGTAACACACAACAAGGGAAAAATCTTCGGTGATTCATGGCAAAAAAGTTACTTTTTTTCGCTTTCGTCATTCGTGATGGACAAATGCAGCGTTTCTTCCAGAAGATGGATACGTTTGGTCAGGCAGGCAAGTTCTCTCTGTACCGGGTCGGGGATATGTACCTGGTCAAGGTCTTCCACTTTGGTACCGTTTCTGCGGACAACCCTGGCAGGCACACCGACTGCGGTACAGTTTTCGGGAATATCGGTCAGCACCACAGCGCCGGAAGCGATTTTGGAACCGGAGCCGACGGTGAAGTTGCCCAGCAGTTTCGCGCCGGAACCGACCATGACATTATCTCCCAGTGTGGGATGGCGTTTACCGGTTTCCTTACCGGTACCGCCGAGGGTAACGCCCTGATAAATGGTACAGTTATCACCGATTATGGTAGTTTCTCCGATAACGACGCCGGAACCGTGGTCAATGAACAAGCCTTTGCCGATGGTTGCGCCGGGATGGATTTCGATGCCGGTAAAGAAGCGTGTGATCTGGGAGATCGCCCGTGCGGTCATGGGGCATTTATCGTTCAAAGCATGAGCGACGCGGTACATCAGCACAGCGTGCAGACCGGAATACAGAAGCAGGACTTCCGCACGACCCAGAGCTGCGGGGTCACGCTCGCAGATGGAATCCACGTCATCGAGGATATTTTGGATTTGTTTCCGGATATTTTTAGCGAGATCGGATTCCAGCTTGATCCGGAGGCTTACAACGGGATGTTTTTTAGCGTTTGTCATATCACGAAACACAGTAAAGGCGGTTTTCATGGCAATCTCCTTATAACCATAGATACACAGATAAAACGGAACAAAAAAATCGTCTCTTTTACAGACAAAAAGAGGCGAATGTATCGCGGTTCCACTCTTGTTTATTACTCGGTACCTTTAACGCAGGTATACGCATTTCATTACAAAATGGGACTCACGGGTGCACAGCCAGGATATTTGTATGTCCTTTCACCGTACGGACACTCTCTGGAACGGATTATCCTGATTCTTCCCGGTCTTAGTCGGGGCTTATTCTTCATTATACACTATGGGAGGCGTTTTGTAAACAGTTTTTGGGAAAATTTTTGTTGGGTGGGGCTTTAGTTTTTTTTGGTTTATTATTTTATTTTGGTGTTCTACGTGAGGTTTGTTTTTTTGAATATAGTTTTAGGGTGTCCTGTGCGGACGGCACTTAGAGGGGTTTGCCGAAGCGAAACCCCTCTAAGAACTCCCCCGCTTTATTGGTAGTGGAGTAAGGTTTGCGTTGCTGTATGTTTGAGAAAAGGAATATAGGATGCAAATCAGCGCTGACCGCGGAAGGGGCGAAAGAATTTAGTTTATCCTGCTGACGGAAAGAACTGTTGAAAAGTGGGTCAGCTTACAGAAATAAAGTACGTACAGGAAAAATATAAGCTACCGCGGCAAAAGCCTTACGAACAGCCATTGCCGCGGCAGCCTATATTACCCTTTAACCAAATCATATCACTGTGCTTAGCTACAGGAAAAACAAACTTTTCCACAAGCCTGTCTCCACTACTGCACCAATAAATCGCGGTCAGCGCAAATCTGCAACCTCCACTATTTTTCTCAAAGAAACAGCAAAAAGAAGCCAAACTTCACTATTTCGCCAAGCGGGGGAGTTCTTAGAGGGGCCTCGCTTTGGCAGGTCCCTCTAAGTGCCGTCCGCACAGGAC
>JAFUKI010000142.1 GCA_017467815.1 Clostridia bacterium
GAATCCTTGTAAACGAAAGTTTATGAGGATTTTTTGTTTCGCAGATTGGATATAATAGGTGATGGATGACGCAGGATTCCTGTTATTATTGAACAAATTGTATGGAACTTATGGTGTTCGGAAGACTTATTTCAGTATCATGTTGGAGTTTCGTAAAATCCTTGTAAATCCGCCTGACCACATATCTGACCATAGACGAAAAAAACGGCGATCCATCGTTTTGATGAACCGCCGTTTTTCTTTGTTTACTGCGTATCAAGTTTTGCCAAACATACTTTCAAAAATCACTCGACTGTATTCACTCTGTATGTTATAAAATTCTCACAATTCCATTCATCTCAAGGAGTTTCCCATGAAATCCTATGAAGAACTGCTCGCTTTGTACAACAAAATACTGGAAGAAAACAGAAAGCTGAAATCCGAAAATGCTGAACTGAAGCGTCAGCTCGGTATCCCAGAGTCATCTATTACTACTCCGGACTTACCGGAAGCCGCCGTCACCAAGCACAGTTCGCCGCAGGAGAAGATCACTTTACTCCGTTCTCTTTTTCATGGCAGAGACGATGTTTTTGCCCGCCGATGGTACAGCGAGAAGACCGGAAAGAGCGGCTATCAGCCTGTCTGCGGAAACGAATGGGAGGTGGGAATCTGCGACAAACGGAAGTACAAATGTTCGACCTGCCCCAACCGCAGTCTGCTTCCGCTGATGGATCGTGATATTTTCAATCACCTTTCCGGAAAAGACGAACTTTGCAGAGACGTTGTCGGGATTTATCCCATGCTGAAAGATGAAACCTGCTGTTTTACGGCAATTGATTTTGACGGTTCCTCCTTCCGGGAAGATGTTACAGCAGTTATGAAAATCTGTGAGCAGTACAAAATACCTGCTTATACAGAACTCTCCCGTTCGGGAAACGGCGTACATCTGTGGATTTTCTTTGAAGAGCCGATTCCTGCGTCTGCCGCCAGAAAACTGGCAAGTGGGCTTCTGACAAAAGCAATGGAATCCACGCCCGGGATATCTTTTTCCTCCTATGACCGCATTTTTCCGAATCAGGGTACCATGCCGGATGGCGGATTCGGAAATCTGATCGCACTTCCGCTCCAGGGCAAGGCTCGTGCAGAAGGATGCTCTGTATTTGTTGATGAAAATTTTATCCCGTATGACGACCAATGGTCATTCCTGAGCCGGATTCGTAAAATATCCGATGAAACTGTCGCAGAAAAAGTCAAAGTTCTATGCAAAAACGGTGATCTCGGTACTCTGATAACAGATTCCGATGAAAAACCATGGGAAACGAAGAAAGATACTGCACTTTCCGGCGAAGATTTTCCTTCTGAAATTACAATAATCCGGTCCAATATGCTGTATATCTCCCGCAAAGGATTATCAGCATTGGCACAGAATAAGCTGAAACGGATGGCAGCTTTTCCGAATCCGGATTTTTATCGGGCACAAGCTATGCGTCTGCCAATCTATAATAAGCCACGCGTGATCTGTACTGCTGATATAACGGACGAATACATCGGTCTGCCGCGCGGATGCGAAGATGCTCTCTGCAAGCTGCTGACAGACTGCAAGGTGACATATCATGTGGATGATAAAACCAATCTGGGTACGAACATCTCGGTGGAATTCAATGGCACATTGCGTGAGGAACAGCAGTCTGCGGCGGACGCATTACTTCAAGACAATATCGGCGTACTGTCTGCCACCACAGCTTTCGGCAAAACCGTAGTGGCGTCCTATCTGATCGGTCAGCGCAAAACCAATACTCTCATTCTTGTCCACACACAAAGTCTGATGATGCAGTGGAAAATGTCTCTGGAAACATTTCTGGATTTTGATATTTCTCCCGTCATGACAAAGAAAGGCACTGTCAAAAAGAACTGGTCACCTGTGGGACTGCTTGGAGCGGGCAAGAATAGTCTTGGCGGCAGCGTGGATATTGCGGTCATGCAGTCTCTTGTCCAGGGGGATACCGTAAAGGAGCTGGTACGGAATTACGGCATGGTGATCGTGGATGAATGTCATCATGTATCCGCTGTAAATTTCGAGAAAATCCTGCGGTATGCGAACGCAAAATATGTGTACGGTTTGACTGCAACGCCCCAGCGTCAGGATGGACAGCATCCGATTATTTTCATGCAGTGCGGACCGATCCGCTATCGCGTGAATGCCAAAGAACAGGCAGAGAAACGTGGATTTGAACATATTTTGATACCCCGCTTTACAGACTTCCGCAGTGCTGATCCAAGCAGGAGCATTGCCGCAGTGTATAAAGATCTTGCTGAAAGCGAAAGCCGTAGCGAACAGATCATAAGTGACGTAAAAAATGCGCTTCTCGAAAATCGCTGTCCAATTATTCTGACGGAACGCCGGGAACACGTTCATCTTCTGGCGGACAAACTTGCAGATGCCTGCCAAAATATCATCACGCTTACCGGAACAGCTTCCCCAAAAGAGCGTCAGGAAACCATGAATCAACTGCATTCTATCCCGGCAGACGAACCGCTTGTGATTATTGCCACCGGGAAATATGTTGGCGAAGGCTTTGACTATCCCCGTCTGGACACACTTTTTCTTGCCCTGCCGATCGCATGGAAAGGCAAAGTTGCACAGTATGCCGGACGTCTGCATCGAAATTATGCAGGAAAAACAGAGGTACAGGTATATGATTATGTGGATTTACACATTCCGGTACTCGAAAAAATGTATCAGAAACGGCTGAAGGGATATGCTTCCATCGGGTATAAAATCAGAGGCAGTTCCAGTCCGTCCTCCGCGCCCGATCTGATTTATGACGGAAAAAGTTATTTTCCTGTATACGAACAGGATTTGCAGAATGCGGAAAAGGAAATTGTGATTGTGAGTCCGTATCTCCAAAGCGGACGGATCAAGCAGTTTATAAAACAGATTTCACCGGCTTTGCTGCGGCAGATCTCGATTGTTATTGCGACCCGTCCGACCTGTGAGTACAAAGAAAAAGACCGAAAATCCGCTGAAAACAATCTGTGCACTTTACGGGAATACGGCATAACCATAACAGAAAACCCCGGTGTTTCGGGATGCTTTTGTGTGATGGATCAGAAGACAGTCTGGTATGGCAGCGTAAATATTCTGGGATTTTCATCGGAAGAAGATTCCGTTATGCGTCTGGCAGATGAAGAAATCGCCGGGAGATTGTTGGATACTGTTACTGCGAAGAATTAACACAATAAAAAAATACGGCGATCCATCGTTTTTTGATGAACCGCCGTTTTTCTTTGTTTACTGCGTATCAATATTGTACTGTTATTCGTATATCGTCTGCAGCTTCTGAATCAGACTGTGATCCTGACTGATCAGGTATATCAGATTCCGTGCTGTCGGTGAGGGATTGCTCTTGCCGGCTTCCCATGCTTCTACCGTTCTTGACGACACACCGAGAATCGAAGCAAAACCTTTCTGAGTCAGATTCAGTGCTTTTCTCTCAGCGGCGACATCAATATCGGGAAGACTTCTTTTACGAACTACAGTAGTGGGACGTGCCTTGCCTTTTGCGAAATCTAGTGCTTCTTCCAGTCCAGACATGACTTCTGAGAAAAAGTCCATCCCCTCAAAATTTTTCTGTACTTCTTCTTTCGAGAGCTTACTCTCAAAACGGAGTTTATCTTCCATAATCCTCACTCCTTCTTTATCTGTTCAACAAGATGGCGAATTGCTTTTTTCTGATCGGCAGTCAAATCGCTTTGCACATTCTTAGGGTATGCAAACAGGAGATATAAATGCTCCTGTTCCAGAACATCGAGATATATCACACGCCCACCACCGCTTTTACCGTGGTTTCCGATCTGAATACGAAGTTTTCTGGCACCACCTGTTCCCTCAATCACATCACCTTTCTGTGGATTTTCGAGTAAAATCTCTTCCAATTGCACCAGATCAGCATCATTCAACCCCATTGCTTTCCACGCATTGCGGAAAGGAGTTGTGTATATAAATAGTCTTGTCATTTGTACGCCCTCGCTTCATTACTATTATATACGATTTTATCGTAGTTGTCAACACAAAACTTTGACTACCTTAGAGAATTTGTTTCTTGCGCTTGTGCCAAATGTAAGTTATCTCAGCTTTGCTGTGTTATAATGGAGCTGTTGCAAGTATCCCGCGAAAACAGCTCCAGTAAAAAAGCACACAAATCCAAGGGTGGAGTAAAATCCATCCTTTTTGTGTACCCACAAGCATATTTTCATCAAATCAAGCTACATCCACATCAAATAAAGCCACGCCAAATCGCCCGGATTCCAGTCTATTGCAAAGTTTACGGATATTGTACGCAAATGCCAGGAGGAAAAACTGTGTCTCCGTCTTCCGTTTCCCACGGGTGAGAAATCTTCTGAATCCATAATCTTCCTTGATTACCCCAAATGTTCCTTCAACCTGGATCGATCGGTTTACCCGAAGTTTGATTCCTTCCGGTGTATTGATCCGTTCCGATGCTTCCCGTTTCTGTCTGGCAAAGGTCTGGGACAGAGATATTTTACGGTTCTCGTACTGTCCCTTGAAACACTTCTCCCTGTGCGGACATCCGGCACAGCTTTCACAGATATAGTTCTGCTTTGTCTTTCTGAAACCGTTTTCAGATTTTGGGTGGTTATCGTATGTGTGGATCAGTTTCTTTCCGTTCGGGCATGTGAAGCTGTCGGTATCCGGATCATACGGCATGTTTTCCACACGATAGATATCCTTTTTGAACTTCCTGGTCTTTCTCACCTCATAATCCGCAGGCTTGATGTACGCCTTCTGTCCGTTCTGTTCCAGATAGGTATAGTTTTCCTCACTGGCATATCCTGCGTCGGCGGTGATATTTTCGATTTTGTGTCCCGACTTTTCCTGTACTCTGTCCAGAAAGGCCGGCAGTGTAGTGGTGTCCGTAGGATTTGGAAACAGTCCCAGACCAATGATGTATTCGCTTTACACACTGATCTGCACGTTGTATGCAGGCTTCAGCTGTCCGTTCTGCATATGGTCTTCCTTCAGTCGCATGAATGTGGCGTCGTGGTCAGTCTTGGAGTAGCTTTTCCGCTTACCAAGGGTGCTCTGATGCTCCTTGTAACCTTCTTTTCTCTCATAGAAAGATGTGAGAAGTTCGAGATCTCTCTGCAGCTGGGTCTTGTGTTTTCCTTTTCCGCTGACAAAGGTGAGATTCACAAGATTCGCCAGCTTCATCAGGTGAGAAAGACAGTCTTCCAGAGAGGTATCCACAAACAGATCATACCGCAGAGCCACCTCCGGTACTTCCTTTGCGATGCGTACTTCCAGCTTTTCAAACTGCTTTGCCACTGCTTTGGCCCATACGAAGGTGTACCGGTTGGCATTGGCTTCGATCTTGGTACCGTCCACAAACATATTCCTGTAGGACAGTTCTCCCATTTCGTATAGTTTCTCCGTCAGCTGATAGAACAGATCTTCCATTACATCCGTCAGACGTTCATTCTGGAATCTGGCAATGGTGCTGTGATCCGGCACGGGTTCGTTCTGCAGAATCCACATGAATCGGATATCGTAACGGCAGGCGGAATCTATTTCACGGCTGGAATAGATTCCGTTCATGTAGGCGAACACGAGAAGCTCAAACATAGTGCGGGGATCGATCTTTCTCCAGTGGCGGAGGTATGCCGCGTACAGATCGGTGTAGTCCAGTTCGTCGCATATTTCAATCAGTTTTCTTACGGGATCTTTTTCGTCGATTCGAATTCCCAGATCCAGGGGAATTACTACTTGATTTCTGTTTCTCATTGTGGTATACTGTACCTGCTTTCCGGTAGGGTTTTGGGCGACTCTATTATACCACGAAAGCAGTGACCGGGTCATCCTTTTTGGACAACCCGGTCGTTTTGTATCTTGGGGGTGGTTACTGCGACAACCCCATTTTTATCCCAAACATCAGGAGACGACTTCAAATCGTCTCCTGTCTCACAATGGGTATTGTATTTCACGTACCCCTTATCCCTAAACTCTCCCCAACTCCGCTTTCATCTCCCGAATCATCTCTGCCAGCTTCCTCATGACCGATCATGGTGGATTCCACTGTCAGTTTGCAGCCGGATTCCATAATCAATTCATAATCCGGTGCACTGTATTTTCCGGCATACAGAATCCCCCCGTTTTACATAGCGGTACGGGCGTTCTCGATGTACCAGTCCTCCTCTTTGAGACTGGACAGGCGAATCGCATCCAGACGATCCATACCGTCGAACAGGCACATAGCGGCTGTTGCGGCAAGATAGATATTCTCAATCGGCTGATACAGGGAAACTATATCCCGGTGAATCCGTTTCGGTCTCTCGCAGCCTTTCGGAATCACCAGAAACCGGCTGCCGTCCCCCAAAGTAATCAGCTTGTAGCCACCAGTATAATACTCCACTTGAAACTGCGTGGCATACCGGAGATCCATTGTCCGTTCCGGAACCCAGCCGTTGCCCAGACCGTCGTTTCCTTCCGTGCCGCCGCATCCGGTAAAAGAAAGAACCACACACAATCCGAGAAATACCGCAAAAAAGCGTTTCATGATCCGCTCCTTTCCAGTGTGGAGCTGTCAAAATACAGCGTATAATCGATGAGATGCGGTTCGCTCATCGCCACTGTGGAGGCACTGACTTCCATTTTTGTGTCCAACTGTACCGGAATCCGGAAGACAGCATTTCCCGAGGTCTGCAACGGCTCGAAGCGTTTTCCGTCTGCCGTCATATATTCATAAAACGGACTGCTCCACTCTATTTCGGCGATGACGGTTCCGCCGGTGACTTCAATCGTCGCCGGAGAAAATACAGAAGCTCTCCCGCTTCCTCCTTCCAGAGTTACTTCTATGGTATAGATACCGTCGGAAAGTTCCACTGTTTTTTCGGAACAGGAAAGAAACAGCAGCGGAAGAAGAAGGAAAAGTACATACCGGTATACCGTAATTCTTGAAAATATATTCATATCCGCTTTTACTCCATACTCAGAGATTCTGCCGGAATGCGTTCCGAATGAAAAATCAGGGTTCGGTCATACCATTTTTCTTTCCGGATGCTCCATGCGGCGCAGTCCAGTTCCATATTCAGTCCTTCCACCGGAACGGTGAATACTTTTCCGCCATTTTCATCCAGAACAAACGGTATATACTTTTCCTCAGAATCGAGAAGGGCTTTTTCACCGGTTCCCATGTAAACCATTCCGTATCCCTGTCCGCTCATAGTCATTTCTGCCTGCATCTCGCCGTTTGCCGCGGTCAGCACACATTTCACGACACGGAACATGGAGGAACTGGCTTCCACATCGATTTCATACGATCCGTCGGCAATCTGAGTGCCGAGGATTACGGGCATAACCGGTTCCGGTTCCGTTTCTTCCGGTATATCTGCAGAACAGCCTGCCAGTACGGTCAGGAAAATAAAGATTCCAAGCAGAAAAATAAATCTTTTTTGCATACAATTCGCTCCTCTGCAATGTTAAAAACGGAGCTGTCGCCCCCGATGATTTCCAACGGAATGCGGCAGCTCCATTTCTGTATGTTTTATTATTTACCGATGACAGCAGCGGCGTGGTCAACCAGGATCTTCTGAACACCTTCGTATTCGCCGAGACCCATCAGAACACATTCCACTTCATAGCCTGCCTTTGTGAAGACATCCTTCCAGGAACCTTCTTCATCGCCTGCCATATCGTTGGTGGCATGGTCGCCCGCAACGATCATCAGAGGAAGAAGAACAACTTTCTTGGCGTCGGTTGCCTGTACAGCAGCCAGAACGGTATCAAGAGAAGGTTCTGCTTCTACGGTACCGATGAAGTAATTGGCATATCCGGCGTCGTTCAGCTTCTGCTGAAGGTTTGCATAGGTGGAGTTTGCTTCATGGTGTGTACCGTGACCCATGAATACCACTGCGGTACCATCCGTGTTGTAGGACGCAGTCTTTTCGGTCAGAGCGGAAATCAGAGCGGTATAGTCTGCATCGGAAGAAAGCAGAGGCAAACCGACCTTGATGCTGTCGAATTTGCTTTCATACTTAGCGATTTCAGCCATGACATCATCGTACTCAAAACCGGGCATAACGTGTGTGGGCTGTACAACGACTTCCTTCACACCATCTGCCACCAGACGATCCAGCGCTTCGGTCATGTTGTCGATTTCCATACCTTCCCGTTCTTCCAGAATGTCAATGACAATCTGACTGGTGAATGCGCGGCGGACGTCATACTCCGGATAAGCCGCCTTCAAAGCGTTTTCCACAGCGCCGATGGTAGCGTCGCGGGTTTCGTTGTAGCTGGAGCCAAAGGATACGGCCAGCAGGACAGGCTTCTTGCCGCCGCAGGATACAATCAGACACATCAAAGTGCAGGCAACCAGCACAAGGGCAAGAATTTTGATAAGGTTTTTCATACTGTGTTTCCTCCCGTATGGGTGTGATATTTTTTCCGTTCCATCCGGCCGTACGCTCCATCCGGAACGAAAAAACGCTTTATGGCTTTCCGGCAAAACAAAAGGCCGCAGCAAATCATCCCAGTATCCATCCCCGGGAATGACTGCCGCAGCCGATTTTCTGCTCAGAAAGCACCTGTCGACAGGAAAAGTTCGCCGACCGACAGAAGTGCGAAACATTCAAGCAGGTCTCCTGGCTCACGCATTTTCAGCTTCTGCACACAGCCTTCTCAGGGAACGTCTTCCCCAATGACCGACTTTCGTCACGCACAGAGCCTCCGCGTATACAGTGGCGGAACCATTCCGGACTTGCACCGGATTTCCTATTCTCCGCTGAACCCAAACGCATTTCAGCGGCACTTGAATGTCTATTCACTTAAAGTTAAGTATACTCTTTTTTATGGATTTGTCAAGAGATTTTCCTGAAAAACAACATTTTTTACGGTTCCTGTCCCGCAGTGCAGCCAAACAAAATTTTCACCAGATCATATATTGCCCGGCGGGTCTGCACCAGCCCCATTGCCTGTACAAATGACGTCACTTCCTTTGTTTCCTTCGGATTCCATACCCGTTTGACCGTGATATCGCCATATTCGCACCGCTCGGATTCGGCGATGTATTTCAGATGCTGGTTCATTTCGGCAGTCACAGGATCGTCGGACGGATTATTCAAAGACAGTACGGCAATACGGCATTTTTTATTTTGACTCCGAATCTGTGTAATCAGGTTTCGGTACAGACGATCGAATTCATCGGAGTTTTCCGCAAACCAGCCTCTGTCCGCTTCTCCGATATGAAGAAGGACCGTCTCCGGATGCAGCAGTGCGGCACAGGTTTCATAGAGGACAGCGGCATCCTTCACCGACAGGTCGGGCAGACTCCGGTTGTACACTCCCTGTTCCAGCGCAAACGCCTGCTTCAGTTCGCACAGCGGCAGTTCCAGATCATCGCTTCCTCCGAAGATTACGATTCCGTCCGGTTCCGCCAGATCATTCAGCATCCGGTATGTTCTCATTTCCTGTTCATACATAGTTTTATTCCTCCTCATCAGTGATTCGCTGCGGATTTTCTGTCCAGTGATACATTGCGGAAATATACGATCAGATTCAGTGACACAATCGCCAGATTCAGCAGATAGGCGATCAGTACATAATTGATCTGTCCCGTGAGGATCTTTGCGGAAATGCCTGCGATGTAGCCTGTGATGATGAGAAGAATGAACCACAGACTGGTGCCTCTGGCAGTTCCGGCCCTGTACGCTTTCATCAGATTCATCGGCCACGACAGTCCGAAGCAGACCAGCATGATTGTTTCAAAAACAGAACCCATAGTATTTCTCCTTTGCGGATGTGTAGTTGTTCTCGCAGAAACAGAATACCACAGAAGAGGGAAAAAGGGAATTTTTTGAAACATAGAAAAAAATAATACGGAATTTTTCCGTTTTCTTTACTTTCAAAAGCTGTTTTGAAAAGGTCAGATATGCTATAATTATGCTGTAAACGTGCGGTTTCCGGAAAGGAGATATTGAATTGAAAAAGAAAACAGAGCCGACCTCCATGAAAAGAATACAGCAGAATCTGTTCCGGACACAGCTTGTCTTAATCATTACGCTTGCGCTGTTTCTCGGAATCGCCGGAACACTCATCAATATTCAGTTTGATACACAGAAGCGGGATCAGAATCTGAAAAACGTAGCGGAAGCAATTGCTCAGTCTCCGATGATTACCGTAATCCAGGGAGAGGCAGAAGCAGAGGATTCCAAGGTATTCAAGGAATATCTGGATTCCCTCAGAGATACCCTCGACGATATAGATGTCATTTCCGTGGTAAGCAGTGAACAGATCCGCCTGTATCACTCCAATCATGACCTGATCGACACGGTATATGACGGCAGTCTTCCGGATTTTGAAGAAAACAAAAATCCCTATTATACCGTAAATGAAAGCGGACCGTCCGGAACCCAGCGCAGAGCATACGCGGCGATTTATGATGAAACCGGCAGTTACACTGGGTTTGTCATGGCGATTATGCTGACCGAAAACATCCGCAGTGAAACCATGCAGACACTCTGGGCATTCACATTGATTACATTTGCGGCAATTCTGCTTGAACTGGTGATTTCCGCGGAACTGTCAGGCAGGATAAAAAAGAGTCTGCTCGGCTATGAGCCGGATGTATTTACTGCTATGTACCGCATCCGTGACAACATTCTGGAATCCCTGGAGGAAGGGATCATCGCTGTTGATAATAAAGGAACGGTACAGTTTGCCAATGATACGGCTGCCGGGATTCTGGAACATACGGATGCAAATAAAAGTATTATAGGAAAAAAACTCTGTGATCTGCCGAACGGGGAGCTTTTGCAGCGGACTCTGGAAGGTGAAGAAAAGGAGTTTCACATCCGGATGCCGTCCATGAAGAACGCAGATATACTGATTGACCGTATCCCGATCCGCGATGAGGATACCGTTATCGGCACAATCGGTATCATGCACAACCGTACGGAGTACACAAAACTGATGGAAGACCTGACCGGCACCCGTTATCTGGTGGATTCCATGCGGGCGAATAACCATGATTTCACCAACAAGCTCCACGTGATTATGGGACTGATTCAGATGAAGATGTACGACGAAGCGGTTTCATATATCGAAAGCATCAGCATGGTGCAGAGGGAGAACCTCTCCAGAATCATGAATACCGTTACCGAGCCGACGGTTGCCGCTCTGCTGATCGGTAAAACGGCACGGGCATCGGAGCTGAATATCCGTTTTGTGATGCGCGAGGGCTGCCGGTATGTAAGCACGGACTATCCTCTGCCGACGGAAATGCTGGTAACCGTGATCGGCAATCTGATTGAGAATGCCTTTGAAGCCATGAACGACAGTGAAAGCGGATACGGCACGCAGAATGAGCTGATGTTCGGTATTTTTTCCCGTCCGGGTGCGGTACTGATCACCGTAGATGATACGGGTTCCGGCATTGATGAGGAAAACATGAACCGGATTTTTGAAAACGGCTTTTCCACCAAAGGAGAAGGCAGAGGTACGGGTCTCTGGCAGGTGAAAACAATGATCGAAAGTTTCGGCGGAACGATTACCGTCGAATCGCAGAAGGATGTGGGGACTTCCTTTGCGGTCAGCTTTGCAGAAAAGGGGTGAGTGGAATGCATAAAGTTCTGATTGTGGAAGACGATCCGATGGTTGCTATGATCAACGAGCAGTATATCGGACGCCATGGAAAATTCACGGTTGCCGGTGTATGCCGTGACGGAAGAAGTGCTCTTGAATTTCTTGAAAACAACACCGTTGATCTTGTGATTCTCGATGTCTTCATGCCCCACATGGACGGGTTTGAGACTCTGCGGGAGATCCGGCACCGCAAACTTGGCGTGGAAGTTATCATGGTAACCGCAGCAAACGACCGTGAATCTCTGGAAAAGGCTCTGCACGCAGGAATCATCGACTATCTTGTGAAGCCGTTCACCTTTGATCGGTTCCGCATGGCACTGGAAAAGTATATCGCCCAGACCAGTGCACTGCAGAAACTGGATACGCTGAATCAGAAAAGCATCGATCATATTATTGACAATTCCCGGCGGAAGAATGAAGATATCTATCCGAAAGGAATCCAGGAAAAGACCCTCCGTCTGATTCTCGATTACATGAAGGCGAACAAGGGCAGCTGGCTGACGGGAGATGAAATCGCTGAAAAGGTGGGACTGACTGGCGTGACAGTACGGCGGTACATGAACTATCTCGAAAGAAGCGGGAAAGTGACCGGCGAAATGAATTACGAAACCGGCGGACGTCCGTGCATGCGATATCGTGCGGAATTGGATTCTTCGGATAAAAAGTTGTCCTGAAACTGAGCGGCCGGCATATTTCTTTGCTTACCGCATCGCAATTTCTGCACATCGAAAAACGGCCAACCACTAGCAATTTCCGCCGACTTATGCTGCAATCCTGCAGTCTTCCGATATGACTCAGCATCAGCCAGATCGGGTGTTGTGTTATCTGACCACATACCTGACCATATTCCCGCTCGGAGTACCCGGACTCAGTGGAATCAATCCCGCTCATAACCATCTGTACCCGAGCGGAAAGTGCTGAAACACTCTAGAAAACGATAGACAAACGTACACCTACGCCTTCGGGACCAAGAGGCCGCTGGTTCGAATCCAGTCACTCCGACCAACATTCGTTTTGCGAAGTTGAAAAAATCCTTGTGGATCGTTGATCTGCGAGGATTTTTTGTTTTGCAGATTGGACAGAATGAGTGGTAGATATTGTCGAACTCCTGTAAATATCGAACAAATTGTGCTGAATTTATGGTGTTTGGCAGACTTATTTCAGTATCATATTCAAATTTCGCAAAATCCTCTTAAATCCGCGTGACCACATATTTGACCATAGACGGAAAAACGGCGATCCATCGTTTTGATGAACTGCCGTTTTTCTTTGCTTACTGCGTAACAAATTTTGAGTTGTTACGTCCTTCCCAGTTCCGCTTTCATCTCCCGAATCATCTCTGCCAGC
>JAFUKI010000143.1 GCA_017467815.1 Clostridia bacterium
CCTGCAAAATCATTTTGACGAATTTGATTCCTACATCATCGGCTCCTCCTCCGCGGCATCCTACCTGCCGGAAACACTGGAAACATACACGGAGGGGAGCTACTACAACCTGTTCCACTACGGCGCGGATATTGCTTACGATAAAGAACTGGTCACATGGCTTCTTGCCAATGATGAAGTGCGGCATATCGTGCTGGTGCTGGGACTCAGTGAAGGGGATTCCCTGTTTGAGGAAACATCCCTGACGGACAAAGCCCATTATAAAGTAACCGGCGGCAGTGCTTGGGGATTTTACGCGGATCTTCTCTTTGCCAGTCCCAGTTTTGCGGCGGAGAAGCTGTATTCCCGGATGCACGATACAGAAATGCCCCAGGCTTTTGATGTGTTCCTGCCGGATGACGGGATTTACGACAAACGGATGCGTGACGCCGAATCCATCGGGGCACTCGATGACTATCTTGCCGTGAACGGAGAGGATTTTCTCCCCTGGACAGAGGTGCGGGAACTGCAGTATGTGGAAGAATGTGCCTCTGCTGTGGCGGAAATCCGGCAGATGTGCGACTTTGCCGGGGCGGAACTGACGGTAATTCTGTCCCCCGTATCCGATGCACAGCTGCAGGGCTATACCAACGACAGCCTGAACACATACTTTACTGCCCTGGCGCAGGTGACGGAATACTGGAATTTCAGCATATCCCCCATAACCTGCGACGCCCGGTATTTCTACGATACCACCCATACCCGCAATGCCGCCGCAGACATGGTTCTGGCACGGATATACGGGGATGAAGAAGCCTATTATCCGGACAATTTCGGCTTCCTCTGCAAGGACGGATATACAGTCACTGCGGAATGGCTGAAGGATGCCGCCGCTTCCGTGGAGGAAAACACATACACAACCAATGTGCCGATCTTACTGTACCATCACCTGGATCCGGATGCGGAGGAAACCGGCACCGTACTCCACCCGGAGACCTTTGCTTCCCATATGGCACTTCTGGCAGAGCATGGCTATACACCGGTTTCCCTCGATCAGATCATTGCCTACGTGGAAAAAGGGGAAGCACTGCCGGACAAACCGGTTATGATCACCTTCGATGACGGGTATCTCAGCAATTACGAATACGCTTTCCCGATTCTGCAGGAATACGGCTGGAATGCGGTCATATTCACCATCGGCAGTTCCGTGGGACATTACGAATATTATAAAGATACAAACAATTCCATCACACCCCATTTCGGACAGCCGGAAATTGAGGAAATGCTGGCTTCCGGTATTATCTCCATCCAGTCCCATACATGGGATATGCATCAGTGGGCACCTTACGAAACCGGTGAGAGGGTGCGTGAGACTATTCTGCCCCTGCCCGGCGAATCGGAAGATGACTACATCGCCTACCTTACAGCGGATATCGCGGCACAGGCGGCACTGCTTAGAGAAAACGGCATTCCGCAAAGTCAGGCACTGGCATTCCCGTCAGGAAAATATACCCGGCTGACAGACGCGGTTCTGATGGAAAACGGATTTAAGGTGACCATGACAACGGACAGCAGCCGGCGGAATACCCTTGTGTGCGGACTGCCCCAGTCTTTGGTGGATCTTGGCAGACTGAATATCGCAGGAGATACTACACCGGAGGCAATTCTGGCGTATTGTGCGGGGGAATAAAGACTTCCCGGACCGTATTCTGATGAAAAATGTCCTGATTTCTTTATATTTCATTAAAATACAGGAAAAATGATTGACAAAATTTTTGTTTTATACTATAATTACAAAGGCAAACAGTAAACAAATGGCAACTATTTCTGCCTGTACAGTATAAAGGAGATACAGTATGAGTGTTGATATTTTTGAAAAATGCAGAAAACGTTCCCGTGTAGATGAAGCGAAAGAGAAGGGGATCTATCCCTATTTCCATGCGCTGGAGACCAGACAGGACGTGGAAGTGATCATGGAAGGCAAGCGCCGCATCATGCTTGGCTCCAACAATTACCTGGGTCTGACCACCCAGCCGGAGATCATGGAAGCCGGTATCAAAGCCATTGAACAGTACGGTACAGGCTGTTCCGGTTCCCGTTTCCTGAACGGTACCCTGCAGATGCACCTGGAACTGGAAGCAGAACTGGCACAGTTTGTGGAAAAAGAAGCGGTCATGACCTTCTCCACCGGTTTCCAGTCCAATCTCGGTATTCTCAGCGCCATCGTCGGTCTGCATGATGTTGTCATTTGTGACAGAGAAAACCACGCATCCATTTACGACGGCTGCCGTCTCGGTTTCGGTAAAATGCTGATGTACAAGCACGCCGATATGGAAGACTTGGAGCGTCAGCTCCAGAAAGTGCCGGAAAACCGCGGTTGTCTGATCGTAACCGACGGTGTATTCTCCATGGGCGGCGATATTGCGAAACTGCCGGAGATCTGCGCATTGGCGAAGAAGTACGGCGCAAGAGTCATGGTAGACGATGCCCACGCGCTGGGTGTGATCGGTAAGGGCGGACGCGGCACCGCAAGCCATTTCGGACTGGAAAAAGAAGTGGATATCTACATGGGTACTTTTTCCAAGTCCCTGGCATCTCTGGGCGGTTATATGGCAGCGGACCGTGAAGTTGTGGAATACGTAAAACACGTATCCCGTCCCTTCATTTTCTCCGCATCCATCACACCTTCCTCCGCAGCAGTGGCTCTGGCAGCTCTCCGTTACCTGAAAGCACATCCCGAACTGGTAACCAATCTGTCGGATATCAGTACCCATTTCCGCAATGCCCTGAAAGCAAAAGACGTAAAGATCATCGAAGCCCAGACCCCGATCGTACCGATCTATACCTATACGGAAGAAAATACCCTGATCCGTTCCAGAATGATCTATGATGCCGGCGTATATCTGAACCCGGTTATCACCCCTGCCTGCGCGGAAGGCGAATGTCTCCTGCGTGCAAGCTGTATGGCAACCCATACCAAGGCACTGGTGGAAGAAGCGGCGGAAATCATTGCACAGGGTCTTGCAGCACCCATTCCCGTAAATGAATAAGAAAGTCATACTGCTCACCGGCGGCAGCTCCGGCATCGGAAAAGCAACAGCCGAAGCGCTGCGTGACCGGGGATGCATTGTATATTCCTGCAGCAGACGGGACGGCGGCATTCCGGGAATAAACCATATCGGAACGGACGTAACGGATACCGTATCGGCTGCATCTGCGGTGGAAACCGTCATAGCGGCGGAAGGGCGGATTGATGTACTGATCAACTGCGCCGGTGCCGGTATTTCGGGTGCTGTGGAATTCACAGAAGCCGAACAGGTGAAGTGGCAGATGGATGTGAACTTCATGGGGACTGTAAACATGAACAAAGCGGTACTGCCCCATATGCGTCAGGCAGGCAAAGGACGGATCGTCAACATCAGCTCGGTAGCCGCTGCCTTCCCCATCCCCTTCCAGGCTTACTACTCTGCCTCCAAAGCGGCGATCAATGCTTATACCTGCGCCCTTGCGAATGAAGTGCGTCCTTTTGGCATTACCGTAACCGCAATACAGCCGGGGGATATACAGACCGGTTTTACCGCATCCCGGGTGAAATCCGCGGCAGGTGACGATGTATACGGCGGCAGAATTGCGCGCAGTGTCTCCGTCATGGAACGGGACGAAGAAAACGGCATGAAACCGGAAACCGCCGGAAAATGGATCGCCGGGATCGCATTGTCGGATAAGAAAAAACCTGTCTGGACACTGGGTGCCGGATACAAATGCCTGTGTATTCTGGGAAAAGTATTGCCGTTATCCCTGGTCAATCGCCTGATCGGGATGATTTATGCGAAATAAAACAGAAACTGCCATCCTTCGGAATGTACCGAAAGACGGCAGTTTTTATCTTATACGAACAAAATTACAGATAACTCCGCAGCTCACGTCCAAGGCGTTCCGTAACATCGATAACCTTACCGCCCTGAGCAATGGACTCGTTGGCAAGCGCACCGATCAGTACGGAAGCCGCACCGTCAACTGCAGTGGCTCTCTGGTAATACGGATCATCGCCGGTGGGATTGAGCAGGTCAAGCAGCAGACGCTGGTCACCGCCGCCGTGGGCATCATTGAAAGCTTCTACGGGGAATTCTTTCGTTCCTTCCTTGTAATTCATAACCCGGACAACATCCCGTCCGAAGGTGACCAGATCCTCTGCACCGGTCATGATCTCACCGGCTTCCAGACGACCCTTGGTGCCGTTGAACGCAATGCGCCATCCTTCGTAGGGAGCGTTGGCGTTCAGGGTGTAGGCCATGGTCACACCGTTTTCATACAGTACGTTGACGGAAGCAGAGTCGTAAATATCCACATCCTTGCGGAATACACAGCAGTCATCGGTATAACCGTCATACTGCATATGGGGGAAGTATAACTGTCCCTTGGTAGTATCTACGTACAGCTTGCAGGTGTCCTTGTGCGGACATTCGTGACAGTGTTCTGCGGGTGTGTCACCGCCGATGATGTCACGGAATGAACCGTTCTTGCCGTAACGGTCCAGCTTACCGAAAGCGGTGATCTTGGCGGGGTAAGAATCCACGAACCAGTTGGCAATATCGAAATGGTGGGCAGCCTTGGTCAGCAGCAGACCGCCGGAGTTTTCCATAAGGGCGTGCCAGCGGCGGAAATAACTGGTACCGTGACCTGCATAGATCAGATTCCATTCGAAGGTTACATTTTCGATTTCACCGATGATGCCGGACATGAGCAGTTCCTTTACCTTCAGCTTGTAGGGCATATAGCGCATATTGAACGTGGTGGTCACGTGTCTGCCGGTACGTTCCTTGGCATCCAGGATACGGCGTGCCTGATCCAGCGTGATACACATAGGCTTTTCCACAATGGCATCGCATCCCATTTCCATGGCTTTGACCGCGTATTCTTCATGGAACTTATCCATGGTGGTAATGATAACGGCGTCGGGTTTCGCTTCCTTGATCATCTGATAAAAAGTAGCATAAACCGGGAAGTTGCCGCAGGCAGAGGAAAGCGCCTGGGCACGGCCGGGGTTGGTATCATAAATACCGACGATCTCACAGTATTCGTTGTAAGGTGCTTTTACCATTTGATGGGCATACATAGCCCTTCCGCGGGAGGATGCACCGACTATACAATAACGTTTCTTTCCCATAAGTATACCTCATTGTGTTTATAGAATTAATATTATTATAGCAAAGACACCCCTGTTTGTCAATAGAAACAGCCGGAGCAAAAAACGGCGATACTTCCTTCGGTTTTTTCATATTTGTACCAAGGAAAGAATAAACTGCTTTGACCCGTACGCACAGGAAAAAATTGTTTCAAAAAAAACCAATTAATTTTTTCGAAATATATTGACAAATTCTTACATAAGTGTTATACTAATACATGGTTAGATGAGCCTAACCATATTTTTGCCGGATCGGTTAGCACGGACTAATGCGGTGCGGTGTGAACACAAAGAAGCGCGGAGAATGTTATGAATCTGAAAGATGCAACGGAAGGAAAAGAGTATATCATCAAGGAAATTGTAACCGATGATGAAGAACTGGACGCTTTTCTGTTCTCGCTGGGCTGCTACAGCGGCGAGACCATTACCGTCATTGCTCATCGCAGAGGCGGATGTACCGTCTCCATCAAGGACGGCAGATACAACATTGACAATCAGCTGGCGGAAGCAATCCGTATATAATATAACGGTATAAAAACGATCGGCTGATTGTTTTTATACAACGTGGTTAGCCACGACTAACTCAGTAAAGTATTTTATCCGAAAGGATACATATCAGGAGGAAACAATATGAGAATCGCGTTGACCGGTAACCCCAATTCCGGTAAAACTACGATGTATAACGCTCTCACAGGCCGCAATGAGAAAGTCGGCAACTGGGCGGGCGTTACCGTAGACAAGAAGGAGCATCCCATCAAGAAAACATACTATGGAGGAAATGAGCAGCTGATCGCAGTTGACCTGCCCGGTGCTTACTCCATGTCTCCGTTCACATCGGAAGAAAGCATCACATCTTCCTATGTAAAGAACGAAAATCCCGATGCCATCATCAACATCGTGGATGCCACCAACCTGTCCCGAAGCCTGTTCTTCACCACACAGCTTCTGGAGCTTGGCGTTCCGGTTGTCGTTGCGCTGAATAAGAGCGACCTCAACAACAAGAAGGGCAATAAGATCGACGCAGATGCACTTTCCGCAAAGCTCGGCTGCCCGGTTATCGCTACCACCGCAACCTCCGCTGACGGTCTGAAGGCTGTTGTTGAAGCTGCTGCCGCTGCATCCGGCAAGGCACAGTCCGCGCCGTATCATCAGGGCGACATCGACCTGACCGACAAAGCTGCTGTAGAAGCGGCTGACCGCAAGCGTTTTGAGTTCGTAAACGGCATCGTCAAGTCTGTGGAAAACCGTAAGGTTCTCACCAAGGATAAGAACGTCGGCGACAAGATCGACGCGGTTCTCACCAACAAATGGCTCGGTATTCCGATCTTCGCGGTTGTTATGTTCCTCGTGTTCCAGATCTCTCAGGTCTGGGTCGGCACTCCCATCGCAGACCTGCTCGTCGGCTGGCTGGAAGCGTTCCAGGGCTGGGTCGGCGAACTTCTCGCAGACGCTTCTCCGCTTCTCTCCGCGATCCTCGTTGACGGCGTGATCGGCGGTGTCGTAGCCGTAGTCGGCTTCCTCCCGCTCGTTATGGTTATGTACTTCCTGCTCGCTCTGCTGGAAGACTGCGGTTATATGTCCCGCGTTGCCGTTGTACTTGACCCCATCTTTAAGAAGGTCGGTCTGTCCGGTAAGTCTGTAATCCCCTTCGTCATCGGTATCGGCTGTGCAGTTCCCGGCGTTATGGCTTCCCGTACCATTCGCAACGAACGTGAACGCCGTGCAACAGCAATGCTGACTCCCTTCATGCCCTGCGGCGCGAAGATTCCCGTTATCTCTCTGTTTGCCGGTGCATTCTTCGATAACGCAGGCTGGGTGAGCTTCACCATGTACTTCTGCGGCATCGTGCTGATCTTCCTCTGCGCACTGCTCGTAAATAAGATTGCGGGCTACAAGGCAAGAAAGTCCTTCTTCATCATTGAGCTTCCCGAATACAAAGCTCCCTCTCTCTGGGGTGCATTCAAGTCCATGTGCAGCCGCGGCTGGGCTTACATCGTAAAGGCCGCTACCATCATCCTCCTCTGCAACATGGCAGTTCAGCTCATGCAGACCTTCACATGGTCCTTCCAGGTTGCTGAAAACGCAAATGACTCCATCCTCGCTTCCATCGGCGCTCCCTTCGCATATCTCCTTGTTCCGATCGTTGGCGTTGTTTCCTGGCAGCTTGCTGCTGCAGCAATCACCGGCTTCATCGCAAAGGAAAATGTGGTTGGTACTCTCGCAGTCTGCTTTGTCGGCCTTGAAAACCTCATCGACACCGAAGAGCTTGCCCTCATAGAAGGCGCAGGTGCGGAAGTTGCCGGTATCATGGCAATCACCAAGGTGGCGGCTCTCGCTTACCTGATGTTCAATCTCTACACGCCTCCGTGCTTCGCTGCCATCGGTGCAATGAACGCGGAAATGAAGAGTGCGAAGTGGCTCTGGGCAGGCATCGGCCTCCAGCTCGGCGTTGGTTATACCGTAGGTTATCTGGTATACACCATTGGTACAATCGTTACCGGCGGTGCACTGAATATCGGCGCAGCAATCGCAGGTCTGGTAGCAGTTGCCGCTATGGCAGCAGTCGTTGCTGTAATGATCAACAACACCAACAAAAAGCTGAGAGCAGAATACGCTCTGAGCAAGTAATTCATGATTGATCTTATACTTATCGTAATTTTACTCGGTATCGCCGCTGCTATCGTGTTCTATCTCTACAGGGAAAAGAAACGCGGTGTCGCCTGTGTGGGCTGTCCGCACGCAAAGCAATGCGCCAAAAAGAAAGCCGGTCAGTGTAATTGCGGCAGTACCGATAAAAAATAAGGATTTTTCGGGGGGAGAAACACTTTTGGAAAAGCAATTCTCCCTCCCGAAAATACACAAAATAATTTTCAGCTCCCGCTGATTGAAAAAACCTTTATAAAAAGAGGTTGCAATGATCGATATACTCATTATAGCCGTTATTCTGGCGGCAGCGGTGGTTGGGATCTGCTCGACCGTCCGGCATTTCCGGAATCGCGGCGGATGCTGCGGGGGCGGCGGGTTTACACCGAAAAAGAAGAAACTGAAAAATATCCGGTATACCAGAACTTTCCGCGTGGAGGGAATGCACTGCGCCCACTGCAAGGGGAGAGTGGAAGAAATCGTCAACGATATAAAAGGTATCGCCGGGAAAGTGGATCTGAAAAACGGTGAGCTTACCGTCTTCTATGCTGAAGATGTGGACGATGCTCTGCTCAAGACCCGTATCGAAAGAGCGGGGTATCATATCCCCGATATACCGTAACACCCCCAGTAAAATATAATAATTACCGTATCCATACGCCATCCTTGTCCGACATTTTCAGTATGCCGTAAACACCGATGGCGTATTTCAGTACCAGGTGGTTAGGTAATACTAACACCAAGTGAAATGAAAGGAAATAGAATCCATGAGCGTAGTAATCATAGGCGGAAACGAATGTATGACCAGACAGTACGTAGACCTGTGCGGAAAATACAAATGTAAAGCGAAAGTGTACCATAAAATGTCAAACGGCCTGCGGAATATCGGGTCGCCGGATCTTGTGGTGCTGTTCACCAATACCGTATCCCACAAAATGGTACACTGCGTCCTGAGTGACCTGGACAGCCGCACAAGAATCGCCCGGTCCCACAGCAGTTCCATGGCGGCACTGAGAGGCATCCTGGAAGAACATACTTCCTGAGAGACTTTCCCACCAGCGTTTTTAAGAGAAATCCGTTGTTATCACTTGTATTTTATACGGATACGTGCTATAATTTAAAGGAGCAGACTGATAGAAAAACCGAAATAGTATAAGATACAGGATGACGAATAAGATGGACAAGAGAATGATTGGCGGACTGGATATCGGTACCACAGGCTGTAAACTGTCGGTGTACCGGGAAGACGGAGAATTTGTATACAATAAGTACATAGAATACGATGTCACAAGACACGGCGGCGCCCATGAAGTGGATGCGGAGATGATCTTTTCCGCCGTATGTGCAGTGATCGGGGAAGTGTGCGCACAGTATGAAGTAACAGCCATCGGCGTGACCTCCTTCGGGGAGACCTTCGTGGCTATGGACGCAGAAGGGAAAGCCCTGCTTCCTGCCATGCTGTACACAGACCCCCGCGGTGCAGAAGAATGCCGTGTCCTGTGCGATATGTTGGGAGAAGACCGGATCACCGAAATTTCCGGCGCCAAACCCCACGCCATGTACAGCATAGCCAAAATCATGTGGCTGAAGAAAAATTGCCCCGATGTATGGGCGAAGGTGTCCCGCATCGCTCTTGTGGTGGATTTTGTGATCTACAGACTGACCGGCGTAGCACAGATCGACTATTCTCTGGCGGCACGTACCGGTGCATTGGATATCCGGAACAAGTGCTGGAGCAAAGAAATCTTCGATGCGGCAAGGATCGACACAGCTCTCATGTCCACCCCCGTCCCCACAGGTACCCTCGCCGGCAGCATCAAGCCGGAACTTGCCAGGGAGCTGGGCATCAAGGGGGATGTGAAAATGGTTACCGTTTCCCATGACCAGGTTGCCTCCGCAGTGGGTGCCGGTATACTGACCCCCGGTGAGGCAGTGGACGGCACGGGAACGGTGGAATGCATTACCCCCATGTTCGACAGCATCCCGGAAAACAAAGAGATTTACAGCGACAATTACGCCGTAGTACCCTATGTGTTCGACGGTACCTACGTCTGCTATGCATTTTCCTTCACAGGCGGCGCGACTCTCAAATGGTTCCGCGACAATTTTGCCAGCAAGTACGAAGATGTGGAAAACATCTACGCAGAACTGGACAGATCCATTCCGGATGCCCCCACGGGACTGCTTGTACTTCCCCATTTCGCAGGAGCGGCAACACCGTATATGGATAACGGCTCCAAAGCGGCGATCCTCGGTCTGACACTGGAGCATACCGCAGAGGATATCTACAAAGCCCTGATGGAAGGGGTTACCTATGAAATCATGCTGAATCTGGAACGTCTTGCCGCGGCGGGAATCGTGCCGGAACAGCTGTATGCCACAGGCGGCGGCGCAAAATCGGATGTATGGCTGCAGATCAAAGCCGATATCACCAACCGCCCCGTAACCGCCATGTGTGCCAAGGAAGTGGGTGCGGCAGGAAGCTGTATGCTCGCCGGCGTGGCAGTGGGGCTGTATTCTGACCTGCACGAAGCCGCAAAGGTATTCGTCAAGGAACGCAAGACCTACACCCCCAATCCCGAAACAGCGGCACAGTACCGTAAATACTACAATGCCTACCGTTCCGTGTACAATGCGGTAAGACCCATTATCGCACAGACCGATCTGTAAGATAGACCCCATCTGCGGAAATTCAATAAATTTATTATAGAAAGAAAGATACGAAAATGCTGGTAACATTAAAAGAAATCCTGAAGCTCGCGGAAGCAAAGAAGAACGCCATCGGTTGTTTCAACGGTCCCAACCTGGCAAGTATGCGTGCGGTAATCTATGCCGCAGAAGAACTGAACGAACCGGTTGTCCTGACCCACGCCCAGCTCCATGAAGATATGGGTCTGTGCAAAATGGACGAAGTGGCGCCCATCATGCTGTATCTGGCGGATAAGGCAAAGGTTCCGGTATGTGTTCACCTGGACCACGGTACCGACCTTGACTATATCAAGCGGGGTCTGGACCTTGGTTTCACCTCCGTAATGTTTGACGGTTCTGCGCTGGATTACGAATCCAACCTGGCGAACACCTCGGTGATCCGTGAGATCTCCCTCCGTTACGGCGCATCCCTGGAAGCGGAAGTAGGTTCCATGGGCGCAAGAGAACACGGCGGCGGCGAATCCCTTGTGAATGACGAAAACATCTACACCGATCCCGAAAGCGCAAGAGATTTTGCAGAAGCAACAGGTATCGACGCCCTTGCCTGTGCATTCGGCACCGTACACGGCTTCTACATCAAGGAACCCAAGCTGGACTTTGCGCGTCTGAAGAAGATCCATTCTCTGGTAAAGGTACCTCTGGTTATGCACGGCGGTTCCGGTGTAAGCGATGACGACTATGCGAAGGTCATCGAATACGGTATCCGTAAGGTAAACTATTACACCTACATGGCAAAAGCCGGTGCTGCAGCGGTAGCGGCAATGGAACCCACCAAGTTCTATCACGACATCGAAGTTGCCGCAATGGAAGGCATGAAGAAGGACGTTATGGCTGCCATGAAAGTATTCATGAGACAGGGCAGATAAAAACGAAAAAATACAGGACACATCCGTCAGGCATAACCTGTGAGATGTGTCCTGTTTGTCTGTGGATCTTCCTCTAGGCTGCAACGGAACGTCCGGCACCGAGAAGATTTCTCTCCATATCCTCTCCCGCAACCGTGCAGTAGGGACCGTGAGCCTGTACAAAGGTAAATCCCAGCCTGTCCGCCGTGTCTTTGACTGCCAGAACCGCATCCTTCCAGTTGTCCCCCATGATCGGATCATTTGCGTTGGTGATAACTCTGTAAAAGCTGTAATCCAGATACTTGAACCCCGTCCCTTCGTGTGCCTGTACCGCTTCTGATGGGGTGGACGTGAAGCAGCGGAACGTGTTGATTGTATTAGCTATTTTCATATTGTATCTCCAGATTGATCGGGACAAGAATTTATTGCTTTCTGTATCCCATTATAGCATATTTTATTTTTCGCTGCAAGGTATAGTGAAAGAAACTCTCCGGACAATTTCAATAAAATTTTCTTTATCTCTTGACAAACAAAAGAAGTTGTTGTATAATATACAGGCAGACAAGGATGAGATGGCATTGTCTGTGTACGGAGAAGTACTCAAGAGGCCGAAGAGGCGCCCCTGCTAAGGGTGTAGGTCGGGTAACCGGCGCGAGAGTTCAAATCTCTCCTTCTCCGTCAAAGAAAACCGCAGTTCCAAAAATGGGATTGCGGTTTTTTGTATGTTGTGGTATAATAGAACGGACAAAAGCGTATACTGCAGTTTCAGGAGTATGTATGAAAATCAGAAGTAAAAATAAAGCCTACGAAGATGTCCTTGCCATGCCGAAAGGGAAGGATCCCAAACCCAAGAAACCGGATATTTTCTTCCGGACACTGCTGCGCGTGGCATCCCTGCCGGATCTTCTGGCGGTACGGTTCCGTGCCAGATACTTCGATATGGAAAAACTCGGCAGAAAAGAACCCTGCCTGGTGCTGATGAATCATTCCAGCTTTATTGATCTGGAGATTGCCGCCAGCGCCCTGTACCCCCGTCCCTTGAACATCATCTGCACAACGGATGGATTTGTGGGCAAAAACTGGCTGATGCACCAGCTCGGCTGTATCCCCACCCGGAAATTCTGCGCTGACCCGGCGTTGGTGCGCAATATGCAGTATGCACTCCATACCCTGGGCAGTTCGGTACTGATGTTTCCGGAAGCCGGATACAGTTTTGACGGAAAAGCAACCGCCCTGCCGGAATATCTGGGACAGTGCCTGAAAATGCTGGGTGTTCCCGTGGTGATGATCCGTACCTACGGTGCATTCGCCAGAGACCCCCTGTACAACAACCTGCAGAAACGCAAAGTACGGGTGTCGGCGGATGTGCGGTATCTGCTGTCACCGGAGGAAATTGAAGAAAAATCCGCCGAAGAACTGAACGAAATTCTGACGGAACAGTTTTCTTTTGACAATTTCCGCTGGCAGCAGGAGGACCATGTCGCCGTAAAAGCCTCTTTCCGGGCAGATTTTCTGAACCGCGTGCTGTACAAATGCCCCCATTGCCTGACAGAAGGCAGAATGGAGGGCAAAGGAACAACGCTGACCTGTACTCACTGCGGCAAAGTATGGGAGCTGGACGAATACGGCTACCTGAATGCGGCGGAAGGGGAAGTGTATTTCTCCCACGTTCCGGACTGGTTCGAATGGGAGAGGGAATGCGTGCGGAAAGAGATCGAGGAAGGGACATACCGACTGGATGTACCGGTGAAGATCTCCATGCTGGTAGACCGGAAATGTCTGTACCACGTGGGAGAGGGACGGCTTGTCCATACCGCCGACGGCTTCACGCTGACCGGATGCGACGGAAAATTGGACTATCACCAGAAACCCACCTCCTCCTACAGCCTGAATGCGGATTACTACTGGTACGAACTGGGGGACGTGATCTCCATCGGCGATCACAGAGGACTGTATTATTGTTTCCCCCAGGCGGAAGGGGATATTGTAGCCAAAACCAGACTGGCAACCGAAGAAATCTGGAAACTCGCCAAAGCACGTATGCTTGCCAAACGGGAAAAACGTATAAAACCCGAATAAAAAGGGCACCAAATTATTATTCGAAACTGACATCCTTATAGTAGTCTAATATTCTGTTGCAAGCCCCTTTTTTGAAGTTTTTTGAAAAGAGGGAGGGGTGCAGGGGAGGGAGAAATACTTTTTATCAAAAAGTGTTTCTCTCTCCCCTGCTTAATGCGACACCCAAAAACTCCCCATACTACAAACACCAAATAAGAAAATTAACAATTTCTCATTGGGGGAAGGGCGTTTGTGCTATTGCATAATCCGCGGATAACTGCTATAATATTACATGATAAATGAAAAAATCCGGTCTCATTTGATCGGAGACGGAGTATATTTTGAAAAAAAGCACAAAACGCAGAGTCAAAAAAGGACTGATGATCCGTGCCGCCGCTCTGACGATACTGATCGTTCTGCTGACCGCATTCGGAACCGGCGTGTATATGTTCCGGGATTTTATCTTCATCAACCATCCGGGTGAAGAGATCAAGTCCTCGGCATACGTTGTTCCTGCGGAGGGGGCGGTCCGGGAACTGCCTTCCATGACCAGACAAAAGCACCGGGAAATGCCCGATCATATAGAAGAACCCCATACCCTGACGGAAACCTACGGCTATACCCTTGTCCCCCGCTCCCTGACCGAGAACATCACAGAGGCGGAAAAGCTGCTGCAGGCATACAAGATCCCCTACAAAATCGAATACGCACTGGCGAAATATCCGGCAGGAGACATTCTCTGGGTGGAATATGCCGGTTTTTCCGACAGCAACGGGTATTATGTAAACCATGAGGTGGAAGTGACCCTGTGCGTCAGCGGAAACAAACCTGCCCAGGCACCCTACAACGGCACCAACCGGGTATACCTGACCTTCGACGACGGTCCCTCCGCCTACACATCGGAAATTCTGGATGTGCTGGACTATTACGGCATCCGGGCAGCATTCTTTACCCTGGGTACTTCCATTGAAAAATACCCGGAGGTGGCAAAAGATATCGTGGCGCGCGGTCATATCCTTGCCTGTCACAGCATGACCCATCAATACGAGTATATTTACGCCTCTGCGGACAATCTGATCGAGGAGACCCGACAGTGGGAATCCCAGCTGGAAAAACTGGGTCTGCTGGATGATGTGCAGAACCGGCTGTATTTCCGATTCCCCGGCGGAACGGTAAACAAATACACCACGGAAACCCAGCGTGCCGAGATGATCAGCGCTGTGCGGAACAGAGGGTATCGTGTGTTCGACTGGAATGTGGTTACCAACGACAGCCTGCTTTCCATGAAGCCGGAAGATGTTACCAGTTATGTGTATATGCAGGATCAGTTCTACCAGTCCCTTGCCCTGCGCGCCTCTGCCCCGGACAAAATCGTGCTGATGCATGACCAGGTGCCGGAAACTGCGGAAATGCTCCCCTGGCTGATCCGTTATCTGCTGGGGAACGGCTACTGCTTCGGCACACTGGATCAGATGGATTATGAATATTTAATGGGCTGACCCCCATCGGAGAGAATTATGTACCCAATTGCACCACCGCTTTTAGGCTGGTTTTATGCCAACCGCCGCAGTCTGCCGTTCCGGGATGATCCCACCCCCTACCATATCTGGGTAAGTGAGATCATGCTGCAGCAGACCAGAATGACGGCGGTTTTGCCGTATTACGAAAGATTTATGAAAACCCTCCCCGACATCCCCGCCCTCGCCGCCTGCCCCATGGAAACCCTGCATAAACTGTGGGAAGGACTTGGCTACTACAGCCGGGTTCACAATCTGCAGAAAGCGGCGCAGGTGGTATGTGAAACATACGGCGGAGAACTGCCGGGGGATTACGAAACCCTGCTGACCCTGCCCGGCATCGGTCCCTATACCGCCGGTGCCATTGCATCCATCAGCTTCGGTCTGCCCTGTCCTGCAGTGGATGGGAATGTACTGCGGGTGTTTTCCCGGCTGTACTGCGACGAAGGGGATATAAGCGACCCTGCCGTAAAAAAACGCTGCACCGAGCGTGTCATGGAACACCAGCCGCCGGACAGTCCGGGAGATTTCAACCAGGCGCTGATGGAATTCGGCGCATTGGTGTGTACCCCCCGTTCTCCGGACTGCGCCCATTGTCCTCTTGGGGAAATGTGTGAAGCCCGTGCAGCCGGATGTGCGGAGGAACTGCCGAAAAAAGCACCGAAAAAAGACCGGAAAGTGCAGAAAGTCACCGTTGCTCTTGTGCGCAGTCCGAAGGGCGTTCTGCTGGAAAAGCGTCCGGAAAAAGGACTTTTGGCAGGTCTGTGGCAGCCGTACACGGTGGAAAAGGAATGTACGGAAGCGGATATGCTTGCCGCATTGACATCTCTTGGTCTGCACTGCCGGACGGTTTCCCCTCTTACGCCGGCGAAGCATCTGTTCACCCATATAGAATGGCAGCTGTCCGGATGGATTTTCGACACGGACGATACACCGTCTCTGCCGGAAAATATGCTCTGGCTGAATGCGAAAAACCGGGATTATTTTGCACTCCCCTCTGCCTTCGGTGCGTACAGGGCATTGATCGTGGTATGAGAAAAGAAACGTAGTGCAGTACAATGATATCACCGACAGATCCATAGGGGGACTGCCCGGTTTGGAATTTGTCAATGAAGATTTGAAAACCGATGCTGCCGCATAAGAATACATAACACCAAACTCCTTCCGATACCCCAAGGGTGCCGGAGGGAAATTTTTCTTATCGGCGCACAAAATCATACAAAAACAGTAGGAAAATAAAACCAAAAATCCGGTAAGCATGACAATCTTTCACAATCCTGTAAAAATCCTCTTGACACACACTTGGGTTTATGATATCATGAACATAGAAAAGTATAACTATGCCAACGTGCAGAATGGAGAATATATATGAAATACTACGATTATATTTTATCCGGCGCCCATAAAGCTTACCGCAAGGAAGTTCCCGAAACCCTCGCCGAAGCCTATGCCGCTGAAAACCTTGCCCCCATTGAACGTATCACCAGACGCTTTGAATACCTCTGCTCCCTCCAGGAACCCCATATCCTGCCGGAACAGCAGATCGTGTTCATGCGCACAACTGCCAATTCCCCCGCGATTTTCACCGATGCGGAATGGGAAGAGATCGGCAAAAAGCATTTCATCCATGAACTGGGCTTTATGTCCAACGTAACCCCCGATTACGACCGTATTCTGTCCAAGGGGCTTCTGGCACTGCGTGAAGAAACAGACGAATACGGCAAGCGTGAGATCGACGCACTGATCGCCCTGTCCGATAAGTATGCTGAAGAAGCCAAGCGTGTGGGCAGAGATGACGTTGCCGAAGTTCTCGCCACAGTACCCCGGTATCCGGCAAAGAATTTCAGAGAAGCGCTGCAGTTCTTCCGCATCCTCCACTACGCTCTGTGGCTGGAAGGAACCTATCACGTAACCTGCGGCCGCTTTGACTGCTATATGTATCCCTACTTCGCCATGGACGGCGACAAATATACCGACGATGAGCTGGTTCTCCTGCTGAGAGACTTCTTCCTGTCTTTCAACGTGGACTCCGATATGTATCCCGGCGTACAGCAGGGCGATAACGGTCAGTCCATGGTGCTGGGCGGCGTGGATGAAAAGGGCAATGACCGCTTCACCCGTCTGTCCGAGCTTTGTCTGCTGGCATCCGCCGGAAACAAGCTGATCGACCCCAAAATCAATATGCGTGTGTCCAAGGATACCCCCATGGATTATTTCGTAAAAGGCAGCCGCCTGACCGCAGTGGGCATGGGCTTCCCCCAGTATTCCAATGACGATATCGTGATCCCCGCACTGGAAAAACTGGGCTACAGCCACGAAGATGCCTGCAACTACGGCGTGGCAGCGTGCTGGGAATTCATCGTACCCGGCAGAGGATGCGATGTTGCCAATATTGCCGCCCTGTCCTTCCCGAAGATCGTGGACGAAGTTCTGCATGAAGATTTCGTATCCGCCGGGGATAAGGAAACACTGAAAAACTTTGTCAGTGCACGTATCCAGGCAGCCTGCGACAAGATCACCGCTTCCGTAAAGGATCTGTGGTTTATTCCCGCCCCTTTCCTGTCCTTCTTCTTCGATACACCTACCGGAAACATCGCCGGCGGTTCCATCTACAATAACTTCGGCGTACACGGCACCGGTCTTTCCACCGCCGCAGACTCCCTTGCCGCTATGGAAACCTACGTGCTGAAGGAAAAACGCTTTACTGCAGCAGAGCTGACTGCCGCTGTGGATGCCAACTTTGCGGACAACAGCGAAATTCTTGCCCTTCTCCGTAACGAAGCACCCAAAATGGGCTGTGAAAACGGCGAGCTGGCAGACGAATGGGGCGTATTCCTTCTTGCCGCATTTGCCAAGGCACTGGAAGGCAAGACCAACTGCCGCGGCGGTATCTGGCGTGCCGGTACAGGTTCCGCCATGTACTACCTGTGGCACGCAGCCGAAATCGGTGCATCTCCCGACGGACGCCGTAAGGACGAACCCTTCGGAACCAATTATTCCCCCTCCCTGTTCGCCCGTACCGCAGGTCCCGTATCCGTAATCCGCAGCTTCACCAAACCCGCACTGATCAACAACTGTAACGGCGGTCCCCTGACACTGGAATTTGATTCTTCCGTATTCCAGGCAGAAGACTCTGCGGAAAAACTGGCGGCTTTGGTAAAATATTACATCAACCTGGGCGGCCACCAGCTCCAGCTCAACTCCATCTCCAAGGAAACCCTGCTGGATGCTCAGATCCATCCCGAACTGTACCAGCGCCTGATCGTACGTATCTGGGGCTGGAGCGCATACTTCGTAGAACTGGATAAACCCTATCAGGATCACGTAATCGCACGTCACGAATACGCGCTGAGCTGATATGACGGGTATCATATTTGATATAAAAGAATTTGCGGTGCATGACGGCGGCGGTGTACGGTCCACTGTGTTCTGCAAAGGCTGCCCGCTGCGCTGTGTGTGGTGCCATAATCCGGAAGGACAGCATATGTACCCGGAACTGATGCGTAAATCCGGCTGTACAAACTGCGGCAAATGCCGGATCCCCTGCAGCCACCCGGAATGCGCTCCCTTCGGTCATTGCCTCCACGCCTGTCCCGACGGCAGACTCCGTGTGGCGGGAAAAAACGTGGATGCAAGGGAACTGGCAGAAAAACTGTCCGTGGACGGAGAACTGTACCGCATCAGCGGCGGCGGCATAACCGTATCGGGCGGCGAACCCCTGATGCAGCCGGAATTCGTGATTGCCCTCTGCGACGCACTGCATGAAAAAGATATTCACTGTACCCTGGAAACCTGCGGATTTGCCTCCGGCGAAGTGTTTGCCTCGGTGATCTCCCATTTTGATTTTGTGTACTGTGACCTGAAACTGGCAGACGACGAACAGCATAAGAAATACACCGGCGTCTCCAATAAACAGATCCTTGCCAACATCGACCACCTGCGCCGATCCGGTATCCCCTACCGCCTGCGCACCCCCCTGATCCCCGGCATTACGGACACAGAAGAAAATCTCGCAGCCATCCGTGCCATGACGAAACCGGAAGAAGTGGAATACCTGCCCTACAATAAAATGGCTGGCGCCAAATACGCCCTCCTCGGCAGACAATATTCCCTCGATCCCATAAAATAACTCCACCAAGCCAAGTACGGTAAAAATCTATATCTCTGTTACATCCCCCTTTTTCAAAGTTTTTGAAAAGATAGGGGGTCAAGGGGGGGAAGAAAAACTTTTTGCAAAAAGTTTTTCTTCCCCCCTTGCAATCCTCTCCCCCTCAAATCCCCTACTTTTTTTCAAAAAAATCAAAAAAAGGTATTGACAAAAGTGGTTGGGCGTGGTATAATTTTATACGTCAAGAGGACGGAGTTGCAAAATAGACAAATTCAAAGCATTTTGGTTGGTTTATTTTGTGGATTTCTACGACACACATGGAAGCATAGCTCAGTTGGGAGAGCATCTGCCTTACAAGCAGAGGGTCATAG
>JAFUKI010000144.1 GCA_017467815.1 Clostridia bacterium
TCTGTATGTTTTGTGCGCTCTGTTTACGGCGGCGATTGCAGTCAGCATCAGTGATATGCTTTCGTCCATGGATTCCCTGCAGACCGTCGGTGAAGGGATAAACATTGTCCTGCGCTGTGTGGCTGCTGTTCTGCCGTATATTATGGATATTGCCGTTACCATAGCCGCCGCGGATCTGCTGGATGCCATGCTGGACGGTGAAAAGGCAGATACCGTTGTTCCCTGCGCCCGGAAAGTATCCGTTTTCTGCTGTCACGCCCTTGCTTTTGTCACGATTTCCGGTTCTCTTTACAATATTGTTCAGCTTCTTCTCAGCCGATGGATCACCGAGGTGAAGGTTCATGCGGATATTCCCCTGACCAGCCTTGCGTTTTTGCTTCTGGTACTGCTTCTTGCCCGGCTGATCATCGAGAACAAAAAACTGTCGGACGACAATGATCTGTTCATCTGAGGTGGGATATGGCAATAGAAATACATCTGGACGAAATTCTGAAATCCAGGGGGATGACTTCGAAAGAACTTTGCCGTTTGGTGGGCATTACGGAAGCCAACCTGTCCATTCTGCGCAGCGGCAAGGCGAAAGGTATCCGTTTCGGAACGATCAATAAAATCTGTTACTACCTGCAGTGTGATGTAGGTGATATTTTGAAATTCGATGGCAATCTGGAGGTGGATGAAGATGAAGAATAGGACCATTGCTCTGTTGTTTGCACTGCTGATGCTCGTTTCCGCCGGTATTTCCGCTGTGGTTACGCTGGTCAGAGAAGATATGCAGAACGAGGCGGGAACGGAAAAAGACCGGCTGATCGGCGTTTATGTGACGACGGAATACGTTTCTCTGGTGGATATGGAGAAATATATCGAAGACAATATAGCATCCATCATGAGCGGCAGCAATATTCTTTCTCCGGAAGATACTGCAGCCTATACGGAAAAACTGTATGCCGTGGAAAAGATCGAGGAAGCAATCAGCCCTCTCACAGGGGAAACTTACACCACACACGATCTGACCTTCCCCGGTCTTGATGGATTTGGCAGTTACTGCTACAAAACGCAGAAAAACGGAACTCCTGTAAGTATCTCCGGCGGTTTGGGTGCAATCAGTGAGCGGCACACCAGCATCAAATCCACGGACTACGGAGAAGAATTCGGGTTGACCGGTACTATTTATACATCGGATGATTTCAATTCTGTCCTCTACTTCAATCCCCTTTACCAGAGTGCGGACGGAAGTATCTATCTTGTCCCCGGCACGGGAATACATCACAGCGGTGTAGGGCTTGCTTCCCACACAATGTCCGAAGAAGAGACAACTGAAAAAGACGGGGAAACCGTAACCGTATACCGGTCGGATATAACCGTAAATATCGAAGGGGTCGTGCCGCCGGATAGGATCACACTTCTGCAGTTTTCAGCGGACAACGAACTGCTTTCCGAGACAGAATATACCGCCGATACCATGCCGCAGACCATTTCCCTGCTGCCGGATACGGAATATATCATTACGGAAGGATACGCCGCCGGAGAGGATGGCGCGATTTTCAGAGAACTGTATGCCGCGGATGACGAGTATATAGAAATCTTCCGCCCGTGGAAAGACGGCATCTGCACCAAGGAATCTGTGAAACTGGAATGGAATTGATACCAAAAGAAGCTGCTGTACTCCGGAAAGTTTTCCGTGTACAGCAGCTTCTTTATGTTTGGTATTTTCAGAAAATCATTCGATCCAATTCCAGTAATATGCTACCTCTCTGAAGTTGGAGCCTTCGAAATCGGAAATTTCACCCCAGTCGTGGATATAGGTGATGCCGTGGTCGATCATTTTTTGTCCCAGCGCCTTGTTGAATTCTTCAAATCTGTCAAGAAGCTGCTCTTTCGTCTGTTTCTTGATCGCCTTGTATATCTTATACTTATCGGATTGGTCGATAAGATCGGGATTGTCGTCACAGAATTTCATGAACATATCATATATATCATTGTCTCCCGCTTCGATCAGCCGATGCATATAATAGGATTCCAGATAATCCAGCTGGATGGAGGACTCTTCAATACGGGACCTCTGTTCATCGTTTTCCGCCATGTCAAGCGCTTCGGCAAAGAGACGGCGGCCTTCCGTCAGGGTTTTCGGTGCGTTCAGGGTTGTAAAGTAGTTCCAGTAGGGCGTCCAGTCGATGCTTTCGTACGAAAGGATCATGTCTGCAGTCAGTTCGTCCGGATATGCCTTGTCTTCGTTCAGCTTTACCGTATCTGCCTTACTGCCGAAACTGAACATCTGCTTGGGTTCTTCCGTACAGTTGAAATGGGAATCGGCGGTTTCTTCCTGCAGGATATTTATGTATTCCCGGATCTTTGCGCCGCCCGGACCGTAGTAATCCGTCAGGAATTCGTCGATCAGTGCCTGATATTCTTCTTCCGTCATGTACGGATCCCACAGCAGTTTGTTGATGAGATAGCATCTCAGCTCATCAAACTCACCGCTTTCGTTGCAGTTCCCCTGAATAAAGGCATATTTCACATTGTGATCCACATAGTAGCGAATATTCGCCCGGAGTGTTTCAAAATTCGGGAACGGAATGTTGTAATGGAAATAATTCGTTGTGTAATCCCATATACCAATATAATCCGCCAGTTCGGACCATGCATTCAGCAGATAGCAGAAATCTTCATTCTGATCATACCGGTCCCCCATGCACTGTGCAAATTCTTCCAGTGTATGGCGGTAGCATCCCGTCATGGGAACGCACAGCTGTATCATGACATTATCTTCGGGAACAATTCCTGTCGGCGGTTCGACAGAGAACTGATACGCCAAAGTATGGATAATCACATCGGGGAATTCGTCGCGGATATCTCTGGCGATGCGGTTCACCAGATCCAGATATACACCGGACCATGCGCCGTATTTTTCAAATGCCGCCATACAGCTGTCACATTTGCATACGCCGTCCTCATTGCCGTCCTCCTGAGAAACAGAGATCAGTTTCGGGTCAGGATCCGCACGCAGAATTTCCAGCACATTTTTCAGAACCGTATTGTACACTTCCTCGGAGGTCACGCAGGGTTGTTCATAGGTACCGAGGATATCCGCCTGTTCGGCAAGGTGACGCAGGGTATGGGCTTTCCGGGGACCGGTGAAATATACGCATCCGCCCAGTTCTTCGGGCATATTTTCTCTCCATGTCAGATTCAGTTTCCGTTTCACGGCATAACTGCGGTTGAAGGAATCTGTCCAATAGGAAAAGCGGGATTCGATAACGGGAGTCTGCTTATCTTCGGCGATTTCCAGAGTGATATTTTCGGCAGCCGGTACCTTTTCAAAATCCGCTGCATAGAACCGGCAGCCCAGGTAGGATTCCAGAAATTCGTACACACCGTACAGGGTCCCCCGCTGTTCGCCGCCTACGATCCAGAGTCTGGTTTCGTCCGTTTTGATCACAAATCCGTCGTCGCCCAGTTCTTCTCTGTCAAACGCGCCTTCCGCTTCACGGTTGGTTTTGCCGACGATGATTTCCTTATCCACCGCAGCTGTTGTATCGGTTACGATGGGCAGTTCTGCGCCGATGATCTGCTTCAGATATGCCTGCAGTTCCGTGGAAGCCGTTACTTCCGAGGGAGACGCATTTTCGCCGCGGACGATCACATATTCGGATGTGCCGTTTACTGCGATCTGTACACCGGGTTCTTCAGCTTCGGTCTCTGCTGTATCGGTTTCGTCATTTGCGGGAACAGTATTGCAGGCAGAGAGTATTGACAGAAACATACAAACTGTCAGCAGGATGGAAAGTAATCTTTTCATTTTGTTCTCCTTAATTTTTATATTTATATTTTTGCATACGCAAATCAGGCTTATCCATTACACATCATCGAATGACCTATAACTATAGCTGCAGGAAATATTTGTCCGCCGCATTTTTCGGCATGATTATATAATTCCGATAATTATATTAAAGTAATTTTAACAAACTTTCATATATTTGTCAATACCCATTGGACAACTTCCCGTACATTTTCGGCTTGCGAATTCCCAAAGTAAATTCCACAGTGGAATTTGCGATGGAATTTAGTCTGGGAAAGAAAATGAGGTAGAATTAAGTCTGGGAAAAGGAGGCCCAGACTATGGCAGATACAGAAAAGAAA
>JAFUKI010000145.1 GCA_017467815.1 Clostridia bacterium
GGTATATATTTTCAAGTACTTTTGAGAGCAATCCCAGATTTCCATTGTAGCATTCTCGGTACTTTTACTAATTCTTGCTTGCAGTTCTTCTTCAGGAATAGGGATATATACATCTGCTAAAAGATCTTCTTCCTGTACTCTTGCGCGTGATGAGGAAGAACCTGTAGACAATCGGATTATCTGATTTTTCACATGTTCCGACTGGAGTATAGTGCACAACACATATCTATTATCTCTTTGGATGTATGGATTCGATATCATTTCCAAACGGTACACTTCCTTTGATACCAGTCCATAATCATCAATAGGAGGCGCTATCGCAATTCTATTCTTTCTGGGATTGATTCTGGTAAACAAGATATCCCCCGGATAAAACTTATGGAAAGAACTTTGATTCAGTTCTGCACCTTTAAGTTTGCGAATATTTGTTATAACACCTGTTGTCTCTGATATGTCAGGAACTTCCAAATAATTGTAAATCTGTCCCGGCAATACAGTAACCGACTCGTTACAAACTTTGCATACTTTGCCTAATGGCACAAGAGTAGGAAACTTTTCCATCAGATTTTTTCTGTCAATCTTGTTTAATAAATAACTGGCATCAATTCTATACGAAGTAATATCTTCTTGTTCTATCCAGCCACATTCGCCGCCATTTGATGTCTGTTTAACTCCCTCGAAGATTTCAGCAAGATAATACGTCATCTCCTCTAAATCATTTTTATCATTGGGAACATAAGCTTTTTTACCAGTTTCATAACCTACTTCAACTGCTTTTCCCAAAAAAACATATTTTGGAGGGATGTAATTATCTTCAGGTAACCCTTTTTTGCGTACCCCCAGAATACAAGTTTTTGATACAGAACCTCCAAAGGGGATAAATGCCCCTTCAGGAAGAGAAACTGACATTAACAAGTCGGCTTTTTGCATCAGCCATTCTCTGAAATATGCATATTTCTTGATATTAAGAAGTCCTTCAGGAAGTACTATATAAAGATCATTGCCGGGCTTTAATGCTTTCAGGCTTTTCTCGACAAAAAGTATGTCAAGCTCTTCAGAAGCCTTTCCGACACCAAGTTCATATTGACTCAAAACATCACTGAATGTATATGGGATCGTAAATGGAGGATTGGCTAAAACAAGATCAAAATGATTATCAGGAAGTTTGTTGCTCTGCAATGTATCACCCTGATAAATATTATTCCATCCATCACCGTGCATGATCAAATTAATTTTTGCCAGTACATGCAAATCATAATCTGCTTCATGCCCCCAGAGGCATTTGTCGATTAAAGCATTAAATTTATTATTGTTTTCAATTTCAGATGAACCAGATTCATTGATTTTCTTATTAACATAACTAAATGCTTGGATCAAAAATCCACCAGAACCACAAGCAGGGTCGAGGATCACATCACCAATATCGGGATCTGCAGATTTTACCATAAAGTCAACTAATTCGCGGGGGGTGAAGTACTGATCGAATTCGCCACGCAAAGTGGATTTGAGGAAAACCTCATATACAGTTCCCTTGATGTCATCTCCAGTACCAATAAAAGAAAATGGCTCAAGCTTTTTTACAATATCGAGAATACAAGCATTATCTGTAATCTGAATTGATTCATTTTCATTTGTATAGATGCTTGGATATTTATTCTTAGCTTCCTCAAAAAGCTCTTTAAAGATAGCTAACTCATCTGTTTCATTAGCTTTAGCAGCAGAAGTTAAATAAGTAAAAAGAAATCTATTACTACCTTCTTTCGCTTTTACACGCCGCTCTTCATTCATTTTAATCAAGATGATTTTTGTCATCTCACGGAAGGATTGGTCACTACGAATAAGGCCACGTTTCTCAATTACATCTTTACTATCTTGTATTACTTTATACAATTCCTTAGTATTATGTAATGTAAAGAGAATACTTTCAACTTCCCGAATTTCAATATCCTGCAACGGTTTTTTCTTTGCTTTATCTATATCTCTAAGTAATTGCTGGCGTGTGGGAATATCCATAGACCGTTTACCGGTATATACATTGGTTACTGCACACTCCAGACCATTAGTCGTGATTCCGTATAAAGCCGGGGGAGTATCTACTAATTTAGCATAACTTGCCGATTGCAAAACATCTTTTTCAGAGATGCTCTTCGAAGGCGATTTTGTATCAATCACTATTTCGATTCGACCATTGATAGTTATTTCTACATCCGAAAACACTGTAGTTTTTTTAGTTCCAATGGCTACATCAATCCCATGTTCAAAACGAAATTCAGAATCAGAGTATCCCAGGGTACGTAAATATGGGAGTAATACTTTAACTTTGAGATCCTCTTCCGTTTTTATGGTATTATTAAAATCGGCAATATTAGTGGTTATCCACTGTTTTATGTTCATCTAAGTCACCTTGTTTTTCAATTGTTCAAAAATTCTTTCTAACATTATCAGATTACTGAATATATACTTTGTCTCATCGTTCATTAAATCAGTATCGAGAGTTGAAAACCAATCTGTTCCCAGTTCTTTGATATAAGTACTCGTTAAAACTTCTATAATATCATTGTTTTTGAAAGTTAATCTCGACATTTCATGAGCAAGTTTGTTTCTCATGTTTAACAATTTTTTACAACATTCTGTAAAAGGATATTCAGTCGATTTATTGGTGAGTGAGGGTATATTAAAATTAAATATATCCAGTAAATGATTTTTTTCTTGTATCTTAATAATATTACTTAGTGAAAATCCTGAAAACGCTTCTGTTTTAGAAAATTTTAAATCGTCCGTCTTTAATGATATTTTTTCATAATCAATATACGACGAGCGTTTTAGTCCGGCTAAATAAAAATATAGTAGATTTTTATTTTCAGGACTAATTGAAGAAATGTTATTACTAAATATTTCTTTTACAGTTTTTTCAAATGCATCATATTTAATAATAAAATATCGGATTGCCAAAGATTCAAGTTGAAGCGTAATAAACTCATTATTGTTGATTGTCATTAGTTGCTCCACCAATCAATTCACGAATTCTCTTGAATCGCAAATTAACGTTGCTGGTAGTAGGAGCTGATCTTTCTAAAGTTTGCAATATGATAGAATCATTCGCTATCGTATCTGCAATTAGATTAAATTTTTCTTCGTACTTAACAGCCCAATATATGCAAGCATCTACCAAATGCAACATATTTGAATTCTCTTTAAAACGGAGACACAATTGAATTGTTGTATCAAGAATTTTTTTAATTATTTCATCACCCAAAAGACTTTTGTTTTTCTGTAAAGAAGCTAAGACATCGTTTATCATCTCACGAGGTCTTGAATTATAACCAATTATTACATTATGTTCTTCATCAGCTTTTAAATAAAAAGCTATACTTCTAAAGAAACGACCAAAATCTTCATAACGTTTAATATCATTCTCACTAAATACCAATTTGTAAAATTCGCTTTTCTGATGATCGTGTACATATCCATCAACAATTTTCAATGCATGTGATTGATAAACAGCTTTGCGAATTTCATTTACCTTCAATGGTTCTGAACCTTTATTCAAACGAGAAAAGATATCATATTTGGTAAACTCAGGTGAATTAGCAGTAATAACATATATATCCAAAACCGATGATAGCATTTCATTGGTTTCTTCCGGATATTCTTCCTGTATTTGAGCAAATTTTTTGTTTGAAAAACAATCTTTAAAGTATTCCAGAGACTTTTCTGTAAGAGTGAATTCGTTTTTTATGAATTCAAGTATTGTAGTCAACCGTTGTTTGCCGTCTACCACTTCATATGTTGTTCCTTCAAGAATATTTTCGCCAGGGCATTCAACCACATATATAGGGGGAATTATGATTCCCATATACAAAGATTCTATAAAAGCTACTTTTTTGTCAGCTTTCCATACAATATTACGTTGATAATAAGGATCAAGAATTAATTTTTTATCTTTAACCTTCTGATATATTTCCAGAATAGACCATGTTTGTTTTACTATTTTGGTTTTTTCTAATAGTTTTCTTTTCTCTTCACTTGATGTAGGAGATATCGATTCTTCTTCTACTTCAATATTCTCTGCCAATTGAGTATTAATGTTTAATAGTTGCTCGAGGTTTTCAGCAGGGGCATTAATGTTCGTCTCTTCCATTGTTAATTCCTCACATTCACACTTAATTAATTTTTTTAAATTCAACAATATCAGATGGACCACAATCAAGAGCCATACATATTTTATAAAGACTCTCCATTGAAATAAACTCATTACGGCCCATTTTAGCTAAAACATTAAAGCTGATACCTGAGTTTATTTTTAAATCTGTTCTTGTCATTTTTTTATCGATCAATAGTTTCCATAATCTATCATAAGAGACAGGCATATTACACCTCATGAACATGATAAAAATATCCTATTGTATTATAGCATACATACCTTCTGATGTCAAGAAAATCTCATGTTATTGTGAGGTGAGTTGGAGTTCAATCTACAACACCGTCACCATTACACGATTCCGTGCATACTCCACCAATTCCTGTGCTTTCGATGGATTGGAGATCACTTTTGAAGCTTTCTTACATTCGGAGCTATTCTGCGTACTGGAGCAGGAAATAAAGTAAAACATCGCCCGTACCGACAGATTCATCTCTGCCGACACGGGCGATGTTCATTCAATCAAGCCGCTTATACTCCGTCACAGCTTTCAGATACTTCTCCGGCTCCCCGTTCAGCACCAGCTCTGCATATTCCAACGGTGCATTGTAAATCAGCCAGTCCAGCTCACTCCGCTGATACATATTATCCGCTATTTCATTCTCCACGGCAATCGTATCAATGGCGATCATCGTCCCGTCATCTAACACCAGTTCAACACAGGCGGTATCCATATTAAACTCACACTTCCGTATCTTCCTCATACCATATTTCCTCCCATTCCGCGTTTCTTCGCCAATTCTCTTGCAGCCCGTTTCCGTTCGTCCGAATACGGTGCAGTCAGCCGGAATCCGAACCGCTTCCTGTCCACCTCAAACGCCATCCCGCCAATACCGTCATCATCGACCAGCCGACACAGTTTCGGATAATCCTCTGCAAACTTTGTCAACCGCTTTTTCAAATCGGTGTTATAGGTGAACACGTTCACCAGTTCGCTGCTCTCATCAAAACTTATGATTGTCTCCTTCTGTGACTTTTTCATTGAGCCTCCCTGATTTTTCAAAAGTTTCGCCAAGTCTACACCTGGCTTTTTTGTTATTTTTTCCTCTGGGAGAAGCCATTTTGATGTCCCGTTCGTTCCGACCTCTCCCATCGGAAAATTCTCATTTTTACCAAGTCAACACGTTACCTGTGTGACTGCTCCCGCGGACGGTCATGCCTGCCGAAGAAATTCCACAGGTTATGCCGTTCGATCACCGATTTGTACTGCCGAAGTTCCGATTTCAGCTGCTCGTTTTCCTGCACAAGGGTGTCGTTTAGTTTCGCGTGGAGAGATTTATGCTGTGTCAGTTCTTCCTTCAACGCTTTCAGTTCCGCTGTCAGATCGGCGATCATCTTCTTGGCTTTATCCAGTGCCTTTTGCAATTTCGATTCTTTCTTTTCCTGCACAACATATTTGTTTGCGGTTGATTTCAGCAAATCATAGTCCGTTTTCTCCACTGCCACCTTCGAGGTCAGAGGAATCGGTTTAGCCTCTATCTGCTCAATACGTTCGAGATTCGTCTCCTGTTTTTCGATCCTCGCTTTCTTCCTTTCAAAGCTGGCGGTTTCTCTGATCTCCTGAGCCTGCAGTTCCTCCAGCCTCGCCTGTTCCTGCTCCACCTTGAACTGCATCACGGTCAAATGTTCCTCCGTCGATCCGCGTTCCCCACGGTCCACATCATCGTATCCGGCGGCGCGCATATGGTTGAAGAAATCGTCCTGCAGCTGACTGTATGACTTCTTCAGCACCGGCTTCCCGTTCTTCTGCAGGATCGGGCTTCCCGCTTCATCCATCGCCGGTTTCGACAGCCATTTCTTACTGCTGCTGACCTGCATGATCGTTTCCCTGACCGTCCCGACCAATGCCGGGTCTTTACACCGTTTCGTCCACAGCACCTGTTTTTCGACCACCGGAATGTAGACAACGTGCAAATGATAATGGAACACATCCTTCCCGAGAGCTTCCGACATCGCCCGGTTCCGCTCGTCCGCGTGCATCACAGCTGACAGGATGTACTGTTCCCCGCCGACGATTTCGATTGCGGCTTTGTACGCATCCTCGTAAAACTTCTTCGCAAATTCGTACCCGCCGTGGTTGTGGAAGTACGCCGAGTTCACGTCGAAGATCAGCTCTCCGTAATGATCAGCGTCTTCCTTCAATCCTCTGGTCGAGATAATTTTCGACGCCTCCATCTGTGCAAACATCTCGCTGTAACTTCCCGTCGGCGTTTTGTAATGGACATTGTACGCCGTCCGTTCCGGCACGATGTCCTCGTTTCTGTATGAATCTTTTTCGCGCTCGTTGTGTCTTTGTGTATTTGAAATTTTCGTTTCTGACAGGTTGACGTTTCGCACCGTGGTGCGGTCGACTCCGTCGTTTCTTGCCATAGAATCCCTTCTTTACTTCAAGTCTGTTGGGGTACGTTAGTTTCTGGGGATGCACTTCTGCGGAAGTGTAATAACCCACTATAACACTTTCATCTGCTCTCCGGAGCATCTGCAAAGTGCCGTGGGCTGTCTGCGGACAGGGGGGCAGGTATGCGGATTCTGCGGAATCCTTTGACAGCTGCTATGTGTCCCACATTTCACCCGTCATGGTCGGTGTTCCTCTGCGGATGACCACCTCCCGGGCAGAAATGGAACCTATCTTCCATTCCTGCCTGACCGCCGTAATCTGCGGATTGCTGGCGGGGATTTGGGACTTGTATCGCACGACACCTGTGTACCGTCGCGCTTAACATGATTACAACATCCACAACCATGTAGGTGAGCGTGATTTTCCTCCCGCTGTGCTTGGGTTTGTTCTCGTACCGGATGTTGTATTCGTCCATCAGGCGGCTCGCGTTCACGTTCAGATGCTTCGTCAGCGTGTTCGCCGCCATGCCGTTGCTGATCGTTTCCGCCAGTTCGCTCGGACTGCCCGTCCATTCCCGGTTGTCCGGAGCCACCAGACGCGCCACCGCTTCCAATGTCGGGTCGGGCGGAATCTTCCACATCTCCGCTTCCGCATGATCGAGTGTCCAGATCAATCTCTCCTGATCTTTTACGAGATGCAGTTTCTGATCGCCTGTCACGTCAGGCACTGATCCCGTCTGACGATATCCAATGTGGCTCTGCCGTCCGTGCGTTTTTCTGCACATCAGTTGATGTGCACTGCATACAGCAGTGCACCGTCCGCACATCCGAGAAGTCCCGTGGTGCCGGAGATCATTTCAAAATTGTCCCCGGCAGGCTGTTTGCGGGTGTGATGAACGATCAGAACGCAGATTCCGTGGTTATCCGCAAATTTTTTCAATTTGCTGATGATCTCATAATCGTTCGCGTAACTGTAGGAATCTCCGCCGACCTCTCGGACTTTCTGTAAGGTGTCCACGATGATAAGTTTTGTGTGCTCATGTTCTCTCACGAACAGTTCAAGCTGTTCGTCCAGTCCGTTTCCGAGCTGTTTCGCATTGGTGGCGAAGTAAAGCGTGCTAACCTCTGACACGCCGAACATCCGAAACATACGCTCCTGCAAACGCTGGTAGTCATCCTCCAACGCCAGATACAGCACCGTCCCCTGCCGGACATCATACTCCCAGAGCTTCTGTCCCGTACTGACGTGATACGCAATCTGCGCCACAAGGAAGGATTTGCCGATTTTCGGTGCGCCCGCAAGGATGTATGCTCCTGCACACAGCAGACCATCAATAACAGGCGGCCTGCTGTGATACACGGTTTCGTAGAGTTCGCCGAGGGAAACCGTGTGCAGGTACGCCGGATCGTTCTTGCGAAGTGCTTCACGGTACAGCTTTTCCATTTCCTCCACGGAAATTTCGTCTTCTTCATTGATTTCTTTGATACAATCTGGTATACTATTATTTGAATAACCTTCATTCGACTGCTCCCCACCTGCGCCAACAAGTGGAACCAGAGCGGTCGTTTTTTCTTTTTCAGAATTCATTCGTGTCCTCCTTCATTCCATTCATGATTACGGTCATAAATTCAATCATTTCAAGCAATTCCGGCTGGACATCACCTCCCTTCTCGATTCTTTTCAGTTCCTCGATCACCTCTTCGAATTTATCACGCAGAGCCTTGTACACCCGCGGATTCCCCTGTACTACAACATCCTTGCAGAGCAGTCTGCTTGTAATATAGTCCTGTTTCGTCATGCCGGACAGCTTCACGAAGGTTTCAAGCAGTTCATCCTCCTCCGGTGACACCCGAAACGCTACCGTGACATTTCTCCAACGTCCCTGTTTGTCAAGATTTTTTGCTGACATCATTCACGCCTCCCTTTCCAGATTCAGTTTGTCCGCCATTTCTTTCTGCACCGTAGGGAACAGGTGTGCGTACCGGTAGGTAATCTCCACGCTCTCATGCCCCACGCGATTCCCGATTGCCACCGCCGAATATCCCATGTTGATGAGGAGCGAAACGTGGCTGTGTCTCAGATCGTGGATTCTGATGACCTTCACGCCGGACATCTTACACCCGTATTCCATCCCGCTTTTCAGTTTGTGCTTCGTCAGCGGGAAAATCCGTGCGTCCCTGTCCAGACTATAGAACTGCCGGAAATAATCCTGCATTTCCTCACAGAGGAAGTCCGGCATCTGAATGATCCGGTTGCTTTTCTTCGTTTTCGGTGTGGTGACCACATCCTCGCCGCCGATCCGCTGATAGGATTTGTTGATCCGCAGGGTCTGCTTCTCGAAATCGAAGTCCGCAGGAGTCAGTGCAAGCAGTTCGCCTTCCCGGATGCCGCACCAGTACAGGATTTCAAACGCATAGTACAGCATGGGCTTGTCCATCATGGCGTCGATGAATTTCAGATACTCTTCCTTCGTCCAGAACAGCATTTCCTTCGTGGATTCACTGCCCATATTTCCCGCTTTCTGCGCCGGGTTGATCTGTAAACCGTAATATTTGATCGCGTGATTGAAGATGCAGCTGAGCTGGGTGTGAACATTTTTCAGATAATCCATCGAATACGGCTCACCTTTGGAGGTTTTCAGCTTCCGGATTTCGTTCTGCCAGTCGATCACATCTCTCGCTGTGATTTCGGACAGCTTCCGCTTGGCGAAGTAGGGCAGGATTTTCGTCTGAATGATGTTTTCCTTTGTCAGCCATGTGTTCAGCTTCAGTTTCGGCTTGACATCCTTCTCATAAAGTTCTACAAAACTCTCGAATGTCATGTTTACATCCGCCTGCTTCTGCATCAGGAATTCCCGTTCCCACGCCTGCGCTTCCTTTTTGGTGGCAAATCCCCGCTTGAATTTCTGCTGACGTTCCCCTTTCCAGTCCGTGTACCGGAACTGGACGTACCATGAGCCGTTTTTCTTGTCCTTAAATGCCGCCATTCGCTTCCTCCTTCCTGTTCTCACGGGTTCCGTAGAATTTTTCGTAGAAGAATTTGCGGTCGATCCGTCCGGCGATGGTGATGCAGCCGGTCTTTTTCAGTTCCTCGTTCATTTTCCTGATGAGCTTGTACGCATACGGAACCGAAACGTCCAGTTCCTCCGCAACTTCGTCCACACGCATAAAGATTTTTTCTGCCATAGGTTCTCCTTTCTGATTTGCAGATTTTTGTTTACTGAAATATCCTTTCACCATATAGGCTTTGAGAAAGGAATATTGTCAGGTACTTTTTGAATTATTTTCTGAATATTTGAAATTCGTGTTTTATTAAACTTATTTGTTTAATTATCACCTATATTATACTATACATTTTTGTTTATGTCAACCCCTGCGCACGGGATAAAATTAAACAAATTTATTTAGAATATTATTGACAACACTAAGCAAATATGCTATAATGTGTACAAATTAAGACAAAACGGGAGTAAAGATAACATGGCAATCGGCGAGAGAATTCACTTTTTCAGATTATTACGGGGCATGACGCAGAAGTTTTTAGGAATGTCTGTCGGCTTCCCGGAAAAATCTGCAGATGTAAGACTGGCGCAGTACGAAACCGGTACGAGAACCCCGAAAGCGGATCTGACAGCAGAACTGGCAAAGGTGCTGGATGTGTCCCCGATGGCGTTAGACGTTCCGAACATCGACAGCTACCTCGGTCTGATGCACACACTTTTCACGTTGGAAGATGTGTATGGGCTGAAGATCGGCGAGATTGACGGGGAAGTCTGCCTGCGTCTGGACAAATTCAAAGGGAACGATTACAAAGCCCTGTTTGAGATGTTTTATTCATGGAATGAACAAGCGCAGAAGCTGAAAAACGGCGAGATCACGAAAGAGGAATACGACCGCTGGCGGTATTACTACCCCGATTTCGATCACCGTCCGGACACGGTGAAGGTTCCGCCGAAGGAACTTACCGATATGCTGACAGAGACGTTAGATGAAAATAATTAAAGTACGATTTTCTCTTGACAAAATATTAGATTAATATTATAATAATATTAATCTAATATTTTGCGTAACGGAGGAAACTTCAATGTCGGTTAATTTACTAAATGTTTTTAAAAGTGTTGATCTTAAAAATTGTGGAAAATCACCAGATAGCATTACCCAATTGGCTTTTCAAATCAATAAAAAGACTGGCGCAAAGATTGCAAGAGCGGTATTAAATGATGGGACTACCCTGATAAAGACAATCACCGCTTCCGGTGTTGTATCAGAGACAGTTCATCGTCTTCCGGAAATAACTTCTATAGCACAACGCAATGAAGTTATCAAGGATTTGTTTAAGCAAAAACACACGCAGGAAACAATTGCAGCTATGTTAAACATTTCACAGTCAACGGTTTCTAATGTTTTAAGAAAAAAATAATATTCGGTGTCCTGTCCGTGCTAACTTGATCGAATAACAAAAAGGCTCTGCCGACTTCTGTACAATACAGAAAGTCAACAGAGCCTTTGCTCTTTATAGAATTGGACACACCTGCAAGCCGTCTGTCACCGAAAACAAAACAAATAAATCGGTATCACGGTTTGCTATCATTCTGCTATCAAATCAGCGGGAAAACGGCATTTTCTCAGGTCTAAACCCGGGAAAATCGCGGTTTTGCTAAATTTTTCTTATTCCCACTCAATAGTCCCGGTCGGCTTGGGCGTAAGATCATACAGAACACGGTTTACACCTTCAACCTCGGTAATAATACGATTCGTAATAGTGTGGAGAACGGGGTAGGGGATTTCTTCAATGGTGGCGGACATAGCATCGGTAGAGTTTACCGCACGGATGATGGCAGGCCAGCCTTCGTAGCGTTCACTGTTGCGTACACCAACGGATTTCATGTCGGGCATGGAAATGAAGAACTGCCATACGTGCTTGGCAAGACCGGATCTGTCAAATTCTTCGCGAATGATTGCGTCGGCATCCCGCAGTGCATGGAGTCTGTCTCTTGTGATGGCACCGAGGCAGCGTACCCCGAGACCGGGACCGGGGAAGGGCTGACGGTCAACCATTTCGGAAGGCAGACCGAGAGCACGGCCGATTTCACGAACTTCATCTTTAAAGAGAAGCTTTACAGGCTCTACCAGTTCAAAAGTCATATATTCGGGCAGACCGCCGACATTGTGGTGTGCCTTAACTGCCTTTTTACCCTTGGATTCCAGAATGTCCGGGTAGATAGTACCCTGTGCCAGGAAGGAAATGCCTTCCAGCTTCTGCGCTTCTTCGTCGAATACCTTGATGAACTCGCCGCCGATGATCTTGCGCTTCTGTTCCGGATCGGCTACACCGGCAAGAAGATCCAGGAAACGGTCGGTTGCGTCTACATATATGAGGTTTGCATCGAGCTGGTTGCGGAAAACTTCAATCACCTGCTCGGATTCCCCTTTACGCATGAGACCGTGGTTTACGTGTACACAAACCAGCTGACGGCCGATTGCCTTGATGAGCAGTGCCGCTACAACGGAAGAGTCCACACCGCCGGACAGAGCGAGAAGTACCTTTTTCTCTCCCACCTGCGCGCGTACCGCTGCAACTTGTTCTTCGATAAATGCCTGCGCCAGAGCAGGGGTTGTGATCCGTTCCATAGATTCAGGCCGCTTGTTGTTATCCATACAAAATCCTCCATATAATATGACATCTTTTCGGGAATAGTATAACACATTTATGCGGGTTTCGTCAAGGGATTTTTTTGCATCCGGGAAACGACAGTATCGGTTTTTTTTGCCGGATTCTTGTTACTTTTGACCATGTGGTTTTCCTTTGGGAGATATAGGGAATCTGCCTGCCGTTCCATGAACGGAAAAACGGCGGATGGCGACACCGGAAAAACGGGAAAATCCGCGAAAACGGGCATATTTTATGGGGATGACACGAAATATGTTGTCAAATATTGACTTTTCAGGGAAAATGGTATACAATAGACAAAGAATGCCCCCGTGTGGAAATTATCACATTAAGAATATGGACGGATAAACATATGAAGAAAATGATATCGGTGATCCTGCTTCTGTCAATGCTGGCGGCTGCGGCTGTCGGATGCAATGTGCAGGAAAACGTGCCGGGCGATGAAACCACATCCACCGAAGCGGCTACGGAAGCGGCGACAGAACCTGCATCCGAAACAGAAACCGAACCGGAAAGCGAGACTGAAACCGAACCCGAAACCGAATTTGAAACTGAGCCGCCCCTGCCCGACGAAGCGGAAAAGGTGGAAAATCCCCAGTACAGCACGAATGCTTCCGCAAACAATACCGGCAGTGCCGAAACCGAAGCAGCTTCCGAAGAAGAAACCGAACCGGAACGTGTGTACAATTATCTGAACGGCGTTACCACAACCGAGGAAGAACAGAACAAGCGTCCCATAGCCATCATGATGAACAATATTCATCATTGTCTGCCCCAGGCGAATCTGCTGGCAGGGGATATGTATTACGAATGTGCTGCGGAAGGCGGTATTACCCGTATCATGATGCTGGTCAGCGATTATGAGAACATGAGTGAAGTGGGTTCCGTCCGCTCCTCCAGAGACTATTTCGTGGATTTCCTGGCAAACCATAACGCTCTGTATGTTCACGCAGGCGGAAGTCCGGACGCATATTCCAAGATCGAATGGCGCGGTATCAATAACCTGGATGGCGTCAATATGTATCTGCCGAATGAAGCGTTCTACAGAGATATGGACAGATGGACGAACATGGGCATGGAACACAGCCTGATGACCACCGGTGCGAAAATTGCCGCTGCCATCGAATACAAGGGTTACCCCACAACCCATGACGAAACCTTCGAGAATCCCTTCAAGTTCTATGATGAAAACACGGACAACCATATAAACGGCAGTCCTGCTACCCATGTAAGAATGGAGTCTACCAGCGTACAGACGGTGGATTTTGTATACGATACGGAAACCGGCGAATACTGGCGTTATCAGTACAACGGCGAAAAGCAGGTGGATGCCCTCACCGGCGAACAGCTATCCGTCAAGAATGTCATCATTTTGTTTACCGAGATCAGCCTGATTCCCGGAGATGAAGCCGGACGTCTTTCCGTAGCAACGGTAGGCAGCGGTCAGGGATATTATATCACCAACGGCAAGCGCAAGGTCATCAACTGGAGCAGAGAGGGCAAAACAACGCCCATCCATCTGGAATACCGCAACGGAGATGAGCTGATTCTGAACAGCGGCAAGACATTCATCTGCGTTGTAGACGATTCCGTGGCACAGAAGATTGATTTTGAATACGAGTGGTAATATTATGAAAAAATATGAATATGTAAACGTACGTGTGGGCAAATTCATCGGTGCAAAATCGGAAGAGCACAGACAGATCATCGACGAATATGCCGCCAAAGGATACCGGTACGTGGGATTTATCCCGACTGATATGAATGATTACGGAAAGATCATCAAAATGGATCTTGTATTTGAGATCGGGGAATAACCGCTATACATAAACCAAAAACAACAAGGGATGCGTTTCCTGCACCGCAAACAGGTGTCAGGTATAACGATCCCTTGTTTGTATTTATTCAGTGGATACCGTCCATCAATAAGACAGCGTAATCTCCTTGCTGTAATCCACACCCATGAGCTTCAGATTTTCGTCAATTAGAACCTGATCGGCATGGTTTACCAGTGTATACGCACCGCTGTACAGGAAGCACTGGATTTCATAACCGCCTCTTACGATCTGATCCTCCGTGGGAAGATACGCATTGTAGCCGTTGGTGTTGGACAGGCTCAGGGCGTAGCGGATGGGGGCGTGCTTGCGGATACGGAGGGCGATTTCGGAGAAGATTTCAAAGGGGAAGGGGATAAAGGCAACATCGCCCAGTGAAAGGATGGTCTGCGGATAGCGGTAATGGGTGTCATGTTCGGGAATACCGGCTTCATACACTTCCTCGATGGCCTTGTAATGGGCATATTCCAGTTTGCGGAAATTCACAAGGGAATCGGGATCGGTATAGCTTGCCAGCTTTTCTTTGACGTACTCTCTGTCTGCCAGAGGCTTGTAGGGAATCTTGACTTCCCCTTCGAACAGTGTCAGTCTGCCGGGCGTGTAGCCGCCCACAGAACGGTAGGCACGGATGGCATCCATGGCGGCATAGGCACCGTGTTCTTCCGCATAACGGACATCGCCGCAGCCGGTGGTCAGACCGTTGGACAGACGGGGACCTACATCCCCTTCCGCGCCGTTCCAGAATGCGGTCAGAATACCGGTCTCCGCTTCCAGGCGGTCGGTCATGATGCCGGCCCAGTCCTTGGTGATATCGGGATTTCTGCCTGCAGCGGTGTTGTGACAGCCGTAATGGATGATGTTGATAATGCCTTTTTTCGATTCGGCGGCACGGATGGCGATACAAACCATGTGGGGGTCAAAGGCACCCCAGGGATTCTGACCCAGGTCGATCAGTCCGTTTCTCAGCTGTTCACGGCGGTTGATGCCGATTTCGGAGCGGATCTCTCCGATGGCAAGTTCAGCCGGTTCCAGCCCTTCCAGCGCCTCGCCCACAGCCTTGATGATGCCGGGGATCAGGATGCTGTCCGCATATTCACGGTTGATACCGCCCCAGCCTTCCATACCCGTCAGATTCGGACCGGAGTGAGTGTGGGTAGCGGCAAGAATAAAACGACCGGCGGGAATGCCGTAGATCTCGCTGAGCTTTTCGCGGATCTCATCGGAAAGTGCGGTCTGGAAGCTGCATACGGTAACGGTGAGCAGAACCGCGGTGTCGTCTCCCTGACGGAAAGCAGCGGCGGTAACGGTCAGCGGATCGCGGACACCGGTGCTGACGTGCTTGGGATGATAACCGTACAACAAGGTGCCGACAACGGGAGTGATCTCCGCCCGGGCAGCACCGGCCATGAATGTATTGGACATAAAGGTAAACTCCTTATAATATGGAATAAAGATCATAGATCAGCAAAAACTTGCCTGTTGGATATAGTATACCACACTTTTCCTGAAATGACAATACCTTTATCTGCTGCCTCACAGCTTGATCTGCCTGAAATATCGCCGGGACGGGTTGGAATGATCTTTGATGAATGTCAGGTGGCTTTATGTCATTCTGATCATATCGCTGAATACAAGACCGAAAAAACGACAAAAATACTCTGCAGAAAAAATCCGGAAAAATTCTCGAAAAACTGCAAAAAAACTATTGACAACCGAAAACGAATGTGGTATAATAATACCCGTTGACAGGCAAAACGCCTTCACAAAAACAAAATGCTGCTATGGCTCAGTTGGTAGAGCGCGTCCTTGGTAAGGACGAGGTCCCCGGTTCAAATCCGGGTAGCAGCTTGAAATACCTGCGTATGATACCGCTTCGGTGGTGTGATACGCAATTTTCATTTTTAGGGGATTTTTTGAGGGATATATTGAAAAAGCGGGGAAAAACTTTTTGATAAAAAGTTTCTCTCCGCACCCCTCTTCAAAAAACTTCAAGATTGGTTTGGGTTATTCTATGGTGAATGCGGTGGGGTGGCGTGGGGGCAGCCGAGTTCGGACAGGAGTTTGCCTTCCGCATATGCCTTGTCCAGCATTTCGTCCAGACCCTCGATGTGCGGACGGTCTTCGGCTTCCATTTCCTTCTGTATGTCGGCGGGGAAGTTTACGATGGGGACGTTTCTGTAAAGGGATTCGATCAGTTTTGTGTGGCATACCGCCGTTTTCTCCGTGCAGACAGGGGTTGTGTCAGTGCGGATGGCTTCGATGGAATCGTACATTTTGGTCAGCTCACCTGCGAAAGGGTGTAAATGCTCTGTTCCGCATGAAAAAAGGTGGGTGTGGAAATGATGGTCAGGTCAGCCGTATGTTCGGCGAAAAATTCTTCAATGGTGCTGTAAACCGGGATGCCGGCTGCTGTAAGCTCGTTTTTCATGGGAGAATTGTCAAAAAATTTCTCCACAGCGCCTGTCTATTCGACGGAAGGATCCGTGTTGGCAAGCAATCCGCGTACATACACTGTCGCATAACCGCCGGTACCGACTGTCAGGATTTTTATAATCTGCCTCCGAAATTCGTAAAGGATTTGTTGAGGTCATTATAGCACAAACATTTTCTGGAGTAAAGAGATAAATACTGCGAAGGAGTGTTTTGATGATGGATTTATACACCCCCGAAGGAGAAAAACTGCAGGGTCAGCCGTGGAACTGCTATCCCAGACCCATGCTTGTACGGGAATCTTTTCTGTGCCTGAACGGAATGTGGGATTTTGCCGTGACGGAATCTTCCGATATACCGGAGACTTTCCCGGAACAGATCCGCGTACCTTTTCCGCCGGAATCCCTGTTGTCGGGCATACACCGTGTACCCGATGAAAAGGCATTTCTGTACTACCGCACACAGTTTTCTCTGCCGGAAGGGTTTGTAAAGGGCAGAGTGATCCTGCATTTCGGCGGGGTGGATCAGATAGCGGAAGTCTGGTGTAATGGTGTGTATACCGGCAGACACGAGGGGGGATACGAAGCGTTCTCCTTCGATATTACCGATTCTATCCGTCCGGGAGAAAACACATTGATCGTAAAAGCGGCGGACCGGATGGATGATCTTGTATTCCCCTACGGAAAACAGAGCCGCAAGCCGGGTGGAATGTGGTATACACCGGTGTCCGGCATCTGGCAGACGGTGTGGCTGGAAAGCGTACCGGAAACGTATGTGAAATCTCTGGATATCCGATGCACTTTGGAGCAGGCGGAGATTACGGTACGGGGTATAAAAGAAGGGGATCTGACAGTGGAGATGCCGTACGGGACAGAAGTTATCCCTTTGCGTGACGGTAAAGCGGTGGTTGCTCCCCAAAATCCCATCCCCTGGACGCCGGAGAATCCCCATCTGTATCACTTTACCGTGCAGTCGGGTGAGGATACCGTCCGTTCCTATTTCGCCCTGCGTACGCTGGAAACAAGGGAGATCGGCGGCATTCCCCGGTTATGTCTGAACGGCAAGCCTGTATTCTTCCACGCACTTCTGGATCAGGGATATTTCAGCGACGGAATTTTCACTCCGGCATCCCCGGAATCCTATACCAAGGATATTCTCTTTGCCAAATCCCTGGGATTCAATACCCTGCGGAAGCACATCAAGATCGAACCGGCGGTGTTCTATGCAGAGTGTGACCGGCTGGGGATGATCGTATGGCAGGATATGGTGAACAACGGGAAGTATTCCTTTATCCGCGACACCGCACTGCCCACCGTCGGACTGAAAAAACGGAATGACCGTCTCCTGCACCGGAACAGAGAAACCAGAGAAAAGTTCCTCTCCGGCATGGAATCCGCCGTGAAGCAGCTGTCGAACCACCCTTGTATCTGCGGATGGACCATATTCAACGAAGGCTGGGGACAGTTCTGCGGCAGCGAGATGTATGCCCGTCTGCGGGAACTGGACGATAGCCGGTTCATCGACACCGCATCCGGCTGGTTCGGGGATGTGGACAGCGATGTGGTCAGCGAACACGTATATTTCAGAAAGTACCGATTCCGGCGGGGAAAGAAACCGGTGTTCCTGTCCGAGTTCGGCGGTTATGCCTGCAAGCCGGAAAACCATGCGTTCGATCCCGATAAAGAATACGGATACCGTTTCTTCAAAGAACAATCCGCCTTTGAGGACGCTTTTGTACAGCTGTATGAGGAGGAGATCCTGCCTGCCGCCCAAGCCGGTTTGTGCGGTGCTGTGTATACCCAGCTGTCCGATATTGAGGAAGAAACCAACGGACTGATCAGCTACGACCGCCGTGTGGTAAAGGTGAATCCGGTGCGCGTGAAAGCAATCGGGGATAGGCTGACGAAGTTTGAATGAAAGAATAACAAAGATGCTGCTGTAAGTATGAGCACCATACAAACAGCAGCATCATTTATTATATCTTCTTGATCCACTTGAATCGGTTCACCTTCACAACCGCAACAAAACATTTCAGAATCTGGTCACTCTTGAGACACATGAAAATAAACAGAGGCTCCAGTTCCAGCACAAATGCCGCGATGAAGGAGGAGGGAAGTACGATTCCCCACATAAAAATTATATCATTGAACAGCACAAATTTCGTATCTCCGCCGCCCCGGACAATACCGGTCAGAGAAGTCATCTGATATGCGGTACCCACTACGGTTACGGAAAGAACGGTCATAAACAGAATCGCCAGCGTTCTGGTTTCGTCGGAGATGTTGTAGGCATCAATGATAATATCCTTCATGATGAACAGGGCGATCCCCGTTGCCGAACCGATGATCAGATAGACAACCTGCAGCCAGCGGGCGCGGTGCTTGATCTCAGCCATACGTTCCGCTTCCGGTCGGTTTTCGGTTTTCCATTGTCCGAGGGTCTTGCCGATCATAACCGAAGTGGCAGTGGCGGCGCCGTATACAACAACGGACATAATGGAAAATACCGTGGTGGCAATACTGTTGGCGGAAATCACCGATTCATCCAGCCGTCCCAGAATGGCGGTCTGCATCGCCTGTGCGATCCCCCAGGAACCGCCGGAGAGGACCACGGGCAGGCTGACTTTTATGAATTTCCGGAAGATCTCCATGTCAATATGCAGGGTAATGAAATCCTTCAGTCTGACATGCAGCTTTCTGTCGAAGAACGCCAGATAGACAACCACGATCAGAAATTCCAGAATACGGGAGATCAGCGTGGCGATCGCCGCACCTCTTACCCCCATTTCCGGCATACCGAAATTGCCGTAGATCAGACCGTAGTTCAGAATACCGTTGCAGACCAGCGCCGCCAGGGAATTGATGAATCCCACAAAAGCGGTTTCCGCACTGCGCAGCATCCCCAGCAGAACCTGAGTACCGGCGAAGAAGAAATAGGAGAAGCAGATGATCCGCATATACTTCACGCCTTCCGCGATCACGTGTTCCTTGTCCGTCAGGATACCCAGAACACTGTGGGGCGCAAAGAAAGCAAAGAGGAACATGACTGCCCCGATGCCAAGAGCCACACGCATGGCAATATTGGCGGTCTTTTTGATGTTTTCGGGATTTTTCTCACCCCAGAAACGGGAGGCGATGACAATGATACCGTCACTGACCCCGCCGATCAGCATCTGCAGCAGAAACTGAACCTGATTCACCAGTGCAACGCCGGAGAGCGCCAGTTCCGTGTAGCCGCCCAGCATGATGTTATCCAGCAGACTGACGCCGTAAACGATCACGTTCTGCAGTGCGATCACCAACAGCATCCGAAAAAAACCGATGCGGAAATCTCTGCGGTCACTTTGTATTGTTGTATTCATACTGCGCCTCATTCTGCCTTACATGGGAAGTACGTCGATCAGGAAAATACCGAGACGGTTTTTGAACAGGGGCATGAGAACATGGGAAACTTCGTTCGCCGTTCCCTGTACCACTACGCGATCCGATATCAGGTCGGTGATGCAGATCTGGGAATCCGCTTCGTGGGGCAGGGTGTCCATGGGGATGGAACAGCAGTACATACCATCCTTGGCGGAAGGAATAACCAGAATACCCCGGCGGTCGGAATAACGCAGATAACCGTTGGTCGGTGTTACGGTATGATCGGCAGTGTGAACGGGTACGGAGACGATGTTGGCATCTCTGTGGTCGTCCGGATAACTGTCGAAAATATCGTGGAGCGTGCGGCGGATACGGATCATGCGCTTGATATCTTCAAAGAAGAACCGGTTTTTGGGTACTTCCAGAAGTCCCAAATCAATGGGAGAGTCGTAAACTCTGCCGGTGTCCGCCTGTGCCTGACCGAATTCGTCCCCGAAGAACCAGATGGGAATGAAAGGTGCGAAAATACCGTGGTAGCCCATCTGAATACGGCTTTTGCTGACACTGCGTTCTGGGGCATTGTGGTCGGTAATGCTGTTGGCGTAATACCGTGCGGTACCGCCGTTTTCGTATTTGTCCCGGATACCGAGATAGGTACCGGAATGAACACTGTCTGCCAGATCGGCGCCGTTCAGGAAGGGAGAGGGAACGTCCCCCACAACACCTTTCTGTTCGATATCGAATACGCCGTTTCTTTCGGTGGGGTATTCGGACATGAGAATGACCTTCTTGCCGCTTTCATACAGTCTGCGGCGGATCTCCCCCCATACTTCGTATCCGGCGCCGTAGGGTTCACCGTCACAACGGCATCCGTCCGCATGGGTGAAGAGGATGTTTTCCACCGTCATATCCGCAAACCACTTACGCAGGGATTCGTTTTCCCAGTTGAAGCGTCTGCCTTTTTCATCGGCGGGCAGGAACCATTCGGGATGGCCGGCACAGATGGGAGATCCCTTCATAACCCCCCAGGAGACCACGTCCAGAAGCACGCGGATCTGTCTGCGGTGGGCATAATCTACGAATTTACGGACCACGGACCAGCCTTCGGAGGTTTCGTGGGTGTCGGTGTAGACAAAGTCAATGGTGTGGGGACCTCTGTTGCTGTAGCCGTCACCGATGTTGTCACGGTTGTTGACGGGACAGAGCCAGATGCAGTTCACACCCATGGAAGCATAGAAATCCACCAGTGCCGCAGCGGTACGGAAGGTAGCATCGGAAGCTGCGGTGGACAGGTTGACTTCCGCCATGATCAGACCGGAAAGCCAGTCGGGGGAAAGAGCATCCGAGTGGGCAGCATCGGCAGGAAGCATCTGTGTTTCCTTTTCAGACCGGAAAACCGGAACCAGACGGCTGTTGTCCACGGGATTTTCCCGTATGTTTCTGGTGTACGCGCAGGAGTGGCAGACCAGCGCCTGCTTTGCTGTGTCGGCAGTGGGTGCTGTACCGAAAATAGAGAGGAAATAGGCAGCGCCTTCCCATACTGCCGCAGAAGAACCGGCTTCAATACGGATTTCACGGAAGGGTACTGTAACGGAAACGGTATAGGACATGGGATCAATATCATCCTCGATCATCAGGACGCAGATCCATTCGTCCTCAATTCTCTCAGGCAGCAGATCCACATCAAAGCATTCCGTCAGCAGATAACGGAACCGTTCCAGCGTTTCCAGATCAAGACGGGAATCCGGTGTATAGAGATACAGTGATGAGATTGTCTTTGTTACCTGTTTTTTCATATGTAAACCTTTCTGCCGCCGATTGCGACAATCATGCTTGGAAATTTCTGTTTTGGAAAATCAGCGGATCTCTCTCTGACGGGACAGATTCACCGCACCTTCGGGAAGGCTGGAAAGATGTTCCAGACTGCGTCCGGTACCGATGGCTACACAGGAGACCGCCTTGTCCGCTACTCTGGTACGGATGCCGGTGGCATAAGCGATCAGCCGGTCCAGACCGTACAGCAGACTTCCGCCCCCGGTCATAACGATACCGTTGTGGAGGATATCGCCGATCAGTTCGGGAGGGGTGCGTTCAATAACGGAACATACCGCTTCGATAATCGCGGTGATCGGTTCTTCCAGCGCATCGGGAATTTCCGCGGAGGAAATACGCACCATGCGGGGCAGACCCTGTACAAGACAGCGTCCCTTTACGTCTAAGAACCGGTTTTCTTCTCTCGACCAGGCACATCCGATGCGGATTTTGATTTCTTCCGCCGTGCGCTCGCCGATGAGGACGTTATGCTTCCGTCTGACATAACGTATGATGGCTTCGTCAAATTTATCTCCGGCAACTTTAATGGATTCCGATACGACCACACCGCCCAGAGACAGTACGGCAATATCCGTAGTACCGCCGCCGATGTCCACGACCATGTGACCGTTGGGACCGGAAATATCCAGACCGGCACCGATGGCAGCGGCAACAGGCTCCTCGATCAGATAAGTCCGCTTGGCACCTGCCTGAGTAGCCGCATCCACTACCGCACGTTCTTCCACTTCGGTAATCCCGCTGGGAACGCAGATAATGACCCGGGGCTTGAACAGCATGGCACCCCCGGTCTTTTTGATAAAGTGCTGGATCATTTTCTGTGTGATGTCATATTGGGTGATCACACCGTCACGGAGAGGGCGGATCGCGGTGATATTCCCCGGTGTACGACCGAGCATCAGCTGCGCCTCTCTGCCGAATTTCAATATTTTATCTGTATTTTTATCGATTGCAACAACGGAGGGTTCCTTGATCACAATGCCTTTGCCCTTGACATAGACAAGCACCGTGGCAGTTCCCAGATCAATACCGATGTCTCTGCTCATCCTGTATGATACCCGTACCTTTCCTGTTCCCGGCGTATGTCAGAAACAGACTATATATAACTGAATTTATTGAAAAAATATACTTATTTATTTATTATACAACAGAACCTGTCATTTTGCAACCGTGTTATGTGAATTTTTTTGTGAAGTACAGGGGGATTCATGGGGATAAGAAAGGAAAAGGGAGGCACATTGTTGTTTTATGCCCCAAACAGACGCGTAAATTCTTCCGCCGGAATCCGGAAAAACAGGGAATGTGATGAAAAAATCAGACAATACTTCATAATTGTTCAAAAAAAGTTCAGATAATCGTGCTATAATATGGACAAATACCTGTTTCCGCGTGTTATCCGGAAATATGTGTCAACAGTATGGAGGTATCCGTTTTGATTGAAGTAAAAAATCTTGTGAAAAAATATGGCGATTTTGAAGCGGTGCGGGATGTGAGCTTTACGGTGGAAAAGGGGAAAATTTACGGTTTCCTCGGACCGAATGGTGCCGGTAAATCCACAACCATGAACATTATCACCGGTTGCCTTGCCGCAACGTCCGGACAGGTGACGATCAACGGTTATGATATTTACGAGGACCCCATCGAAGCCAAGGCGTGCATCGGGTATCTGCCGGAACTGCCGCCTCTGTATACCGATATGACGCCCGAAGAATATCTGGAATTTGTGGGCAGAGCCAAGGGGCTGAAGGGGGAAAAGCTGTACCGCGCAGTGGATCTGGTCATCGACAAGACCGCCCTGCAAGATGTGAAGAACCGGCTGATCAAGAACCTCTCCAAAGGGTACAAACAGCGTGTCGGTATCGCCCAGGCCATTCTCGGCGATCCGGAAGTGATCATTCTGGACGAACCTACCGTAGGTCTTGACCCGCTGCAGATCATTGAGATCCGGGAACTGATCAAGGAACTGGGTAAGGAACATACCGTAATTCTGTCCAGCCATATTCTGGCGGAGATCAGCGCGGTGTGCGATCATGTCATCATCATCTCCCACGGCAAAATCGTGGCAAGTGAAACCTTGGAAAACCTGACCACCCTGTACGAAGGCAAAAGCTATATCGACATGGAAGTCAGAGGGGACGGAGAAACGGCGGAAAAGCTGGCTCTGTCCGTACCCGGTGTGGCAGAGGCGGAATGGGAACCCCTGGAAGCAGGCGTGCATATGCGGCTGACCATGGACGGGCGGAAGGATGTAAGAGAAGATATATTCTTCCGTTTTGCGGAACGCCGTATGCCCATTGTAGCCATGAATTACGAAGAAGTCACCCTGGAAAAGGTATTCTTAGAGCTGACGGGTGACACAAAGAATGCTTCCGGCAGCGGAGACACATTGCTGAGTACCGAGGAGATCTTCGGCATCAGCACCGCGGCAGAAACGGCAGATCCGGCGGCGGAAGAAACCGCGGCAGAAAAAACGGAAGCAGTACCTGCCGGCGATACAACGGAACACGACAACGGTACCGACGGGGAGTACAAGCCCCTGTTCGGCGGTAAATAAGAAGGGATGGTGTAAAGAGAATGTCTGCGATTTACAGAAGGGAACTGCGGTCCTATTTCTGCGGTATGACCGGTGTGATTTTTATCGCCTTCCTGCTGCTGATGACCGGTATCTACATGACTGTATACAATTTAAACGGCGGCTATCCGAATTTTGAATATGCACTGTCGGGCGTGATCTTTATTTTCTTGATCGCGGTACCCGTTCTGACCATGCGCTCCCTGGCGGAAGAAAAACACGCCAGAACCGACCAGCTGCTGTATGCCCTGCCTGTCAGTCTGACGGAAGTGGTTATGGCAAAGTATCTGGCAATGGTCACCGTGTATGCAGTACCCATCGGCGTTATGTGCTTCTATCCCCTGATCCTGTCCCTGTACGGCACCGTAACCCTGGGCAGCGCATACGGCTCCATTCTGGCATTTTTCCTGCTGGGCTGTGCGCTGATTGCCATTTGTATGTTTGTTTCCTCCCTCACCGAAAGCCAGGTAATTGCGGCTGTTATCAGCGTGGCAGTACTGCTGCTTACTTACCTGATGTCCGGTATTGCGGGACTTATCCCCTCCACGGCAGGTGCATCTTTGGCGGGATTCCTTGTTATCACCGTTCTGATCGGACTGATCGTAAACGTGATGACCAAAAATACCCCGGTTGCCATAGGTGTGACCGTTCTGCTGGCGCTGGCAGTAACCGTGCTGTATTTTGTGAACAGTACCATGTTTGAAGGTCTGCTGCCGGATCTGCTGACCGGTCTTGCCCTGTTTGACAGATTCCAGTCCTTTATCAACGGCATTTTCGATGTGACCGCCATTGTTTACTATATTACCGTGATTGCACTGTTTGTATATCTTACTGTACAGTCGCTGGAAAAGAAACGCTGGTCCTGATCAGAAAGGAGATTTGTGAAAATGAATACGGAACAGAAGAACAACAAGAAAAAATCTTCCTTTTCTCAGAATCGGAAAACCATAAAAATCGGCTCCTTCAGCATCACCATGACCGCAGTGGTTATCGTGATCTGCGTACTGGTGAATCTGTTTGTGAACGAACTGCCTTCCACCTTCACCAAGCTGGACTACAGTTCCCGTCAGCTGTATACGGTAGGGGATGAAACGGAAACGGTGCTGGCAGGACTGGATTCGGACATCCGGATGTACCTTGTGGCTGAACGTGGCACGGAGGACTCCACCATCCTGACCCTTCTGGAGCGCTATGAATCCATGAGCGATCATATTCATGTGAGCACAGTGGACCCGGCGACCAATCCGGCATTCATCGGAAAGTACACCGAAGAAAGCGTCAGCCCCAACAGCGTGATCGTGGAAAGCGACCTGCGCTATTATGTGGTGGATTATTATGACATCTATACGGTGGAATACACTGAAGAAGAATACTACTATTATATGTACTACGGAGTGCAGCCCACCGGTACTTCCTATTTCAACGGGGAGCTTGCCTTTACCACGGCGGTGGACTATGTATCCCGTGACGACCTGCCGGTACTGTACAGCCTGACCGGACACGGTGAAACGGCTCTCTCTACCGCATATCAGGGATACGTGACCGCCGAAAATATTGCGATGGCAGAATTCTCTCTGCTGACGGTGGATGCGATTCCGGCAGACTGCTCTGCCATCCTGATCAACAATCCCACTTCGGATATCAACAGCGATGAGTTGGCAATGCTGCAGGAATATCTCTCCCAGGGCGGCAATATCATCCTGGTCACCGCCTATAATACCTACAGCGAAATGCTGATGCCGAACATGACTGTTTTGGTAAATGAAATGGGTCTGGAATCCGTGGACGGCATCATTGTAGAAGGAAACCGCAGCAATTACACCGGTTATCCCTACACCCTCCTGCCTTCTTTCGGCAGCAAAACCACGGGTCCTCTGTCCCTGATCTCCGAATCCACTCAGTACGTTCTGATGGAAATGGCGCACGGCATCATTGACAACGGTGCAGGAAGCGGTACAGTCATTCCCATGCTGGCGACCTCGTCATCTGCCTATGTGAAGGATATACTCTCCGGCAACGCTACCACATGGGAAAAGGAAGAAGGCGATGTTACCGGTATGAGCTATGTGGGTGCGGCAGTATACGGTACAGCGGACGGTACCAGAGGGGATGAATACAAATTCGTATGGTATTCTTCTCCTGCCATTACCGATGAAAATGCGGACTATTACGTATCCGGCGGCAACTCCGATGTATTTATCGGCAGTGTAAACTGGATGGCGGAGAATAAGATCAACCTGTCGATTCTGGCAAAGCAGCTGCAGGTGGAAGCCCTGGTGCTGGATGCCGGTCAGATCAGCCTGTGGAGCGCAGTGGGAATTTTTGTACTGCCTCTCAGCATATTGGTAATTGGCTTTGTGGTCTGGATTAAGAGAAGAAAACGCTGAGGAGGAGAACCGTGTCGGAAAATACCAATCTGCAGCGCAGAAAAAAGAAAAACAAGGCACTGCCTCTGATCATACTGGTGGGCATCATGTGTGTACTGGGCATTGCCTATGCGTCACTTTCCGCCGCCAATGACAAAGCGGAAGCAGACCGTCTGGCAGCGGAAGAAGCCGCCAATGCCGCCATCATGCTTGCCGAGCTGGACAGCACAACGGCAACCGGGTTATCCTACCGCGTCGGTGAAGGAGAATGGATTACCTTTACCCGAAGCGGTACGGAATGGCAATATACGGAAGATACGGAATTCCCGCTGAATCAGGAAACGGTTTCCACTATGGCAGCGGCGATTTCCTCCATTGGTGCCACCCGGAAAGTTGAAGAAGGCACTGAAGCGGACTACGGACTGGACACACCGTCCTATGAGATCCACATCACCTACAACGGCAGCACGACATACCGGTATGCGGTAGGTGACATGAACACATTCAACGGCGAGTACTATTTCCGCAATGATGACGGAGGGGTATACATGATTTCCTCCGCTCTCCTGCCGTACTTCCAGTACACGCTGGAGGATCTGATCGTTTTGGACACTCCCGTAACGGATATCAGCAGTGAATACATTACCGGCATCACGGTAACCGCGGCAGACGGAACTGCGAACACGGTGACCGATGCGGACGGTATTGCGGGGTTATACAGTTTATTTACATCCCTGGACTGTGAGGAATGGGCGGATTATTCTGCGGACAGTGAAGAAATGTCCGGGAAATACGGAATTGATCAGGTTTCTTCTATTACAGTTTCCTACAAGAAATCCGTTGATGTGACGGACACATCGGGGAATGTGCAGACTACGATGATGGATGCCACTGCCAAGGTTTATTTTGGCAATGCGGTTTTGGATGGCAGTGGGGTTTATTATACTTTGCCGAAGTCTACGGTTGTTTACACGATCGGCAGCGATGTGTATGAGGGGATTATGGGGTATTTGAGTTATACGCCGGCAGAGTGAGGTTCTTGATTTTTAGGTTTTTATGTTAGTTTATTTTTCTACGGTTTGTTTTTATTTTGAATATTGTTTTAGGGTGTCCTGTGCGGACGGCACTTAGAGGGACCTGCCAAAGCGAGGCCCCTCTAAGAACTCCCCCGCTTGGCGAAATAGTGGAGGCAGGCTTCATTTTGCTGTTTGTTTGAGAAAAGCAATTTAGGATGCAGATTAGCGCTGACCGCGATTTATTGGTGCAGTAGTGGAGTAAGGCTTGTGGAAAAGTATGTTTTTCCTGTAACAACGCACAGTGATATGATTTGACTGAAGGGTAATATAGGCTGCCGCGGCAAGAGGTGTTCGTAAGACTTTTGCCGCGGTAGCCTATATTTTTCCTGTACGTACTTCATTTCTGTGCACTGACCCACTTTTTAACAGTGTAAACCGTCAGCAATATTCACTTTATTCTTTTGCCCCTTCCGCGGTCAGCGCTGATTTGCATCCTAAATTGCTTTTCTCAAACAAACAGCAAATGAAACCATACTCCACTACCAATAAAGCGGGGGAGTTCTTAGAGGGGTTTCGCTTCGGCA
>JAFUKI010000146.1 GCA_017467815.1 Clostridia bacterium
ACACTTTTTGCGAAAAAGTATTTCTCCCTCCCCTGCGACCCCTCCCTCTTTTCAAAAAACTTCAGAAAAGGGGGTGTGATAGAGATATGGACACGTTCAAACTTGGTTTTGCGGTTTGGAGTGTCTTTTTTTGTATGCTGCAGCCAGGCTCACCACGCCTGCGATCAGTAAGATCACACTGATGATCTGCGACGTGGAAAGGGAAAACAAAAATCCTCTGTAGTCATCGCCTCTGAAAAACTCTGTTGTGAATCTCAGAATAGAGTAGAGAACAAAATAAAGAGACAGCAGATTCTTCTTATTTTTGTTGAACAGATGGTACAGAACCAGGAATATGATCAAATTGCCTGCTGCTTCCACCAACTGAATGGGAAACCGACGGACATGATTGGCGCTCTCGATGAGGGAGTATTTATAGACAAACCCCACAGAACACTCCATACCGAAGCAGCAGCCGGACAAAAAGCAGCCGATTCTTCCGAACACATGGAACAACGGTATAAATAAAGCGCCATTGTTCGTATATTTTCTGTAATCAATATGTGCGATCTTACAGTATATAACCGCGGAAAGCAAACCGCCGATCATACCGCCGTAAAATACATTCCCACTGAAATAGGACAATACGGTAAACCATCCGGCTCCGGCTTTGATGGCTGCGATAATATTTGTCAGATTGGTTATTGCATACAGCAAATGGCCGCCGATGATCAGTCCGGGTGCTGACCACAGCAATACGGTAAGCCATTCCATGTCATAGTCCTTATCTGTTTTCCTGATCGTCAGAATACCGGCTGCAAACGCACCTATCAATGTACATATCAAATAGGCACTGATCGTTTGTGCGCCGATTGTAATATTCGGGATCATATTTCCTCCAAAAAATCATAAGGACCGGTCACCTTTAATGAATGACCGATCCTTATCAACCGATTAAAGCATGCCCATTGCTGCTTCGCTTGCCAGACTGCCGATAGCGCCGGCACAAGCAACTGCACAGATGATACCAGCCAGTGCAAAGATCGTTCCGATGATGCCGAGAACAAGACCTGCGGTGGCAAGACCTGTACCAGTGTTGGTTGCTTTAGCTTTCTTTCTGGCGACGATACCAAAGATGATACCGAGAATTGCCAGAACAGTGGTGAAATACTGAACTACAGGAATAAAGGAACCTACAATACCCAGAATACCACAAATCAGAGCTGCTGCTGCCATACTAAGATGTCCTCCTGAAATTTATTTCAAAAAACCAAGCGGTCATTTGACATGAATCATACAAACCGAACAATAAAATTTCGCACATTCCAATAATGGTTTATACATTTCCACAGCTGAACACACATTTATTACCGTTCAGTGAACTTATTATAGCACACCCATCATTATTTGTCAATAAAAAAGTCAAAAAAAGTTTATTTTTAGTGAAAAAAGTAAATATTTCTGGCGGACTCTCACGAGAGAATTATGGCACAAATGTAAAATCAACAGAACCGACCGGAACAGGAAATGCAGCAGCAGGATCGGATCGTTGACATCATGAAACCTACGGCATTCTTTCAACGTATTCTGTTCCCACAAACGCGCCTCAAGGGTCTCGGTTTTGCACTGTATGCCGTTCGGGACACATAATCAACCATCGGTTAAGCCGATAGGATCCTCTTTACGGGATGATATCGTTCCCTATCCGCTGTTCCATATTGAAAACTTCATATTTTTCTGCTATAATTCTAAAAATCCCCTGACGTAAGGTATTGCTTGTGAAGCGGCGTCATGTGGTATACTATAGCCGTAAGGAGGTGAAAGCTGTGTCAAAATATACAACGGGTGAAATGGCAAAGCTCTGCGGTGTGTCGGTACGGACGGTCCAGTATTATGACACGCGGCAGATTCTGGTTCCCAGCGAATTGTCCGAGGGCGGACGGCGGCTGTATTCCGAACAGGATCTAAAGCGGCTGAAGATCATCTGCTTTCTGCGGGATCTGGATATTTCCATAAACAGCATCGGCGAACTTTTGTCCGAAGAAGATCCCGGCAATGTTATTTCCGTTTTGCTGGAACAGCAGGAAGCGATTCTGCGGCAGGAAACAGAGGCTCGGCTGGCAAAACTGGCTATGCTGGACGGAATCAGAAAGGAACTGAAAAACGTAAAGAATTTCTCCGTTGAATCCATCGGTGATATAGCTTATACAATGGAAAACAAAAAGAAAATGAGAAAACTGCATGGTATCATGCTCGCCGCCGGGATTCCGATCAGTATTCTGCAGTGGGGGTCCATCATTCTCTGGATCACAACCGGCATCTGGTGGCCGTTCATAGTGTATGTCCTTGCGGCAATTCCCTTCGGCATCTGGGTATCGAAATACTACTTCGACCATGTTGCCTACATCTGTCCCCAGTGCCACGAAGTATTCAAACCCCGATTCAAGGAAGCATTCTGGGCCAATCATACCCCCACACTCCGGAAGCTGACCTGTACCTGCTGTGGTCACAAGGGATTCTGTGTGGAGACGTATGATAATCAGGCTGACAAAAAGGCGTAAGGAATAAATAAAATACAAATCGTCTGTGATTGCTGCCCATATATTTTTTCCTTAAGCCAAAACAAAAAAGACACTTCAACACAATCAAGTAAATCTGAATGTGTCCGTATCTCTGCCGCAAATCCCCTATTTCAAGTTTTTTGAAAAGGAGGGGGTGCAGGGGGAGGAAAAGCTTTTTCGCAAAAAGTTTTTCCTCCCCCTGCGTATTTTCATTTCAATACCCTAAAAGAGTTCAGTACCGCCAGTACCATAACACCCACATCTCCGAACACCGCCACGTCCATGCCTACAATATTCAGAGAACAGAGAATCAGAATGCCCACCTTTACGGCTACGGAAAACACAATGTTCTGTCCGGCGATGCGCATTGTCTTTCTGGCGATCCGGACAGCGGTTTCGATTTTCGCCACCTCGTCCGTCATGATCACAATATCTGCGGCTTCCACGGCGGCGTCCGAGCCCAGAGCACCCATGGCAATGCCCACATCTGCCCGTGCCAGTACCGGCGCATCGTTGATTCCGTCCCCTACATATACCGTTTTTCCTTTGGCATCTGCCAGGATTTTCTCCAGTTCCGCCACCTTTTCATGGGGCAGAAGTTCGCTTTTCACGCAGTCGATACCCAGCTGACCGGCGATCTTTTCCGCAGTCCGTCCGGTGTCGCCTGTGAGCATGAATGTTTTCCGGATGCCGGCTTTTTTCAGCAATGCAATGCCGTTTTTGGCATCACTTTTGATTTCGTCGGCTATCAGGATATTTCCGGCATATCTTCCGTCAACAGCGATATGTACATATGTGCCCTCGCCGTTATCGTGACAGTCTGCACCTATGGTTTTCATGAGTTTCGTGTTGCCTGCCAGCACGGTTCTGCCGTCCACAACGGTTTTCACGCCGTAGCCCGCCATTTCTTCCGATGTGCCGATACGGGATATGTCCACGCTTCTGCCATAGGCTTCTTTGATGGACTGGGCGATGGGATGCAGGGATACATTTTCCGCGTGGGCGGTCAGTTCCAGCAGTTCCGCCTCGTCCATGCCTGCCGGGGTGATTCTGCGGACGGAAAAACTGCCTTTTGTCAAAGTCCCGGTTTTATCAAAGACGGCGTTTTCCGCTTTGGACAGGGTTTCCAGATAATTTCCGCCCTTGATCAGCACCCCTTTTTTCGCCGCCGCACCGATACCGCCGAAGAAAGCAAGGGGTACGGAGATCACCAGTGCGCAGGGGCAGGATACCACCAGAAACGACAGGGCTCTGTAAACATAATCCGAAAATGCCGCACCTTCCATAAGCAGAGGAGGCACCACCGCCAGAAGAAGCGCACAGACCAGAACCACCGGTGTATAATATTTCGCAAATTTTGTGATGAATTTTTCCGAGGAGGATTTTCGCGCAGAGGCACTTTCCACCAGTTCCAGAATCCGGCTGACGGTGGATGCTTCAAAGGTTTTGGTGACTTTTATCTGCAGGGCGGCGTTTTTGTTGATACAGCCGCTGAGAATCTCGTCGTTCACGCCGACTTTCCGGGGAACGGATTCTCCGGTCAGGGCGGAAGTATCCACGAAGGATTCCCCGTCGGTCACAATTCCGTCCAGCGGCACTTTCTCGCCCACGGAAACAAGGATGGTGTCCCCGACTGCCGCTTCATCCGGATCCACGCGCCGGATCTGACCGTCAACGAGGAGATTGGCGTATTCGGGACAGATCGCCATAACCTCACGGATGGATTTCCGGGATTTCCGCACGGCATAATCCTCAAACATTTCCCCCACCCGGTAGAACAGCACCACAAACACCGCTTCCCCGTATTCCCGTATGCAGAACGCACCGATTGCGGCGATCACCATCAGGGTGTTTTCATTGAAGACATTCCCGCGTAAGATCCCTTTGAAAGCATTGGCGATCACTTCCGCACCGCTGACGGCAAAAGCAAGAAGAAACAGCACAAACCGCAGCACCGCCATGTTTTCCGGCACCAGAAGGGCGGCAGCAAACAGCGCGATACCGACAGAAAGCGCAACAATATCTCTCTTCATATCAGACATATTCGATCTCCACATCCGGCTCGATTTTATGTACGATTTTTTCGATCTGTTCTTTGATCCCCTCCAGTTTGGCTTCCTCTGCGGTGAGAATCATTTTTTCGGTGAGAAAATTGACGGAAACGCTTCCCACACCGTCCAGTTTTGCGGTTTTTTCTTCGATTTTTGCCGCGCAGTTGGCACAGCACAGGCCGTTTAATTTGATTTTGATCTTCATGCTCATGTCAGTCCCTTTCTTTTATATGTTCGATACCCATTTCCAGAATGGTCTTTACGTGGTCGTCCTTCAGGGTGTAGAATACATTCTTTCCGTCCCGTCTGAATTTCACGAGCTGGGCGTCTTTCAGTACCTTCAGCTGATGGGAAACCGCCGATTTTGTCATCCCCAATACAGCGGAAAGGTCGCACACACACAATTCCTCATTGTCCAGCACCGCCATGATCCGCATCCGTGTACTGTCGCTCATCACTTTGAAAAAATCGGACAGGGCGTACACTACCTCCGTATCTTCCATTACCTCTTTTACATGCGCCACCACATCGGAATGGACTATGTCGCATTCACATACTTCACTGTGCTTATGTATTTCCATGATTTCCCTCCTTTGATTTGAACAGTTGAACAATCATTCATCTGTATATTATTATAGTTGAACAACCATTCAATTGTCAATAGGTTTTCGAAAAAAATTTGACAGGAGAAGGAAACTTTTTGAAAAAGCCATCCTTCCCCTGCCAAATGCGATACACTAATTTGTGTCAGCGGCTAAACAATTTCGTCAGGCTGCCGATCCGTTTGCATAACTGCGGTGTCAGATCCGTCTCTTGCATCCGCCACTGCCAGTTTTTCCCCACGGTTGACGGCGTATTCATGCGGCTGCGGTCATCCAGTCTGAGCCAATCCTGCATGGGAATTACACACAGCCTTGCCGCACTGCGCATAATCAGTCCGATCAGCCCTTCCCCCAGCTGTTCGTCCGGTGTGCATTGATCGCACAGGTACATCCGTGCCATTTGCCGTTCTTCCTCCGTGATGGTTTTGAACCAGGATACCAGTGTCTGGTTGTCGTGGGTTCCCGTGTAAGCGACACAGTTTTCGCCGTAATTGTGGGGGAAATGATCACCGCCGCCGCCGGAATCCCGGGAATCAAAGGCAAATTCCAATACCTTCATATTGGGGAAACCGCTGTCTTTGACCAGCCGCCGCACCGAGTCGGTCATGAACCCCAGATCTTCCGCGATCACATCCCGCTTCCCCAGCGACTGCTCCACTGCTTTAAACAGACGAATTCCCGGTCCCTTTTCCCAGTGCCCCTTCCGTGCCGTTTTTTCCCCGTAAGGGATGGAATAATATTCGTCAAACCCACGGAAATGGTCGATCCGTACCACGTCATACACCTTGAAGCAATGTGCCAGGCGTTCCGTCCACCACCGAAAACCCGTCTCCTCGTGTTTCTCCCAACGGTACAGGGGATTTCCCCAAAGCTGACCGTCGGCTGAAAAATCATCGGGGGGACAACCTGCCACTGCGGTGGGAATACCGTCGGCATCCAGCCGGAACAGTTCGGGATGCGCCCAGGTATCCGCGCTGTCATATGCTGTGTAAATTGGAATATCCCCGATGATCCCGATCCCGTTTTTCCCCGCATAGGCTTTCAGTGCCTTCCACTGCCGGTAAAAATGGTACTGCAGAAACCGGTAAAAATCCATTTCTTCCGCCAGTTCCGTTTTGCACCGCTCCATCGCATCGGCTTTCCGGAAACGCAGGCTGTCGTCCCACACATTCCAGGCTTTCCCGCCGTGCTTATCCTTCAATGCCATAAACAGGGCGTAATCTTCCAGCCAGCCGTTTTCACCGCAGAAGATTTCGTAATCCGTACCGCACGGTTTGCCGCTGTTCCGGTATGCTTTGTGGAGAAGGGGGAATCGGCTGCGGTATTGTGCGGCGTAATCCACCCGGTTGTCGGATGTCCGGGGCAATGCTCTGTCACATTCCGCCTTCGTCAGCAGTCCTTCTTCCGTAAAGGCTTCCAGGTCAATGAAATAGGGATTCCCGGCGAAGGCGGAAAAGGACTGGTAGGGAGAGTCTCCAAAGCTGGTTGGTCCCAGCGGAAGGATCTGCCAGTAGGACTGCCCCGCTTTTTTCAGCCAGTCCACAAACCGATATGCCGCACGGTCGAAACAGCCGATCCCATACGGCGAAGGCAGGCTGGAAACCGGCAGCAGTATCCCTGCGCTTCGTTTCATACATTCTCACACCCTTCATTGTATTCAACCATCACGCCGAAATGATCGGACACCACCGGATACCAGGCACCGCTGCAGATCACAAAAGACCGTGTCACGGAAACGGGATGACTGTGCCACATCTGGTCAATCCGGATCCCGTCTTTGTGGTCCTCCCAACCGGCGATTCTGTGATTCACCGTAATGCCGTCATCCTTGACGAAAGCCTCCGTATAGCTGTCCCGCCAGCCGGAAGCCTGCACCAGATCATACCCCTCTCCCCGCACCTCGGCAGGATTGTTGAAATCCCCCATAAGCCATATGCCGGCGTTCTTTTTCAGATGGGACAGGGTCTTCTGCCACTGCGGTTCAAAAGGCTCGGCGGAATCGTTCCACCAGCTGTAGTGGACGCTGTAAAACCATTCGTCCGGCTTTTTTTCGGTACGGATACCCACTATTTTCCGGGTACGCCAGTCGGTGTAGTCGTCCGTACGGCTGACCGTGGCTGTATCCGTTTCCAGAATGGGATGCAGACTCAGCAGTGCCAGCCCCTCATCATACCGGCCATATCCGATCTTCACCGGCAGCCATGTCCACCGGTAACTGACGCCTGCTTCCGCAAGAAGTCTTACCATGTTGTACACATGATTGTCCTCGCGGATCACTGTATCCGTACAGGGCCAGTACCCCGACAGAATCGCTGTATCCACAGTACTGCTGTCCATGGACTGATTGACTTCCTGCAGTGCGATAATATCCGGCATTTCCGCGGCGATCATTTTCACAAATTCTCTCAGCTTTGCCGGATAGTTCTCCTCAATCAGACTGTGGGTATTCAATGTCAGAAGTTTCATTCTCTGCCTCACTTATATCACAGAATATCATTGATGTCGGATTTCAGCACATCTGCCTTGGGGCCGTAAATCGCCTGCACGCCCTCGCCTTTTTTCACCAGTCCCAGTGCGCCCTGTGCCT
>JAFUKI010000147.1 GCA_017467815.1 Clostridia bacterium
GATGATGCGATCGTGGCATTATACTGGCAGCGTGACGAATCGGCAATCACCGTGACACAGGAAAAATACAAAGCCTATCTCATGAAAATCGCCCGTAACATTCTGAATTATACCGAGGACAGCGAAGAGAGCGTGAACGATACATATCTCGCCGCGTGGAATTCCATGCCGCCGCAGAAGCCGGTGGTTCTGTCTACCTATCTCGGCAAGATTACCAGACGAATTTCCATCAGCATGTTTCGCAAAAGAAATGCAGATAAACGCAGGGGCGGTGAATTTGCTCTGTCGCTTGACGAAATGGAGGAGGTTTTGACCGATCACAGGGAACCGGAAAAGGAAATAGAAGCGGGGCTACTCGGTGAATTGTTAAACAAATTCCTCCACTCCCTGAAACCGGATGAACGGCGCACTTTTATCGGGCGGTATTATTACATGGATCCGCTGAAAGAGGTTGCTGCCTACTGCGGAATGAGCGAAAGCAAGGCCAAAACCATGCTGTTCAGAACCCGTGTAAAACTGAAAGAGTATCTTAAAAAGGAGGGTTTCGTGTTGTGAATAAAGAGTTGATCATGGATGCGATGGAGTATATTGATGACGAACTGCTGGAGGATGTGAATACGCTGCGGTCAGGCAGTCCTCTGAAACGGAGCCGGATATGGATGCGGTATATTTCCGCTGCGGCGTGTGCTTGTATTATACTTGGTGGGATGCTGTTTGTCAGTCGATTCTATAATATGAAATCCTATCCGGAAAGCGACGGCATGGATAACGAAATGATGGCTGAAGGAGCCGATGGTCTTTCGGGCAGTGGTGATACAGGTGCTCTTGGTGTTACAATTCCGAAAACCGAGATTTCCATAGAACCGAATTCAACTGCCGATCTGCTGGCATTCTTCATCTATGACGGACGACTGTACGTACAGTATGAGTGGATACATGATCATCCCGAACTTGCAGGGGAATATGTGGGCACAGCCACAGGAAATATCGACTGTTTCACCCCGAAAAAGGAATATGTTGATTTTGCAGGCAGCGTCTCCGGTGATTTCTATACTGTGGATGGATTCGATCCTTCCTTCATGCTTTGTATGAAATATGAGGATGGCTCGGTTTCAACCTATATCAATGACAATGGAATGACATTGTTCAGAGGTTCCGATCTCTTTGAAGACCGCCTGCATCTCAGCGGCAACTATTCGGGAGTGGAATACCAGACAAGACATGACTGGGTAAAAAGTCTGGGAAATGTAAAAACACTGTCGGATGAATCTGCCGGGGTGATTGAAGCCTTTGTTGAAGAGCTGAACAAAGGCAGCTTTATGTACACTGATGATATGCCGCTTGATAAAGGACAGAAGAATATCTATGATCGGGAGATTTATCATCTGTTCTTCCACATGAACAACGGGATGACTATCCATCTGCGGCTTTATGATGGCGGTTATGTCCGCTTCGCCGGATTGATTCCCGTGTGCGTGAAAATGGATACAGGCACATTCAATGCATTGGTTGATCTGCTGAAATGAGAAAGGAGTTTCCTATGAAGAAAATCTTTGCTGTTATGCTTTCTGTTATTTCGATGTTTATGCTGGCTTCCTGTGATCCGTTTGAACCGGAAGTCCGCGCTGAAAAGCCGGTTATTTACCTCTATCCTACTGAGAATATGGATGTTACCGTAAAACTGGATATCAATGGAGATCTTACCTGCACCTATCCTGCTTATAACGATGGCTGGAGGGTAACTGCATCGCCTGATGGCACTCTGACCGATGAAAACGGACACGAATATTACTGTCTGTACTGGGAGGGCGAAACCCACGCGCAGTACGATTTCAGCCGTGGCTTCTGTGTAAAGGGTGAAGACACCGCTGCATTCCTTGAAAATGTGCTTGCCAAAATCGGTTTGACAGAACGGGAAGCAAACGAATTCATCATTTACTGGCTGCCGCAGATGGAGCAGAATCCGTACAACCTGATCGCCTTCCAGACCGATGCCTATACAGATGCAGCGGAATTGGATATTACCCCTGTACCGGACAGTCTGCTCCGGGTGTTCATGGCATGGAAGCCGCTGACAGGTGCAATAGAAATCGAACCGCAGGAATTCGAACCGTTTGAACGAACCGGATTCACTGCAGTCGAATGGGGAGGAGCGAAGGTACAATGAAAAAGAAAATTTGGATACCTATCATCATAATTGTGCTGCTGGCAGTCCTGTTTGTACCAATTCCCAGCGGAGTGATGAAGGATGGCGGAACCCGTGTTTATTCCGCACTGACATACAAAATTGTGCACTGGAATCGTATTCATGCAAACGGAACTTATGAGAAAACTGTGGTATATGGCCCCGGCGACTGCTGGAAATCCATTGATGCGCTGTGGGAGCGTGAATCTGCAGGATTTGGTAATCGCGGCGAAACTTACACAGCTGAATGGATGGAGAAATCTGAGCGAACCAAAACAGATGACGAGCTGATCGGACATATCCGCATCACTGAAATCTACGATAACTGTTTCTTCGCGTCTCCTGTGATCCCCATGCCGTATCAGATCAAATTGAACGGTACGCTCTCTTCAGAATGGTGTGTGGGAGATCAGGTACTTGTGACATACGAAAACATCTATTATGATGATCATACGCATCACATCGAAGCCGATTTTCTTACAGTAGAGCAGAGTGATTTCGAACTTGACCCCAATGCTGATTATAAACCGGTCATCTACCTCTATCCCGAAGAAGAAACCGAAGTATCGGTGAAGCTCGATTACAGCGGACGCCTGACCTGCACCTATCCCAAATACAACGATGGCTGGACGGTGACGGCATTTCCCGACGGCACGCTGATGGATGAGAAAGGCCAGATCTACAACTATCTTTATTGGGAAGGCGAAACACTGACACAGTATGATCTGTCGAAAGGATTCTGTGTAACGGGAGAAGATACTGCTGCATTCCTTGATGATGCACTTGCCAAGCTCGGTCTGAACCGTCGGTAAGCAAACGAGTTCATCGTATTCTGGCTACCGATGATGCAGAAGAATCCGTATAACATCATTTCGTTCCAGGGGGGTGTCTATACGGAATCTGCGAAGCTGGAAATCACCCCTGCTCCGGACACAGTCATCCGTGTGTTCATGGCATGGCAGTCATCGGATGAATTTGTGGAAATGGAAGCACAGGAACTGTCAGCTCCGAAGCGTGAAGGCTTCACCGTGATCGAATGGGGCGGTGCGGAAGTGAAATAACGGTTCAATAGACTACACTCTTATGAACCTATAAAACTAAAAGGTCAATAGGGTCGATTTGCCGCATTTTGAACACTTTTTCGTTCAGAATGTAAGGCGAATACTCTATTGACCTTTTTCTTATTCATATCCAAGTTCAGCAAACAATGCAGACTCTATTTCATAAATATGATGTATTGGAATCTTCGTCCCATCCGCCAGAACAACGATCCGCTCGAATTCGTCGATCTCTTTCACTGTCCCGGTGACGCATACATACGCACCGCCGGATTTCTTTTTGTCCGGGACAAAGTATGTGAATGTGACCTCCGGCAGATCGTCGATATGCTCCGCAATCATCTGCAGCTTATCACTGAGCATGGATTTTGCATATTCGTCAAGCACTATCTTTTCATCCGTCAGCCGAGCTGTTTCTTTGACTGTGGCATCGTACCCGGTCAGTGCTGCAAACGGCGAGAACTGTGCTGCACGGTTCAGCATGGACATTGGGAGATGTTTTGAGGAGACCGGTCTGGATTGATTGATGATATCTGCATATTTTTGTTCTGTTTCTGGCATGCCGTATCTCTTGAGGGAGGGAGTAACGGCGAGGCAGATTGTTTTGTCGGTACGGCTTTCATCCGCAACGACGAGGTTTGTGTCCATCGGATCAAGTCCGCGCTCCCGACACTCAACCGAAGCATA
>JAFUKI010000148.1 GCA_017467815.1 Clostridia bacterium
AAAAAGTTCCTCCCCAAGAAAAAATCAAAATGCAACTAAAAATGTACATCCCTGAGCCGGTGCTTGGGGTTATGGATAGGTTGGAGGAGGATGGGTTTGAGGCGTTTGCTGTGGGGGGATGTGTCAGGGATTCTCTCATGGGGCGTGTGCCGGGGGATTATGATGTGACCACATCGGCGGTACCGGGGGAGATGCTGGAGGTATTTCGCGGCTGGCGTGTTGTGGAGACGGGGTTGCAGCATGGGACGGTAACGGTGGTTACCCATGGGATGAACGTGGAGGTGACGGCGTACCGGCTGGATGGTGTATATCTGGACAACCGGCATCCTTCTGATGTGACCTTTACCCGTTCTCTGGCGGAAGATCTGGCGAGACGGGATTTTACGGTGAATGCCATGGCGTACAGTCACAAGCGCGGTCTGGTGGATCTGTACGACGGGCAGGGGGATCTGGAAAGAAAGGTCATCCGCTGTGTCGGGTCGGCTGAGAAGCGTTTTTCGGAAGACGGACTGCGGATCCTGCGTGCGATCCGGTTCAGTTCCGTACTCGGTTTTACGCCCGAAGAGGGGGATACTGCCCCTGCCATCCATGCCATGGCGCATCTTTTGAAGGGGATTTCCCGGGAGAGGATCCATGTGGAACTGCGGAAGCTGCTTGGCGGAAAGTGCGCCGGGGAGATTCTGATGGGTTACGGCGATGTTGTATCCGAAGCACTGCCGGAATTGTCGGCGGATGGGGTACATACTGCCGGGGAGAGGATCCTGCGGCTGCAGAACGGGGATATGCCCTGTGCGGCGGACGGTGCGCTGCGGTTTGCGGTGCTGATGAAGGATCTGCCGGGGGATAAGGCGAGATCGGCTGTACGGTCGCTGAAGATGTCCAGAGAAGAAGAACGGGAGATCTTCGCGCTGCTGGAAGATTATCCCGTATTTGCCGGGGACAGGGGGCGGTATACCCTGCGGCTTCTGGCGGGAAAGAACGGGTACCGGCATTTGTACCGTCTGACGGCGTTTCTGGCATCTGTCGGGGAGATAGACGCGGCGGATCGGGCAAAGCTCAACGGAGAAATAGCCGCCCTGGAAGCCGAAAATCCGCCGAATACCCTGAAAGACCTCGCGGTCACCGGAGAGGATCTGATGCAGATGGGCATCACCGGCAGAAAAATCGGGGAAACGCTCCGGTATGTTCTGGATCTGGTGCTCCGTGACGAAGCGGAAAACAACAGGGAAGTATTGCTCAGCCGAATCGGAGAGGTGGACAAATGATGAAAAAGAAAAAGGAAGAAAAACAAACGTCCTGTGATTCCTGTATGTACTACGACATGGACCCGGAAACCGGCGATTACGTATGCACCGCCGCCTACCACATGGACGAAGACGACGTACTAAACCTCCGCAAAGCCAAAAACTGCCCCTACTACCGCTTCTACCACGAATATCTATCCGTAAGAAAACAGAATTGAGTTTTTTTATTGAAAAATTTTTTAATTTAATTTTGCAGGGGAGGGAGAAACACTTTTTGCGAAAAAGTATTTCTCCCTCATGAGATTTGCGAAGCAATTCTCAACTGCACCCCCTCCCTCTTTTCCAAAAACTTTAAACTTTGAAAAAAGGGGGATTTTTTGTTTTCTGCATAGACCAAACTCTATCTGACTCCACTGGTGAAAAACATACCCCCGCCAATCGCCCCAACTGTGTAGCCTTCCCCAAGAGGCATACCTGCCTCAGGGGATGGTGGCAGCCTTAAGGCTGACGGATGAGGTGTAACGTACGATTTGCAATTCCTGAATTGGCATAAAAATAACAGTATTTCAAAAAAAATTGATATAATGTAATATCAAATGGAATACAAAAGCAGGCAGCCGAATAACGGAAAATAATTTCCGTTGAGCGATTGCCTGTTTTATGTTTGGTGACGGACGACCGATGGTTGCTCTTACGATTGTAGAACGAAGGCTGGGATCATAAACCCAATCAATGTACCGTGAGATATCTCCCCTATTCGGCTGAAAGTGACCCGACATTGCCCGCCGGGGGTTCCCAAACTTGAGAGCTTCTTAAACCCAATCAATGTACCGTGGGATATCTCCCCTATTCAGCTGAAAGTGACCCGATTTTGCCTGCCGGGGCTTCCCAAATAGAAGATTTCCTTAAACCCAATCAATGTACCGTGGGGTATCTCTCCTATTCAGCTGAAAGTGACCCGATTCTGCCCGCCGGGGCCTCCCGGCATTTATTCGATTACGGCTACTTCGCCGTTTTGGATGAATCCTTCGGATATCGAATAGGCGCCGGTGACTATGTTTCCTGCTTCCACATCAATGTCACCGGTGAAATCTACTACAATAATATCGCCTACTTCAATTCCTGTCATGCTCCGGCTGATGCGGAGATCCGTGGTCGGGATGCGGAATACCATGCCGTCTTCCTTGTCCGTACATAAAAATGTGTCGTCCGCTAAAATATATCCGTCAGAAATGGCGACAAGCGTGCCTGCCAGCGAATTGACGTAAGGTTCCGGCTGGGCGGCGGTGCTGTTTTCTTTCGCATATGCCAGAATCTTGCCTGCCGCTTCTTCTCCGATGTCGTAAATGTAGCCGTATTCAAATACATTCGTATGCAGCTCCCCGTCGGATGTTACATATACTACCTTCTTATATACCCCCAGCGCGTCGGATGTGGCGGTGAAGCTTAGGTATTCCCCTTCGATCCAACCCCATCTGTCCTCCTCCACATAGGCGGCGTCACGACATTCTTCTAAAATCTGCCAGATGTACCAGTCGTCCTCCAGACTGAAATACCCCGTGTCCGTGTGCCCTTCGTATACCGTGAACCGGTCAAACGGCAGATTTTCTGCCAGACTGTATTCGTCCAGCAGCTCCCCGAAGGTGGCAGGCGGATCATACGTGCGGTCCTTGAAGATCACATACTTCCCATCCAGACCGGCGGCTACCATGGAATCCTCGGAAATGCCGTCTATCCGGTATACTTCCGCAGCCATCGTATGCCGTTCATCGGTGCTGTAGTCGTATCCCACCAGATCATAGGTGCCAAGGAATCCTCCAAGCAGGGAAGCATCCAGATACCTGCCGCTGGAACTGTACTGCACATCGCTTATGGTCAGTTCCGTGAATTTTTCTGCCATGGTCTTGTATTCCCACGACCATTCGATCGCCATTTCCCCACTGCCCACAAAGATATCCTTATAATCACGGGAAATTCCCCCAAGATTCGTGTTGCCCGTTTCTGCTTCCAGGGGAAGTTCCGCCGTTTCCGTACCCGGTGTGGTTTCCGGTATGGGTTCGGTTTCCCCTGTATCCGTTTCGATGATATCCGGCGGAAGCGGGTCGGGGATGTCCTGCATATGCCATGCCAGCACGCCGATGATCGCCGCCAGAGAGACACACGCCGCTGCCGCTGTCCATTTTACGGGGGCTGTATTTTTCTTTTTCTGCGCATTTTCTGCAGATTCTACATATTTAGAATCAATATTGTTCAGCTTATCCAGAAGATCCTTGCCTCTCATAGATTGTAACCCTCCTTCACGAGATATTCCCGAAGCTGGCTGCGGCATCGGAATAATGTGGTTTTCACTTTGCTTTCGGACAATGCGAATCGTTTGGCGATAGCGGCGACGGAATCCATGAACCAGTACCGCCTGAGGAAAATATTCCGTTTTTCTTCACTGAGGGCAGCCAGAAATCCGTTGAGCGCTTCCGTCAGCGCCATATCGTCCAGCCGGCAGGCAGAATCGTCGGGGGATGGGATGCACTGCTCCATTTCCTCCGTAAGGGTGCATATATGCCCGTTCCGTTTCAGCGCATTCCGGCTGCGGCACATATTCAGGGCGATATGTCTGGTGATCCGCGCGAGAAATGCGTACAGGTATGTTCTCGGCTCATGGGGCGGAATGGAATCCCACGCCTGCAGGTAGGTATCGTTTTCGCATTCTTCCGCCGCCTGTCCGTCTTCCGTGATGCCGTAAGCCAAGGTGCGGAGTTTTTTGCCATATTTTTCCGCGGTTTGGGATATGGCGGATTCGTCACGGGAGAGGTACAGTTCTACTATTTTGCCATCTTCCATTTTTGCCACTCCTTTCTTTATTTTGGGGTGTTCAATTATATAAGCACGGTTTTCGGCAGTGGGGTTACAGGGGGAGAGGGAAATTTTTGGGGGATGTGGGGATGGGACTTAAGGTTTTACCTTAAGTCCGCGATATACGCTTCGCGTGCGATATATCCCTATGGGATGCGATATGCACCTTCGGTGCGCGATATATTCCT
>JAFUKI010000149.1 GCA_017467815.1 Clostridia bacterium
CTGAACGTAACGGTATCTACATCATCGACCTTCAGAAAACCATCAAAAAGTTCGAAGAAGCGTATATGTTTGTACGTGACACTGCTTCCGAAGGTGGCTCCATCCTGTTCGTTGGTACCAAGAAGCAGGCAGCTGACGCGATCCGCGAAGAAGCTGAACGCTGCGGTATGTACTTTGTAAACGTAAGATGGCTCGGTGGTATGCTCACCAACTACAAGACCATCAAGATGTCTATCGAAAGACTCCGTTCTCTGGAAAAGATGCAGGAAGACGGTACCTTCGATATGCTTCCCAAGAAGGAAGTTGCTGCCCTGCAGAAGGAAATGTTCAACCTGGAAAAGAACCTGGGTGGTATCAAGAACATGAACGGTCTGCCTTCCGCAGTATTCATTGTTGACCCCCGCAAGGAACACAACGCTGTTCTGGAAGCTAAGAAGCTGGGCATTCCGGTTGTTGCAATCGTTGATACCAACTGCGATCCCGACGATGCTGACTATATCATTCCCGGTAACGATGACGCTATCCGCGCTATCCGTCTGATTTCTTCTGTAATTGCTGATGCAGTTCTGGAAGGCAAGCAGGGTGAACAGTTCGGCGAAGCTGAAGCTGAAATCACCGCAGCTGAAGAAGCAGAAGACGCTGAACCTGCAAAGTTCTAATCAATGAATACTATTTACTGAGAATCGAATATAAAATTACGGAGGAATAAAGTTATGGCAGCTATTACAGCAAAAATGGTTAATGACCTGAGAGCAAAGACCGGTGTCGGCATGATGGACTGCAAGAAGGCTCTGGTTGAGACAGACGGTAATTTTGATGAAGCGATCAAGGTTCTGAGAGAAAAGGGTCTTGGTAAGGCTGATAAGAAGGCAGGCAGAATCGCAGCTGAAGGTGTTGTTGACATCGCAACTGCAGGTGATGTAACTGCAATCATCGAAGTAAACGCAGAAACCGACTTTGTAGCGAAGAACGATACTTTCAAGGCTTTCGTTAAGGGCATTCTGGACGTTATCGTAAAGAACAAGCCCGCTGATCTGGATGCTCTGAAGGCTCTGCCTTATGACGGTGAATTCACCGTTGAAGCTAAGTTGAAGGATATGATCTACACCATCGGCGAAAACATGAACATCCGTCGTTTCCAGGTCGTTGAAGGTGTTACCAGCACCTACATTCACGGTAATGGTATGGCTGGCGTAGTAGTTAAGTTCAACGTATGCCCCTGCATGAAGGACAACGCTGACTTCAACGAAATGGCAAAAAATATCGCTCTGCAGATCGCTGCAGGTACTCCTCCCACATACGTTAAGAGAGAAGAAGTACCCGCATCCGTTCTGGAAGAAGAAAAGAACATTCTGATGGCGCAGATCAAGAACGACGAAAAGAACGCCAGCAAGCCCGAAGCTATCATCGCAAAGATGGTAGAGGGTCGTATCGGCAAGTTCTACGAAAAGAGCTGTCTGGTTGACCAGCAGTACGTTAAGGACGAAGCGCTGACCGTTGGCAAGTATGTTGAACAGGTTGCTAAGTCCCTGAACCAGGAAATCTCTATTGACAGCTTTGTACTGTTCGAAAGAGGCGAAGGTCTGGAAAAGAGAGAAGACGATTTCGCAGAAGAGATCGCAAAGCTCACCGGCAAGCAGTAATTTGAATTTCATACAAAATCCCGTCATTTGTGAAAAAATGGCGGGATTTTTTGGGGATTTTACAAATTGTCTATTTACAAATGGACGATTATACTGTAAAATAATAGAGAACATTATACAGGAAGAAGGCATTGTATATGAACGCACAAAAATGCGCTTATCGACGTGTTCTGCTGAAGCTTTCCGGAGAAGCCCTTGCAGAGAAGAAAATCATTGTGGAGAACGGTATCGAAAAGGAAGAAGTTTCTGAGATCTTCGATGAAAAGAAACTCCAGATCATTTCTGCAGCTGTAAAGAAAGCTCTGGATATGGGCGTACAGATGGGTATCGTTATCGGTGCCGGCAATATCTGGCGCGGCAAGCTTGGCGTAAACGTAACAAGAGCACGGGCTGACCACATGGGTATGCTGGCAACCACAATCAATTGCCTACGTTTTCAGGATGCACTTGAAAAGGTCGGTGTGGATGCAAAGGTAATGACAGCCATTCCGATGAACGGTTTCACTGAAACATTTCAGTTCAAGAACGCAATCGAATACATGGAAAACAGCACTCCTGTGATCTTTGCCGGTGGTATCGGCATTCCGTATGTGTCCACTGACACAGCTACCGTCGTACGTGCCTGCGAAATTCAGGCCGACATGATTCTTATGGCAAAGAGTGTTGACGGCGTATATGATAAAAATCCCAGTGTACACAAGGATGCAAAGAAGTACAAAAAAGTTTCTTACGACATCTGCCTGCAGAAGAAACTGGGTGCAACCGATATAACAGCATCTGCACTGGCGGAAGAACAGCATATCAACAGTTATATTTTCGATCTTGCAGATCCTGAGAATATAGTACGCGTTGCTGCCGGTGAAGAGATTGGTACTCTTGTGACCTATGAAAAAATGGAAGAACCCATATACTATTAAAATAAATTGAAATACTATAAAGGAGCAAGACTATGAAACTGGAGACCAAAGAATTTGAAACAAGAATGAAGAAATCCATCGCTGCTTATCAGGAAGCACTTTCCGTAATCCGTGCAGGCCGTGCAAACGCAAATGTACTGGCACACGTTATGGTAGATTACTACGGAACTCCCACAGCAATCACACAGATGGCTGAAGTAAAAGTAACCGACCCCAAGACCCTGGTTATTCAGCCCTGGGACGCTTCCACTGTAAAAAGCATTGAAAAGGCAATCCAGGCATCCGATGTTGGCATCAATCCGCAGAGCGACGGTAAGGTTATTCGTCTCGTATTCCCTCAGCTGACGGAAGAAAGACGTAAGGAAATCAAAAAAGGTCTGGTCAAGCAGAGTGAAGATGCAAAAGTTGCAGTAAGAAATATCCGCCGTGATGCAAACGACAAGAGCAAAGCCATGAAGAAGAACGGCGAAATGACCGAAGATGAACTGAAGAGCTCCGATAAGGCCATTCAGGATCTGACCGATAAGTATATCAAAGAAATCGATGCGATTACCGCTGACAAAGAAAAGGAAATAATGGCTATCTAAGATCAATATGGTGCCCATCGTGATTGCAAAGTATGTGAGAGCGTTGGGCACTGTAATTAGCTGGTAATTTTTATGATAGAGAAAACAGAAACAACACCGACTATAAAGGAATTGGTGGCTCTTTCCGGACTGCGCCATATTGCATTCATAATGGACGGCAACGGCCGATGGGCAACCGCAAAGCATCTCTCCCGTGAAGCCGGACATAAAGCCGGTGCAGATGTGTTCAAGAAAATCGTACGATATTGTAAAAGTATCGGGATAGAATGCTGTACGGTCTACGCTTTTTCCACCGAAAACTGGAACAGACCGAAACCGGAAGTTGAAGCCATTATGGGACTACTGGAAAAGTATGCCGTGGAGGCAGATGCCGAAAAAGACATTTCCTTTCATTTTATCGGTGATAAAACGCCGCTTTCTTCTTCGATGAGAGAAAAGTTGGAAAAGCTGGAGAGAACCACCGCCGACAGACCGTATATTCTCAATATCGCATTGAATTACGGCGGACGTGCAGAAATTGTAAATGCCGTCAACAAAATACTTGCGGACGGAAAAACAGAAGTCACAGAAGCAGATATCTCAGCTGCTTTGTATACCGGTCACTGTCCCGACCCCGACCTGGTAGTAAGAACCGGGAAAGAATTGCGAATTTCCAATTTTCTGTTGTGGCAAAGCGCGTATACCGAATATTATTTTTCAGAGAAAATGTGGCCGGAAATGACCGCAGATGACATTGATGAAGCAGTACGCAGCTTTGCAGGACGTAAACGTCGTTGGGGCGGACTGGACAAGGCTTAAGGAGACAGAATATGAAGATCAGAATTGTTACGGCCATCGTCGCGCTGTGTGCTTTTATTCCGATATGTATTTTTTCCCACACGATCGTATATCCTGTTACCAGTGCCTTGCTGGCTTGCGTAGCCGTATGGGAGATGTGGCATTGTATACAAAAAAAAGACGGTGAAGACGGAAAGGAAAATATGGGTTCCGTATTTCTCTACATTCCAACCTATATCGTCGCAGTGGGTGCTCCTTTTCTGGCATTTTTTAAGTTGAAGGCTGTAGGTACATTGTCCGGAACCTGGCATATGAAAAATGCAGCTGCTGAGGTAATCAATATACTTGCGTGCAGTATGTTTCTTCTTTTGCTGTATTATTTTGTCCTGGCAGTATTTTCAAAAGGCAAAATCAGCATAGAAGCTCTTGCTGTATTCTTTATGATGACAATCTATATTGTTGTATCCTTCACCTGCCTTGTTCTTCTGAGAAACGGTATAAACGGAACCTATTTCTATCTGCTTCCCTTTGTAGGGGCGTGGATCAGCGATACTTTTGCCTATTTCACGGGTAGACTGTTTGGCAAACATAAACTGATACCGGAGGTCAGTCCCAAGAAAACCATCGAGGGAAGTATCGGCGGTATTGTGTTTACGGCAATCAGCTTTGTGGTGTATGGCATTGTATTTAAAAAGCTGTTCCCCGGTATGGAATCGGACTATATTCTTTTAGCGGTGATGGGGGCGGCTGCTTCTGTGATTTCCCAGGTGGGCGATTTGATCGCATCCGTGATCAAGCGTCACTATGGTATCAAAGATTACGGTAAGCTGTTTCCCGGCCATGGCGGCGTAATGGATAGATTCGACAGTGTTCTTGCAACAGCACCTGTGGTCTATATTCTGTCGGTTGTATTTTCCCATACATTTTTTTAACAGCGGAATATAAAGTAAAATTGAACGAATAAGCAAAAATGAACAGAAATAATCTTGAAATGAAAACAGTCGCTATTCTGGGAAGCACCGGTTCTGTGGGCACACAGACGGTAGACGTGGTAAAACAGATGGGACTTAAAGTTTCACTCCTAACCGGCTGGCGGAATATCTCCCTCCTTGCCGAGCAGGTGAATGAACTGCATCCCAGGCTTGTTTATGTTCCCGGTGATGACGATGCCGGGAAACTGAGAGAAGCAATCTGTGGTGAAGTACCGGAGATCATCACAACACAAAAGGAACTGATCCATGCGGTAAGAGATACGGATGCCGACTGTATTGTGCATTGTATAGCAGGTCTCGCCGGTATCCCCACCGCACTGGCAGCAGCAGAAAGCGGCAAACGTCTGGCAATCGCCAATAAGGAAGCCATCATCGCTCTCGGTGACGAAATCAAACGGCGTCTGCGCGTGTCCTGTGGTGAGATGATTCCGGTAGACAGTGAGCACAGCGCCATCTTCCAGTGTCTGAACGCGGGAAGAAACTGCAGTGTAAAGCGTATACTGCTGACAGCATCCGGCGGCCCTTTCTTTGGATGTACCATGGAAGAAATGCGTGATGTTACCGTAGAAAAAGCCCTTGCCCATCCCACATGGAAAATGGGTCCGAAGATCACGATTGACTCCGCAACACTCATGAACAAAGGCTTTGAAATCATGGAAGCCGTACGTTTGTTTGACGTTCCGGAAAAAGATGTGGAAGTTCTGATCCATCGGCAGAGCATAATCCATTCCATGGTAGAGTATACTGATAATACCGTCATAGCACAGCTGGGTGCGCCCGATATGCGTTCCTGCATTCGTTATGCTCTGACACACCCGTATCGGGCAGAACTGAGCGAACCGGGACTGAATTTCAGCGAACTGGCAAAACTCACTTTTGCAGCACCGGATACAGAAACTTTTTCCCTGCTGAACACGGCAAGAGAAGCGATCCGTATGGATGGCGTTTATCCGGCTGCATTAATAGCGGCAGATGAAAGCGCAGTAGCGGCTTTTCTGAAACGGAAACTGCCGTTCCACCTGATCCCGGCAGCTGTAAACGATATTCTTGACAACACAACGCTTTCAGGCGGTAAGGAGAAAGACGAAAATTCCATAGCAGAGGCAGTCCGTCTGACCACAGAAACAGCAGAACGGATTTTACCGCGATATGAGAGCAGATAGGAAGTGTTTATTATAAATATCTGGACGATATTGATTGCAATACTGATCTTTGGTCTGTTGATTTTTATCCACGAATTCGGACATTATCTGACAGCAAGAGCGTTTCACGTAACCATCCGGGAATTTGCCATCGGCATGGGTCCGAAACTGTTTACAAAAGTTTCCCGGAAAACCGGAATTGCCTATTCTTTACGCGCACTTCCCGTTGGCGGATTTGTCAGCATGGTTGGCGAAGATGAAGAATCTGAGGATGAAAATGCCTTCCACAGAAAACCCGTATGGCAGAGGATCATCATTACCATAGCGGGTGCAGCCATGAATGTTATCGTAGGGATTCTGGTGATGAGTATCCTGGTGATGACACAGGAGACCCTGGCATCGACAACCATAGCTCAATTCAGAGAAACTGAAACCGTATCGACTTACGAATATGGTCTGAGAGAAGAAGACAAGATTCTGAAAGTTGACGGTACACGGGTATATATTGCCAATGAATTGGTTTATGAGGTTATGCGAAAGGGATATGAACCGATTTCCGTAACCATTGAACGTGACGGCGAAGTAATCACGCTGGATCACGTGGAATTCCCGACATTTACGGACAGTGGCGTGGTATTCGGCAATATTGACTTCTACGTATTTGCCGAAGCCAGAACACCGGTTACCGTTCTGAAACACGCAGTATTTCGTTCTGTTTCCACGATCAAGATGATCTGGGAATCCCTGTACGATCTTGTGACGGGAAAATACGGTGTGGAAAGCGTATCGGGTCCGGTTGGCGTGACAGAAGCTCTTGGGGAAGCAGCATCATCCGGTATTTCGGATCTGGTGTATCTTTCCGTGGTGATCAGTATGAATCTGGGCATCATGAATCTCCTTCCGCTGCCTGCCCTGGACGGAGGAAGACTGCTGTTCCAGATTATCGAACTGATCAGACGGAAGCCTGTGAACCCGAATGTGGAAGGTATCGTACATTTCGCAGGATTTGTACTGTTGATGATACTGTTTGTTGTCATCACATTCAAAGACATTCTTGCATTATTCTGAACCAAACCGCAGTCCGGTATCAAAATGATATCGGACTGCTTTTACTTGCAGCATAAATCTGACAAAATTCAATTTCTTTTATCTTTGTCTTTAATTTTAGAAAAGAATATGATATAATAAATGTATTCACACCAAAATAAACTGGAGAGCATATGCGACGCAACAGTAAAAGCATCAGAATCGGAAACATCGGGATCGGCGGAAGCAATCCCATAACCATACAATCCATGACCAATACCCGTGCTGCGGATATCGCAGGAACCATCGCGCAGATACACAGTCTGGAGGAGGCAGGATGCGAAATTATCCGCATGGCTGTTCCAAGAGAGGAGGACGCAGTGATCTTTTCGGCTGCCAAAGAAGCCGGATGCCGTATTCCTCTTGTTGCAGATATTCATTTTGATTACAGAATCGCACTGGAATCCATCCGCCGGGGCGCAGACAAGATCCGCATCAATCCCGGCAATATCGGTGAGTCCTGGAAGGTTGCCGAAGTTGCCAATGCCTGCAAAACAGCAGGTGTACCTATTCGCATCGGCGTAAACAGCGGTTCTCTGGACAAAAAACTCCTGGAAAAATACGGCTCACCCACACCGGAAGCACTGGCAGAATCCGCCCTTTCCCAAGCGGAGATTCTGGAAAACTTCGGTTTTTCCGATATCGTAATTTCCATTAAATCATCCACAGTACAGTCCATGATTGAAGCGTGCCGGATCGTAGCAGGACAGTCGGAGTATCCCCTGCATCTGGGCGTTACCGAAGCCGGAGACGCTTATTCCGGCATGGTCAAGAATGCAATCGGCATCGGGACACTTCTCAGTGAAGGGATTGGTGATACCATCCGTGTGTCCCTTACCGCCGATCCTGCCGAAGAGATACGTGCCGCAAGAGAGATTCTGCGCGCTTTACAGCTGGATCACAGGGGAGGAGTAGATATTGTATCCTGTCCCACCTGCGGAAGAACCTGTATTGATCTGATCGGTCTGCAGAGCCAGTGCCGCGAATCCCTCTCCAAACTGGATACAAAAGGCAAACTGCTGAAAGTTGCCATTATGGGTTGTGTGGTAAACGGACCCGGAGAAGCAAGAGAAGCAGATTACGGTATTGCCGGAGGAGACGGAAACGGGCTGGTCTTCAAAAAAGGGGAGATACTGCGAAAAGTCCCCGAAAATGAATTGGTAAAAGCATTACTTGATGAAATTATAAAAGATCTGAACACGTAATAATAGTAAGACAGAATATTGAGGGTAGCTATGAGTGGGAGAAAATTAGGTGAAATATTCAAAAGATATATCCCTGTAGGAAAGCAGAAGGCATTTTTTGATCTGGCAGAAAACAATACTGTACGTCTGGATAAGGAAAAAAGATTTGCAGAAGTCAGCTGCAGCCTGCCGGAACTGTTTCTTAAGAAGGATATCTACGAACTGGAAACCCAGATCGCGCAGGTATATGAGCTGGCATATATTCATTTTCTCCCTCACTATCCGTCAGAACTGTTCACCAAAGAGTATATTCCCGAAATTCTTACAGAAGCGGCACGGGTAGGCGTCGTCATCAACGGTTTTTTCAATAAATACGAGCTTGAAATGAACGATGACTGTATCCGTATCCGCATCCCCTTCAGCCATGGTGGTATTACATTGCTGGATCTGGCACAGACAGGAGAAGTGATTTCCAACATCATCCACAGCGAATTCGGACTGCGCTTCAAAGTGGAAATTACACAGTCGGAAAATGCTCAGTCGGAATACGAAGCATTCATGCAGCAGCAATTACAGCAGCTGCAGAGCCAGTCACAACTGATTGTACAGGAAGCACAGCGTCTGGAAGAAGAAGCGGCAAGAGAAAAGGAAAGCAAACAGCAGGAACAGGAAGCAGCGCCTGCATTGCCAAAGGTAACTTCACTGTTTGAAGGGGAAGATACCGTTGTAGCGGAAACGGAAACCATCCTGCACAGCGGAAAAATGAAATTTGATGTAAGCGAGCCTTCCGTAGTGTACGGCGAAGCTTTTGAAATTATCAACCCGACACCACTCCGTGCCATCCACAAAACCGCCAAAAATGCCATTATACTTTGTGAAGTGTTCGATATAACCTCCAAGGATACGAGAAAAGGTGACAAAACCGTTATTACCATATCTGTCACAGATAAAGATGCTTCCTTGTACATAAAAGTAACGGTGCCCATCGAACAGGCTGAAGAAACCATGAGTTTATGGTCCAAGCGCAAGAGTTATGCAGTAAGAGGCAGTATAAAAGCCGATAGCTTCGATGGTGAACTTTATATGCAGTACACCGATATCCAACAGATCAAACAGATACAGCGCACGGATAATGCCGTGGAAAAACGCTGTGAACTGCATCTGCATACCTGTATGTCCGCAATGGACGCAACAATAAAGCCCGATGAACTGGTAAAAACAGCACATCGCTGGGGTCATAAAGCGGTTGCGATCACTGACCATGGCAATCTGCAGAGTTTCCCCGTCGCCATGGGTGCTGCGGATGATCTGAAAAACGAGATCAAAGTGCTGTACGGCGTTGAAGCATATTATGTCGACGATACTTTCCGTGCGGCATACAAGGGCAACGAGATCACCTTCTCCGATGTATTTGTCATATTCGATATCGAAACCACGGGTCTGTCCGCTGCTACCTGCAAGATTACGGAAATCGGTGCGGTAAAGGTGCAGAACGGAGAGATTCTGGATCGGTTCAATATGTTTGTCAATCCCGGCGTACCGATTCCGGAGAATATCGTAAAACTTACCGGAATAACGGATGAAATGGTAGCGGATGCGCCGCCCATTGCTGAGGTATTACCGGAATTCCTTGCCTTTGCTGACGGAAAAATGCTGGTTGCCCACAACGCCGTGTTTGATACAGGATTCATACGGCAGGCAGCAGAGGATATGGGCATACAGTTCGACAATCCCTATCTGGATACCCTTGCCATGTCCCGTTATATGAATCCCGATCTGAAGAATCACAAACTGGACACTCTGGCAAAATTCTATAACCTTGGTGAATTCAATCACCACCGTGCCTGTGATGATGCGGAAATGCTGTCACAGATTTTCCTCTGTATGACAAACCGACTGGAAGAAGAAGGGATATCGGATGTGGGGCGTATGACCTACGCCATGAGCGAAAAAGCCGATCCGCTGAAGCTGAAAACCTTCCACCAGATCATTCTTGTAAAGAATCAGACCGGTTTGCGGAATCTGTACAGACTGGTTTCCGAGTCTTATCTGAAATATTATCGTCGTAATCCCCGTATACCCCGCTCCCGTCTGGAAGAACTGCGTGAAGGTCTTATTCTTGGGTCTGCCTGCGAAGCGGGAGAACTGTTTACCGCAGTAAGAGAAGGACGTCCGGAATCGGAACTTTTGGAAATTGCCCGTTTCTATGATTATCTGGAGATCCAGCCCATTTCCAACAACAGTTTCATGATCGAACAGGGACTTGCAAGAGATGAAGAAGAACTGAAAAAACTGAACCGACGTATTGTAGAGCTTGGGAAAAAGTGCAATATTCCCGTATGTGCTACCTGTGATGCCCATTATCTGAATCCGGAAGATGAGATATACCGCAGAATCATTCTGGCAGGTCTTCATTTCAAGGATGCCGACAAGGAAACAAAACTCTATTACCGTACCACCGAGGAAATGCTGGAAGAATTCTCCTATCTCGGTGAAGACGTGGCCAGACAGGTGGTTATCGAAAATCCCAACAAGATCGCCGATATGATCGAGCAAATTCGTCCGATTCCGGAAGGAAACTATCCCCCTCATATCGAAGGTGCGGAGGAAGAACTGACGACCAAGTGCTGGGATCTGGCAAAAGAGTTATACGGTGACCCGCTGCCTGAAATCGTATCCGAGAGATTGGAGAGGGAACTGAACTCCATCATCAAAAACGGTTTTGCCATCATGTACATAATCGCACGAAAACTGGTGGAAAACAGCGAATCGAAGGGATACCAGGTAGGCTCCCGCGGTTCGGTAGGTTCGTCCTTTGCGGCAACCATGGCGGGGATTACGAGAGTAAATCCTTTGCCGCCTCATTACCGCTGTCCGAAATGTAAATGGAATGAATTTCTGGAAGGCGGTGCATACGGTTCCGGATTTGACCTGCCCGACCGTGACTGCCCTGTATGCGGTACATTTCTGGAACGTGACGGACACGATATTCCTTTTGAAACCTTCCTGGGCTTCAAGGGGGACAAAACGCCGGATATTGACTTAAACTTTTCCGGAGACGTACAGGGCGATGCACATAAATTCACAGAAGTCCTGTTCGGCGCCGGCAAAGCATTCAAAGCTGGGACGATCGGTACACTGGCAGACAAGACCGCGTACGGCTTCGCTATGAAATATCTGGAAGAAAAGGGTATTTCCGTAAACAGAGCCGAAGCAGACCGTCTGGTAAACGGATGTGTAGGTATCAAACGTACAACCGGTCAGCATCCGGGCGGAATCATTGTCGTGCCGGAGGAATACGAAATCTACGACTTTACCCCGGTACAGCATCCCGCCGATGACCCGAATTCCAGTATTATCACCACCCATTTTGAGTTTAAATATCTGCACGACACCATCCTGAAGCTGGATATTCTGGGACACGATATTCCGACCAAGTATAAACGACTGGAAGAATATTCCGGTGTCAGCGTATTGGATGTCCCTATGAGCGATCCTGCGGTGTATAAGAGCTTTACATCCACTGAACCTATTGGAGTAACCCCGGAGCAGATCGACAGCAAGACAGCCACTTTAGGGCTTCCTGAGATGGGTACACGATTTATCCGCGGTGTATTGATGGACGCACAGCCAAAGAACTTTACTGACCTTCTGCAGATTTCCGGTCTTACCCACGGAACAGGCTGCTGGTTGGGCAATGCACAGGAACTGATTGCCAACAAGATCTGTACGATTTCCGACGTTATCGGATGTCGTGACGATATTATGATGACACTGATTCACAAATTCCATATGGATAAGAGTTTATCCTTTAAAATCATGGAATTTGTCCGCAAGAATAAAAAAGGTGTGATCATTCCCCAGGATATGCAGGATGCTATGTTGGAACATGATGTTCCTCAGTGGTACATTGACTCCCTGCAGAAGATCCGGTATATGTTCCCGAAAGCGCATGCCGCCGCGTATGTAATAGACGCCATACGTCTGATGTGGTATAAGATTTATTATCCCGTAGCATTTTATGCCGCTTATTTCTCTGCTGCGCCGGATGGATTCGACGGCGAAATTGTTATGGGCGGTAAAGAACACGTAAAGACCGTGCTAGCGGATCTGAATAAGCGGCGTAATGAAATATCTCAGAAGGAAGTGGATGTTGCGGATGCTTTAATGTTGATCAACGAGTACTACCAGCGCGGTTATGATTTCCTGCCGGTAAATATTCAGAAATCCCATGCAACCAAATACATTCCCGAAGATGGGAAAATACGTCTTCCTCTGGCATCCTTGCCCGGCATCGGTGAGACAGCTGCCGAAAATATTATGACAGCAAGAGACACAAAGAATATTTTCTCTGTTGAAGAGCTGCGTAATGAAGCGAAGATTTCCAAATCTGTCATGGAGATATTGGAAAGAAACGGTGCCCTCAAGGGAATGTCCATGACGGATCAGATATCAATGTTTATGTAAAAGAGGTTTTGTAAAATGATTGGACTTGGAACGATCATAAATGTAATTGCAATCATTGCCGGCAGTACGATCGGGATGATCGTCAAAAAAGGCATACCTGAAAGTATGCAGAGATCCGTGATGAAAACACTGGGAATTGCGGTGATGTTCATTGGTATTTCCGGCGTACTGCAGGAAATGCTGGTAATCACGGAAGACGGAATTTCTACACAGGGAACGATGCTGATGATCATTTCTCTGGTGCTCGGTACCGTGATCGGGGAACTGTGCAGGATCGAAGCAAGATTGGAATCTGCCGGGGATAAACTTAAGAAACTGAAGCTTTTTTCCGGTTCCAATCCACACTTTACGGAAGGCTTTGTGACCGCAACTTTGGTTGTTTCCATTGGAGCCATGTCCATCATCGGTTCCTTCAACGATGGTCTTGGGATCGGTCCCGACATCCTGATTACAAAATCCATCCTTGACTTTATTTCCACCATGATCTTCGCATCAGCTCTCGGTGCAGGGGTTATCTGTTCCATTATTCCCATGGGAATATATCAGGGGGCGCTTACCGTTCTGGCACGGTTTGCACAGCCTTTGGTTGAAGGGACGACCATTATCTCCGATCTGTCGCTGGTAGGTTCTGTGCTGATCTTTGCTGTAGGTATAAATCTGTTTGCGGAGAAGAGTATTAAAGTGGGCAATATGCTTCCTTCTTTGCTGATCCCGATCATTTATGGTATTATCAAAACATTTATAGGCTGACTAAAAATGCGTTCTTCTACCTGGTATAGTTTGTATTTCCGCTGCATAGATTGTTATTGCGAAATACAAACTGAGATGCAGCATATACCAGACAGGAGGACGCATTTTTGAATCAGACGAATATCTATCAGAATATAGCCGAAAGAACCGGCGGAGACATATACATAGGTGTTGTCGGACCGGTGCGAAGCGGAAAAAGCACATTTATTCGCCGTTTTATGGAAACTGTAGTGATCCCCAATATTTCCAACGAATTTGAAAGAAACCGTGCCAGAGATGAAATGCCGCAAAGTGCAGGCGGACGGACTGTTATGACCACGGAACCCAAATTTGTGCCGGATGAAGCCGTCAAAATACAGATCGGTGAAAATATGGAATGTCGGATAAAAATGGTGGATTGTGTTGGGTATCTGATCCCGGAAGTTCTCGGAACGGACGAAAACGGTGAAACACGTATGGTACACACGCCCTGGTCACCCACACCGGTACCATTTGAGGAAGCAGCGGAGATGGGAACCAAGAAGGTAATCAACGAACACGCAACAATTGGCGTGCTGGTCACCTCTGACGGAACAGTGGGGGAGATTGCAAGGGATAACTATATCGGCGCTGAGGAAAGAATAGCACGTGAACTGAAAGAAATCGGGAAACCATTTGCGATTATTCTGAATTCAGCTGTGCCAGAATCGGAAAGTGCCGTAAGGCTTGCTATGACCCTTGAAGAAAAGTACAATGCACCGGTAGCACTGGTAAACTGTATGGAATTGAATAGTGAAGATATTTCGCATATTCTGGAAATGATCGTCATGGAATTTCCGCTTCGTGAACTGACTGTCAGACTCCCTGTATGGACAACGGTACTGGACAACGCACATCCTCTATTGTCTGGATTAACGGAAAATATCAAGGGAGCAGCAGACTACATGACAAATCTGCATTCCGTAAATCCGGAAAACTGTCACTTGCTGGAAGAAATGACAGCCAGAACGGTTATGGAGTATGTACCGGATACGGAAGATATCCACGTTGATGTTGAGAAGATCGAACCGGGCAGCGGTTGTGTGATGATGCGGATGTCTCTGCCGGACAGTCTGTATTATTACCTGCTTACGGAAGTTACAGGAATTCCCATGAAGGACGAAACGGAACTGCTGACAGCACTTCGGTCACTGGCTGAGGTCAAAAAGGAGTACGACAAATTTGCCAATGCAATCAATGATGTAAGACATAAAGGCTACGGTATCGTTATGCCGGAGATACAGGATCTGATGCTGGAGGAACCGGAATTGATCAAACAGTCCGGTGGGTATGGTGTAAGACTGAAAGCTTCAGCTCCCTCAGTACATATGATCCAAACAATGGTGGAAACAGAAATAAACCCACTTGTCGGTACAGAACAGCAATCCACGGAACTGATTGAATTTCTGAAAAATGAATTTGCCCAAAAGCCTGACCGGATCTGGGAAACCAATATGTTCGGCAGAACCCTATACGAACTGGTAAACGACGGACTGAATTCAAAGATGGCACATATGCCGGAGGATGCGAGAGGGAAGTTTGGGGAGACGTTATCAAAAATAATAAACGAAGGTAGCAGTGGACTGATCTGTATAATACTGTAAAATCGGATATCGTCTTTGGAACATGTTTTCAAAGGCGATATTTTTTTTAAATACCTGTATCGAAAAATGTGTCCCCCGGAAGTAATATTCCATGAACACACTTTCGCTGTTATATAAATAAAGAAAAAAAGTACATCAGAAAAAATGTTAATATAATAAACTATTTTGTGTCATTGACTTTATGCATAAAATCGTGTATTATATAGGAAGAATATAGTATAGAAAAAGGAATGAAGCGTACAAAAATGAAAGATTATAAAAAGCGATACAGACTATGGTCATGGATCCGTAAACTTCTGAAGTTTATGTTCAGCAGGGTAGTGATCATTGCATTTCTTCTGTTGGTGGAAATGCTCTTCATGCTGGCTGTAGTCGTATATTTTTCAAACTATTTCTATATTTTTGTGTATTTATCCGCAATATTGAATTTGCTGTGCGTCTGCAAGATAATCCGCACAGACGACAATCCGGGATACAAGATTACGTGGATTATCGTAGTATTGATGTTCCCCCCCGTTGGGGTTGCACTGTACTTCGCCTTCAGCCGCAATCGTCTGTCGCAGAGAACATTGCGAAAAATGAGCAGTATAGCTTCTATATCGGAAATCATGATGGATGATAAATCCGATGTGATCAATATGCTCAGGGAAGAAAATCCGGATGCTGCAAGACAAAGTGCGTATATCACCAATATGGCAATGTGCCCGCCGTACAAAAATACGGAGACAATATACTATCCCACGGGTGAGACATTTTTCGCAGCGCTGCTGGAAGCTGTTAAAAGTGCGGAAAGATATATTTTTCTTGAATACTTCATTATTGCGGAAGGCAGTATGTGGAAGGAACTGCACACGCTGCTGAAGGCAAAAGCCGCGGCAGGCGTAGATGTCCGTGTAATTTACGATGACTTTGGCAGTATAACACGCCTGAATTACAGGGTTCCGAAGATTCTGCGTTCAGAGGGAATAAAATGTAATGTATTTCACCCCTTCGTACCGGTTCTTGATGCCAGCCAGAACTACCGGGACCATAGAAAAATCTGTGTGATCGACGGATACATTGCGTTCACAGGCGGCATTAATATCGGAGACGAATATATCAATATCACACAGCCTCACGGGCAATGGAAGGACAATGCAATCCAGATACGCGGAGAAGCTGCGTGGAGTTATGTGCTTCGTTTTCTGACAATGTGGGAGTACCTGGAACATGGTCTGAATGCTCAAAAGAAAGAAACTTCCTATGACGTTTATAAGCCGGATCCCATGATGCGGTACAGCGGAGAGGGAATTGTCCAGCCTTATACGGATACACCGCTGGATAATGAGCCTGTTGGGGAAAATATATATCTGCAAATGCTATACAGTGCAAAAGAATATGTATGGATCACAACGCCATACCTGATCATCGACGAACAGATGAAACAGGCATTATGTACGGCAGCAAAAAGCGGGGTTGACGTACGCATTATGACCCCTGGGATTCCAGATAAGAAAACGATTTACGAAACCACCCGCGCTAACTATAGGTCACTGATCCAAAACGGTGTGAAAATTTACGAATACACACCGGGATTCCTGCACGCAAAGACATTTCTGTGTGACGATCGTTACGCGACGGTGGGGACAGTAAATCTCGATTTCAGGAGTCTGTATCTGCATTTTGAATGCGGTGTCTGGATGTACAACACGGCATCGTTGGGGGACATCAAGAAGGATTATACTGTTATGCTTGCGAATTGCAGAAAAATCGAAGAAAAAGATTGTAAAGTGGGATTCCTGCGCGAAACATATCGCTCCGTACTGAGAATAATAGCACCCATGCTGTAGAGATTACAGGCTGGCGTCCAGATAGTCGCTGCCGGTCTGCTGCATAGGAAAGTTATGCTGACGGAGAATTTCATATACGGCTATTGCGGCGGAATTGGAGAGATTCAGACTGCGCAGGTTTTCACGCATAGGAATCCGGACACAGTGGGAAAGATTATTTTTTAGCAGATTTTCGGGTAGCCCGGCGGTTTCTTTGCCGAACATGATATAAACCGGCAGGGGATACTGAATATCCGTATAGGCTTGCGGGGCTTTCGTGGTGAAATAATACACACGGGCATCGGGATTTCTATTGTAAAAATCGTCAAGATTTTCGTAATAGGTGATATCCAGCTGATGCCAGTAATCCAGACCGGCGCGTTTCAGTTTCCGGTCATCTATCGTAAACCCCATGGGTTTAATAATATGCAGTGCAGAACCGGTAGCGGCACAGGTGCGTGCTATGTTGCCGGTGTTCTGCGGTATTTCCGGTTCATGAAGTACAATATTGATATGTGCAGACATTTCGGTATCCTTTCTGTGTATAAAACATGATACTATTATAAATGAAATCAGTCCAAATCGCAATAGTGAATCCGCGATTTTAGAAAAATACCATTGTTTTTCAATAAATTTACATTTGTGACTACAATTATATCCAAAAATGTAGTATAATAAATAAAATATACATTTACAATTTCAACTGAAAATATTGTGGAGGAATACTTATCCGTAAACAGCGGATGGGTTAAGGATAAAATGGGATTGTTAACTTCAATTTTCGGAACCTACAGTGACAGACAGATCAAGAAAATCATGCCGCAGGTGCACCGTATCAATGATCTTGCTGACACATACAAAAACATGACTGACGCTGAAATGGCGGAAATGACGGATAAGTTCAAAGCGCGCCTCAATTCGCTGGAAACTCTCGATGACATTCTGCCTGATGCGTATGCGCTTGTTCGTGAAGCTGCCGACCGTGTTTTGGGTAAAAGACCCTTTGATGTTCAGCTGATGTGCGGTATTTTGCTCCATCAGGGACGTATTGCGGAAATGAAGACCGGTGAAGGGAAAACGATTGTTGCGGCACTGCCGTCATATCTGAATGCTCTTTCGGGAAACGGTGTTCATGTAATCACAGTCAATGACTATCTGGCAAGACTGGGTTGTGAGGAAATGGGCAGGGTACATGAGTTTTTGGGTATGTCTACCGGTCTTATCATGCATGACCAGACCCGTGCCGAAAAACAGGCTGCCTATAATTGTGATATCACGTACGGCACCAATAACGAGTTCGGTTTTGACTACCTGCGTGATAATATGGTGACATACAGACAACATCGTGTACAGCGCGGTCATAACTTTGCCATTGTGGACGAAGTGGACTCCATTCTGATCGACGAAGCAAGAACGCCTCTGATTATTTCCGGTCAGGGAAATGAAGTAGATGTACTTTACGAAATGGCGGACCGTTTCACACGAGGTTTGTCCAAATTCGTTATCAAGGAACTGGACCGCAAGGAAGATCATGATGATGTTGAAGCCGACTATATCGTTGATGAGAAGGCGAAGAGCACTACTCTGACACGTTACGGTGTGGAAAAAGCAGAAAAGTTCTTTGGACTTGCAAACCTGTCCGATCCTGAAAACGCTGAAATCTCGCACCATATTTATCAGGCAATCAAAGCATACGGTACCATGACACGTGACGTTGATTACGTGGTAAAGGATAACGAAGTAATCATTGTTGATGCCTTTACCGGTCGTCTAATGCCCGGCAGACGTTTTTCGGATGGTCTGCATCAAGCAATCGAAGCGAAGGAAAAGGTAAAGATTCAGAAGGAAAACCGTACCATCGCGACCATTACGTTCCAGAACTATTTCCGTATGTATTCCAAACTGTCCGGTATGACCGGTACGGCTCTGTCCGAAGAAAATGAATTCCGTGAAATTTATAATCTGGACGTTGTAGAAGTACCCACCAACCGTCCTATGATCCGTGTGGATCATCCGGATGCCGTATATAAGACCCGCAACGGGAAGTTTAATGCGATCATTAAGCAGATCGAAGAATGTCATGCCAAAGGTCAGCCTGTACTGGTTGGTACCGTATCCATTGACAAATCCGAAGAACTTTCCCGTAAACTCCGCGCTGCCGGAATCCCCCATACCGTTCTGAATGCGAAATATCATGATAAGGAAGCGGATATTGTCGCACAGGCAGGTAAGCTTGGTGCAGTTACCATTTCCACCAATATGGCAGGTCGTGGTACGGACATTCTGCTTGGCGGTAATGCAGAATATCTCGCAAAGGCAGAAATGCGTAAAGAAGGATACGAAGAAAATGTAATCGCACTGGCAACCGGCTCTTCTCAGTCCGTTGGCGAAGACATCATGGCAGCCAGAGCGCACTACAGGGAGTTATATAAGAAGTATCAGGAAGTAATCCGACCCGAAACCGAAAAGGTTGTAGAAGCCGGCGGTTTGTTTGTAATCGGTACGGAACGGCATGAATCCCGTCGTATTGACAACCAGCTGCGCGGGCGTTCCGGTCGTCAGGGGGACCCCGGCGAATCCAGATTCTTCCTTTCCTTTGAAGACGATCTGATGCGTCTGTTCGGTTCAGAACGTATCGCCGGTGTGGTGGAAAGACTTGGTCTGGAAGAAGATCAGGCTATTGACGCTAAGATTCTTTCCGGCGGTATTGAGTCAGCACAGAAGAAACTGGAAGACCAGAACTTCAACCGCAGAAAGAATGTTCTTGCCTATGACGATGTAATGAACCAGCAGAGAACCGTTATTTATAAGCAGCGTTCCGAAGTATTGGACGACAGCGGGGAACTGCAGGGAAAAATCCGGGATATGCTTCATAATTCCATCAGTGATGCGGTAAACAGTGCCCTGCATGACGATGATATGAGCACATGGGATATTGCAGGTCTGAAGAATAAATATATGGGTATCCTTTGTACCCAGGAGGATTTCAATGATCTGGAAGGCAATCCTGCTGAAATCCGCGAAAATATTTTGAACACACTGGATGAACGTGCTGTAAGTCTGTACGAAAAGAAGGAAAAGGAAATTTTCGGCGAAGAACAGATGCGTGAAATCGAAAGAATCGTTCTTCTGCAGAATGTAGACAAGAAATGGATGGATCACCTGGAAGCCATGGATTCTCTGATGGAAACCATCGGTCTGCAGGCATATGCCCAGAGAAACCCCATTTCCGAGTACAGATTGGTCGGTGCGGATTTGTTCGATGAAATGATCATGGAGATCCGTGACGATACAGTGCGTATGCTGCTTTCCGTTATGCCTAAACCCACAGCAGAGCTGAAGCGTGTGGAGGTTGCCAAACCTGTTGCTACCGGTATGGCTGGATCCGGCGGCAAATCCCTTCCCAAGAAACCTGTTGTCAATAAAGATAAGAAAGTCGGCAGAAACGATCCCTGTCCCTGCGGCAGCGGCAAGAAATACAAGAAATGCTGCGGTATGGGAACAGTCGGTGATGACGCTCAGGAATGATCATTGAAAAGGTGAGACTATGGGTTTCGGTTTATTATTAGGCAGTTATTTTCTTACGTTTGCCTTCTCTCTGTCAACGACTTATCTGTTTACGGATATATTGGGAGCGCTCTGGATGCTGTATGCGTTTTACAAGCTCTCCCAATATAATCGTTACTTCATGAATGCATTGTTTTCTGCGGGCGCTTTCCTCGTGGCCTGTATTTCAGGTGCGGTTCTGATGCTGACGGGAAATTTTGTACCGGACAGTTTTTGGGATATTCTGATCGACTGTACCAAGACCGCATTTTCTGCCGGAATTCATATTTTTATGTATTGCGGTATTCTTGGAATTGCCGGCGGTGCGGATTGTCCGAAGATTGTCAGTAAAGCCAAAAGAAATATGCGCCTCATGGGAGTGTACTATTTTCTCTATTACCTTGTCCTGCTCACAGGTCCGTTGTATTCGGAATATGTGAAGCTTGTCAGTGTAGGCGTGTATCTGTATTGGCTCATCTGCTTTATTCTGAATCTGGTATTGCTCTACACTTGTTTTGGAATGCTTTATGATGATGAAATAGAGCATTCGGAAAGAAAACAATCACGGATTCCTTTCCTGAATAAAATGCATGAGAAATTCGACCAATCGATTGACGGTATCAATAAATACCGGCGGGAATCCATGGAGATGGCGATGGCAGAAGCTGAAAATGTGCATCGGAAGAAAAAAAAGAA